>JASHRV010000301.1 GCA_030037175.1 Acetobacteraceae bacterium
GGAACCCCGTGGGCTTGCGCGCATGCTCGTCGAGATCGCGGGATAGATGCGGGACAGAGGTGAGGCGCATCGCCGCAGCCCGGCGAAGGTTGCGAAAAATGATGCTGATTGACAACGATCTTGCCAGATTGACTTTTCTTTCGCGCGTGCCCTAACTCCGCCCGACCCTGGCAGAGAGATGCAGGGGGAAGGGGAAACGACGATGAGCGAGACGCCGGACGAGAGATTGATGCGCCGCGTGGCGCAGCATTTGCCGCGGCGGGCCATGGTTCATGGCGTGAGCGTGGCCTCGGCGGCGGCGGCGCTCGGCGTGATCGCGGGGCCGGCGCAGGCGGCGGATGCGGGCCCGTTTCCTTCCCATCCGCGCTGGCGCTTCGTCTTCGTCAACCACGTCACCACCAACCCTTTCTTCGTTCCGACGCAGTACGGCATTCACGACGCCTGCGCCCTGCTCGGCTGCGACTATCAGTGGACAGGCTCGGAGATCAGCGACGTCGCGCAGATGGTGAACGCGATGGACGCGGCGATCTCGGGGCGGGCGGATGCGATCGCGGTGGCACTCGTCGATCCCAAGGGATTTGACGCGCCGACCGCCCGCGCGCTCGATGCCGGCATTCCCGTCTTCAGCTACAACGCCGATGCGCCGCCCGGCAGCGCCAACAAGCGGCTCGCCTATATCGGCCAGGATCTTTTCCTCTCCGGCGAGATGATGGGCGAAAGGATCGTCAAGCTGGTGGGTTCGGGAGACGTTGCTCTTTTCATTGCGACACCGGGCCAGCTCAATCTCCAGCCGCGTGTCGACGGCGCGATCGCCGCGATCAAGAAATCCGGCGCCCCGATCAACGCCACCATGATCGCGACCGACCCCACGGTGAATGTCGGGCTTTCCAAGATCCGCGCCTATTATCTCGGCCATCCGACGATAAAGGGAATGTTCGGCACCAGCGGCGGCGATACCGAGAATGTCGGCACGGTGATGCGCGAATATGACCTGCCGAAGAAGGGCGTGCATGGCGGCGGCTTCGACCTTTTGCCGCAATCGCTGAGGGCGATTGAGGACGGCTATCTCGACTTCGCCATCGACCAGCAGCCCTATCTTCAGGGTTTCTACACGGTGATGGAGATGTTCGCCTTCAAGGTTTCGGGCGGGCTCGTCGGGCCGGCGGACATCAACACCGGCCTCAAGTTCGTGACCAAGGAAAGCGTGACGCCCTATCTCACCACCAAGACCCGTTACGAGGGCAGCTCGGCCGAGGCCCAGATCGTGCCGCGGTCGGGCCCGGTCGCCGGTTGATAGCGCACCGCTCCCGTTGACTTTCCTTTCGCCCGCGGCCTATCTCTCCCGGACCCTGAAACAGATGAAGCCAGGGGAGGAGGAACGCCGATGAGCGAAGAACAGGACGAAAAATTGGTGCGCCGCGTGACGGCGCGTCTGCCACGGCGGGCGATGGTTCATGGCGTGAGCGTGGCCTCGGCGGCGGCGGCGCTCGGGGCGATTGCGGGACAGGCGCGGGCGGCGGATGCGGGCCCGTTCCCTTCCCATCCGCGCTGGCGCTTCGTCTTCGTCAATCACGTGACCACCAATCCCTTCTTCGTCCCGACGCAGTACGGCATCCAGGATGCGTGCGCCCTGCTCGGCTGCGACTATCAGTGGACGGGCTCGGAGATCAGCGACGTCGCGCAGATGGTGAACGCGATGGACGCGGCCATCGCCGGCAAGGCCGATGCGATCGCGGTCGCGATCGTCGATCCCAAGGGGTTCGATGCGCCGACCGCTCGCGCGCTCGACGCGGGCATCCCCGTCTTCAGCTACAATGCCGATTCCCCGCCCGGCAGCCCGAACCGGCGCCTCGCCTATATCGGCCAGGATCTTTTCCTTTCGGGCTATCAGATGGGCGAAAGGATCGTGAAGCTGGTGGGCTCGGGGGACGTCGCGCTCTTCATCGCCACGCCGGGTCAGCTCAATCTCCAGCCGCGCGTGGACGGCGCCATGGCCTCGATCAAGAAGTCGGGCGCATCGATCAACGCCGTGATGATCGCGACCGATCCCACCACCAATGTCTCGCTCTCCAAGATCCGCGCCTATTACCTCGGCCACAAGAGCATCAAAGGCATGTTCGGCACCGGCGCCACAGACACCATGAACATCGGCACCGTGATGCAACAATACGATCTGGCGACGAAGGGCGTGCATGGCGGCGGCTACGACCTGCTGCCGAAATCGTTGCAATATGTCCATGACGGCATTCTCGACTTCGTCATCGACCAGCAGGCCTATCTGCAAGGCTTCTACACGGTGATGGAGATGTTCGTCTTTAAGGTCTCGGGCGGGCTTTCGGGTCCGGCGGACATCAACACCGGCCTCAAGTTCGTCACCAAGGAAGGCGTGATGCCCTATCTCACCACCAAGACGCGCTACGAGGGCAGCTCCGCCGAAGCCCAGATCGTGCCGCGCTCCGGCCCGATCGGCTAAGCTTCGTGGCGACCAATTCCGGAGGGGCGGGCGGCGCGCAGATGGCGCCGCCCGCGTCGGTCCGCCGCTCGGGAGTCCGCCACGCGCTCGGCGGATTTCTCGTCTGGCGCGAGGCGAGCGTCATCCTCGTCGCGGTGCTGCTCGTCGTCTATTTCGAGCTCACCAACGGCAACTTCCTGACCGGCGACAATATCGTCACGGTCTCGCAGTTCGTCGCGGCGCCGGCGATCATTGCCTGCGGCGAGATCATGCTCCTGATCTGCAAGGAGATCGATCTCTCCGCCGGCCAGACCTTCGCGCTCGCCCCGTTCCTCGTCTATTTCGGCGCCAAGTTCGGGCTGCCTGTCATCCCGGCCATCGTCGTCGCGCTCGGCATCTGCGCCGCGATCGGGCTCGCGATCGGGCTGATCACCGTCCTGCTCGGGGTGCCGTCCTTCGTCACCACCCTCGGCACCTACTTCCTGATCACCGGCGTCACGCTGACCATCTCGCGCGGTTTTCCGGCGACGCCGCCGGGCGGATCGTTCCTCGCGGGAATCATGGGCGCCTACGGCTATTCCGAGATCATCTGGGCGCTGGTCATCGTCGCGCTGATGCACATCGTGCTGCGCCATACGCGCTGGGGCCTGCATACTTCCGCGGTCGGCGGCAACGAAATCGCGGCGGCCGAGGCCGGCATCAATGTCCGGCGGATCAAGGTCGGCAACTTCATCATCACCGCCGTGCTCGCCGGGTTCACCGGCATCATCGAGGCCTATCGCGTCGGCTCGAACGATCCGCTCGCCGGCGGCAGCACCATCATGTTTCTGGGCGTCGCCTCGGGCGTGATCGGCGGCACGGCGCTCACCGGCGGCTCCGGCACCATCATCGGCGGCCTGATCGGGGCCATCGTCCTCGGTGTCCTGCAGGACGGCTTCACGCTGCAGGGCATCAACGCCTTCCTCTTCGACGGCATCATCGGTGCCGCGATCCTGATCGCCATGATCGCCAATATCCGCCTCGCCCGCTGGCAGCGCGGGGTTTCGCGATGAGCGCGGCGGCAGGGGGAAGCATCGCCCCCGATGTGCAGAGCGGCGCCGAGGCCATTCGCGCCGAGAAGATCGTCAAGCGCTTCGGCAGCATCACGGCGCTCAACGGTGTCTCGATCCATGTCAAGCGCGGCGAGATCCTCGGCATTCTCGGCGACAACGGCGCCGGCAAATCGACGCTGATCAAGATCCTGACCGGATTTCATCAGCCTACGTCCGGGCGTCTTTTCGTTCACGGCAACGAGGTCTCGCTCGCTTCGGTCGATCATGCGCGCAGCCTCGGCATCGAGTGCGTCTATCAGGACCTCGCCCTGATCAACACGCTCTCGGTCTATCACAACATGTTCCTCAATCGCGAGCTGCGCCGGCCGCCCTTCGGCCTGCTCGATCATGGCGAGATGCGGCGCCGCGCCAGCGAAGCGCTCGATGATATCGGCGTCGGCGTTCCGAACGTGGAAGCGGAGGTCGCGCGGCTCTCGGGCGGCCAGCGCCAGGCGATCGCCGTCGCCCGCGCGGTCTATTCCAATGCCCGGATCCTTCTGCTCGACGAGCCGCTCGCGGCCATGGGCGCGCGCGAGGCGGGCCTGATCATCGACCTCATCGAGCGGCTGCGCGCGCGCGGCGATATCGCGATCATCATGATCGCCCACAATTACGCCCAGACGCTCGATATCTGCGACCGCGTGGTTCTGGTGCAGCATGGCGAGATCACCTTCGAGAGCCATTCGGCCGAGACCTCGGTGGAAGAGCTGCTCGAGATCGTTCGCCGCGAGTACCGCGCCGCGCGCCGCGCCTGATCTTTTCGCGCGAGGGAGTCATGGCCGAGGACAAGCGGGCGATCTATCCGAGCCTCGAGGGTCGTGTGGTGCTCGTCACCGGTGGGGCAACCGGCATCGGCGCAGCCCATGTCGAAGGCTTCTGCCGCCAGAAGGCGAAGCTCGCCTTCTTCGACATCCAGGCCTCGGCGGGCGCGATGCTGGCGGACGAGATCGCCGCCGCTGGCGGGGCGAAACCGCTCTTCCGCCACGTCGATCTCACCGACATCGCCGCCCTGCAGGAGGCGATCGAGGAGGTGCGGAACGCGCTCGGCCCGATCACGGTTCTCGTCAACAACGCCGCCAACGACCAACGGCATCGTCTCGAGGACGTTACGGTCGAATATTGGGACGAGCGGTTCGCCGTGAATTTGCGCCACCAGTTCTTCGCCGCCCGGGCCGTCTGGCCGATGATGCGCGAGGCGGGCGGCGGCTCCATCATCAATTTCGGCTCGGTGAGCTGGCACCAGAGAACGGGCGGGATGCCCGCCTATACCAGCGCCAAGGCGGCGGTGGAGGGACTGACCCGCAGCCTCGCGCGCGATCTCGGGCCCGACCGCATCCGCGTCAATTGCGTGATCCCG
>JASHRV010000302.1 GCA_030037175.1 Acetobacteraceae bacterium
GTCAGTGTCGGAGCAGACGAACATGCGCCCGCCGCGGTCATCCGTCACGATCTCATCAAGGTAGGTCGTGATTGCACCGCAGAGCGCGCAGGCTCCCGCCGCGCGAGTGAGTCGGAAGGGATGGTCCTCGAAGTCGAGCGAACGAACCCTGGTGTACGGTGGCACGGCATAGATGCGTTTCTCGCGCCCCGCGCCGAAAAGATGCAGAGCCGGGCTTCGGTCGAGCTTGGGATTGTCGAAGGCAGGGATCGGCGTCGGGGACATCAAGTACCGCCCGTTCACCATGACCGGGTAGTCGAAGCTGATTGAGACGTGACCGAGACGGGCGATGTCTTCATAGAGCTTGACATGCATCAACCCGTAATCGCCGAGCGCGTGCATCTGCCGAGCCTCGGAGCGGCTCGGCTCGAGCCGGGAGAGCGGCTCAGGAAGCGGAACTTGATAGACGATGATCTGGCCCTCGCGCAGAGGATGCTCTGGAATGCGATGGCGTGTCTGGATCACGCTCGCCTCGATGGTGCGGGTGGTGGTCGCGATGCCAGCGGTGCGAGCGAAAAAACGGCGGATAGAGACTGCGTTGGTGGTATCGTCCGCGCCCTGGTCGATGACTTTGAGGATATCGCCGGGGCCGAGAATGGAAGCCGTAACCTGGATTCCGCCCGTGCCCCAACCATAGGGCAGCGGCATCTCGCGCGAGCCGAACGGAACTTGGTGGCCGGGGATAGCGACGGCCTTGAGTAGAGCGCGGCGGATCATGCGCTTGGTCTGCTCGTCGAGATAGGCGAAATTATAGCCATTCATTCCGCAGCCTCCCGTCGCCCGTGCAGGGCAAACGCAGCAGCTTCACGGCGCAGGCGACGGATCGTTTCGAGCTCGCTCTGAAAATCCACGTAATGCGGCAGCTTGAGATGCTCGACGAAGCCGGTCGCCTCGATGTTATCGCAATGCGACAGCACGAATTCGATGTTCTGGGCGGGAGCGATGCTCTCCTCGCCGAGCTCCTCTGCCCGCATCGCGCGATCGACGAGCGCCATCGCCATTGCCTTGCGCTCGCTGTAACCGAAGCAGAGCCCGTAGCCGCGGGTGAATTGCGGCGGCACGCTCTTCGAGCCTTTGAACTGGTTCACCATCTGGCATTCAGTGACGGTGATCTCGCCGATTTCGAGGGGGAAGCCGAGCTCCGGCGGCTCAATCTCGACCGTGACCTCGCCGACACGGATTTCACCCACGAAGGGATGCGTACCGCCCCAGCCGCGCTGCGTTGAATAGCCGAGCGCGAGCAGGAACCCCTCATCGCCGCGCGCGAGCGCCTGGAGGCGAAGGTCGCGCGCAGCGGGAAAAGCAAGCGGCTCGCGCGTGAGATCGCCCGGCGGATCGTCCGAGACGCCATCTCCCTCGATCAGGCCTTCATGCGCGAGAATGGCCGAGACCCGCTTAATTCGTTCCCGCATGGCGGATTCCGCCGCAGGAGAAGGCTCCGTGGCAGGCGGCGGGTCGGCGATAGCGGAAGACATCTCCATCAGCTGAAAGTCCAGCAGGCGATGGGTGTAGTCGTAGGTAGGGCCGAGCATTTGACCGCCCGGCAGGTCCTTGTAGATCGCCGAGATACGGCGACGGATCTGCATCGCGTCGGTGTCTATCGGCTGCGACGCGGCGAAGCGCGGAAGCGTGGTCCGGAAGGCACGGAGCAGAAAGGCCGCCTCGATCAGATCGCCCTGCGCTTGCTTGACGGCAAGAGCGGCGAGCCCTGGGTCATAGCAGGAACCTTCCGCCATGACCCGGTCCACGGAACGGCCGAGTTGCTCGGCGATCTGCGCCGTCGTGATCTCGGGCAGACGAGGATCCCCGCGCCGTTCCTCGGTGAGCCAGGCATGGGCGGCATCGATTGCCTGCTCCCCGCCTTTGACCGCGACGTAAGCCATGGCTCAGACCTTCTCAATGCTGACGCTGCGCGGCAGCGCGCAGAGCCTGGCGCCGGAGCACAGTATGAGATCGATACCGCAGGGATAAAGCGCGTGATTCACTCCCCATTGTGCTGGAAAATCGGCGGGCAGGCCCTGGATTCGAAGCAGCGAGGGAGCGGCGAGACCGGGACCGGAAAGCCTGTAGCTCTCGCCCGAGCCGAGTTCAGGCACCTGGAGGATGATGGTTGCCGATTCCTCGGGTGCAGCATCACTGCCCGGGTTGAAGCGGCCAAGCGACGGCAAGGCGATTGCCGCGGCAAAGGCGGCCGCCGCCGGATCGGCCGTAACCTGGGCGCCGCAGTGAAAAAGCAGCCATTCGCGCGCCGCTGTGCTCGCGTCGTCCAGCCAGAGCGGCGTGTCTCTGTCGACGAGGGTAAGAAGCGCCGCCGCCATTGCCGGACCAAGCGGCGGCGGCGGACGGAGGGGAGCCACTTCGTGTTGTGTGCCGGGCCGGGACATGGCGTCCAGAAGAGCGCGGAACGACGTTTGCGCGCCGGTGACCGGATCGGCAAATCCGGGAAGTTCGAGCCCTGTCATGAGCGCATGTTCGCCATGGTAAAGAACTGCACGCGTGTGCCGGCGGCCTTGCGGGCAAGAGCGGCCCTGGCGTGCTCCTGCGCGGCGGCGAGCGGCGCGATGACTGCACGTTCGAGCGCGTCGTGCCAGGCATCGTCCTGCATCGCCGCATCGACCGTGGCGGCGAGCTCCGCATGCCGAAGGTCGCGGCCAGCAATGTAGGCGTGGCCGATGCGACCCTCTTCATTGCGCACAGTGCAGCGTGAAACCGTCATCTCGCCAAGGTTGAATGGAGCTCCGGCGCCGCCTGAGCGGCCGCGCACCATAACCAGTCCGATTTCGGGCCCGCGGAGGCGGATATGGCCGGGGGGCGGTTTGGTTTCAGCGAGCAGCGCCTCGATTTCCGCAGCGCTCGCCCGTGCCAGCACCGCCATCCAACGCCGCCGCCTCGCGTTCGAATCGGACTCTGTCACGTTATCCTTTGCCCTCGGACGAGATTTGGTCTATCGAGAAGTTAGTCTAGTGGTCTAGACAGCTAGATGAGGTTCTGGTGCCCGTCAACCCCGATGATCGCCGATTGCGACCGAACGTGGACGAATTTTCGATGACACCAACGGGCGCCGCCGCCGAGGCGCTGCTGGCGCGGGACGGTGTCGCCTTATGGCGGCGGATTGCCGAGGCCTTGCAGAGCGAGATCGTCAGCGGCGCCCGTGCGGCCGGCGGCCGGCTGCCGACAGAGGCTGCGCTTGCCGCGCGATTCGGCGTCAACCGCCACACCGTGCGCCGTGCTCTCGAGGAATTGTCGCGCATGGGCCTGATCCGCGTGGAGCAGGGGCGCGGCTCGTTCGTTGCCGAGGATGTGCTCGATTATATTGTCGGCCCGCGGACGCGCTTCTCAGAATGGATCCGCCGCCATAATCGTGAGCCCTCCGGTCGGGTGCTCGATCTTCGCGAGGAGGAGGCGAGCAGCCGAGTGGCCAGCGGGCTCGGGCTGCGCAACGGCGCGAAAGTGGTTCTGTTCGAGCATCTCGGGCTCGCCGATGGGCGGCCCATCTCCATTGCCAGCCACTATTTTCCGGCCGCGCGCCTGCGAGGCATTTTCGAGGCGCTGCGGGCGGAGCAGGCCGTCACGCGGGCACTGGAGCGGGTCGGTATCGCGGACTATCTGCGCCAGTCCACGCGTGTGACGGCGCGGATGCCGACGCCGACAGAAGCCGCGCTCCTCGAGACGCCGCGTTCGCGGCCGCTGCTCTATTGCGAGAACGTCAACGTGGACCGCGCCGGAACCATCGTCGAGTTCGGCATCGCACGCTATCCGACTCCGCGGGTACAGGTCGTCTTCGAGCCGTGATCGCGGCTGTCACGATGCAAGCGTGATGCGCTCGGCCAGGCGGAATGCGGCACCGGGCGCCGGTTCGATGAAGATCGCAAGCTCCGCCACATGCTGTTTGCGATCGAGTGTTCCGGCAAAATGCTGCCTAGCGGCGGCGAGCAGGGACGGGGCCGCCGCACCGATGTTGCTCAGCGTCATATGGAAGCGCCATTCGTCAAGCACGAACGGGTAGCCCCATCGGGCGAGATAAGCAGCTTGGGTCGGGGTCCGGCCGATCGCGCGGCGCGCCTGTTTTTCCGGCTCTTCCGGAACGCGGTGGTGATCGAGTTCCGTGACGACCGAGGCGGCAAACGCTGTGAGCTCCGGAGCCTCCGTGGTCGGGCAAAGAGCCGCAAAGCCGTCGAGCGCACGGACGGCAAGGGGAGGCAAGCTCACCGGCTTCAGCGTCCGCGCCAGGGCCCGCGCGTCGGCCAGAAAGGCTTCGAACGTGCCGGCCAGCGTGATCGGCGCTTTGAGGGTGGCGTGGAAGCCGTAGCGCCGCGGGCTTTTGGTCAACGCGGCGAGGTCGGGGATATGAGGCTGCGGAACCGTACGGCCGGTTTCGGCATCGCGCCCGAGCCAGGCCGAGCCCAGTTGCCAGAGGGGGTCGGTGGCGGGCGGAGCCCAATAGATGGCGACGCGCATGGCGAGTCATACCCTCCCCGCTCGCTCGGGTGACGCAACGGCCAAACGGTTCACCGGTCGCAGACGAATGACGGAAGACCTCAGCCAGGTTTTCCCGCACCAATTCTCCCGGAAAATCAGCACGCCGGCTTTTCCGGGGCGGGACCCTAGTTGCAACGGCGGACCCGGACAAGACGCCGGATAGCGGATTTCGGCGAAGAGCACCCACTCGCAGGACAGGAGACGATGCCGGGTGGCGAGTCCGCGCAGCATAACCGTTCTCTATCCCTGGCCCGAGCCCCTGCACCCGTTGCCGAACCGTCCGGAATGGGCAATCTTGAGGCCTGTTGGGGCGTTCGTACGGGTCTCTCGGATGAATGTGCGATGCTACGTCATCAATCTCGAGCGGGACACCGAGCGCTGGGATCGGATACGGGCGGTTCTCTCGGGATTCGAGTCCGTGTCTGTGACGCGCATCGACGCTATTCGCGGAAGCATCCTGCCCGACAGCGCGTGTGAGCTGCTGACGAGGAGCCCCAGAATGATAAGACACAAGGGCACACTTGGATGCAGCCTGAGTCACGCCTTAGCCTGGGAGGCGATTGCCCGCGCCGATGAGCCCTGGGGAATCGTGTTCGAGGATGACAGCTATCCGCAGGATCTGGATGTTCTTCAGAATTGGGAAATGCCCGGCGAACTTGATCTGATCTTCTGCAATGCCCGTATGAGCTACCGCCAGGATGGTTTGACGGTCCTCCCTCTGTTCCCGGCCTTCGGCTTCATCATGCGAAATAACACAGCCATCGGAGGTGATGGATATATTGTCTCTCGGGCAGGGGCCGAAAAATTGCTGTCATACTTTGCAGAGGATGGGTTTCTTTCCCATGTCGATCTGAGGCTCGCCGCATATAGTCTCACGCGGTTGGAGATGGAGAAGCTCCCGCCGCGTCAGCACATCATAAAAGACATTTGTGACTTGCGGCGTAGATTCCCGATACGAAACCACATTGATGCCGGAGTCCTCGGCACGGCGCTCTCCGTGCACCGGAAATGGGAACCAAGCAGCCGCAAGGCAGAAGGCGGTACCTGAAGAATTTCGTTCACCACTCCTACCGAGAAGCATATCTGCCAGACAGATAATCGGTCGCACAAACTTGCAGCCATTGGTGGCGTGATGGCCAGAGGTGGCCAAGCCAGAGGCGGGAATCACTCGGCAAAACAAAGAGCGAGAGCGGGATAGGAGGTGCAAGCAATCTCATCCCGCTCTAATTCAGCGGCGGAGAATGGCGAAGTTACGCACGAACCATTTTCTGGCTGGCGACACCGGGGGAAGGGTCTCAGTAAGGAAGCGAAATGCCGTGCCGCTCAATCAGCTGATGAGGAACTATAGCCGACCACTCCGACTCGAAATCGCGCAGCATTTCCTCCGAGAGTCGACGTTCGTTGTACCTGTTCCGCGCCACCGCGGTTCCTTCCTGCGCATCCTTGGTTAGGACTTCGTCCACCATGGCAGAGATGCGCTCCTCCTCCAACATGGGTGCAACGCCGAGCTTTTTGAGGACGGAAATAGGGTCCTGCGCGAGTTCTTCGTACCAGACGAGCTTCGGGCGAGAGCCGAGACGGAAGAGTTGATCGTAGGTCTGAATTCCATTCCTGTACATCTTCGCCAGGGTGCGCGGATCTTCGCCGAAAACTCGATATCTCGATTTCGCCCAGCTTATTCGATCACGTAGGATGAAAATGGTCCGACTTTCAGGGACGGCTTTCACCATTCGTCCGGCGATCGTGTTGCAATGGCTGCGTAATTTTATCGAGACTTCGCCATCACCCTGGCGAACGAAAGCCTCCGTGGCTCGCCTGACCAGCATCTGAAGCCCTTGAGGGCCGATAAGTTGCTGTTCCTCGGCGGTAAGGCGGGCCAACACTGTAAATATATCCGGCTCGGATATGGAGCAATGGCCGAACGCCGTCATCAGAGATGACAACAGCGTGGAGCCGCATCGGCCAATCGAAAAGACGAACGTCGGCCGTATCAAGCCACTATATTCGTATTGCTCAAGCCCCTCGAAGGGAATCGAGATCATCGTTCTCGCGTTTTTATATTGATATTGATAGAGAAAAGGATATGTTACCGCATTTCTGTCATCGTTCGTTATGACGGAGATCATCCTTTCATTTCCGAAATCAATTGAATACGGCAGCCCTGCTTCGGCTACCGGCAATGCATCAACGACCTTTACCAGACGGGTCTGAAAATCGGCATGGGATGCGACCGAAACATCGGAAGGCTTCTTGCGCCCCAAAATCTCAAAAATGCGGGTCGATCTTCGGTACATAGAGGGTTCCTTTTGGAAAACGGCTCAATGAGCGGCGCGGCCGTGAGAAAAGAAACCGAAGGCGATATGAATCATGTCCCGAAGACATCGGCGCGCTCTTCATCGTCAAGGATGAGGCAACGCCTGACAACGCCGCCGGCTTCCGCTGCAGGGTCGGCAGTATATTCATGGAAAGTGCGACTCATGCTGGACTCTTCTTAGTTTGCTTTCGAAAAAAGCAACGATGCCGTATCGCCGACTGCGAGTGCGGTCTCGTCGAATTCATGAATGGCCCGATCGAGTGATAGGGAAGGGGCGTGGCAGCGGCATCAGCAAAGCAAATGGCTTTCCATGGAAGCAACTCGCGCGGGTCTAACCGTTGGGGTCGCCGACCCAAGGTGGAACTGGAATGAAGGGCCGATTGCTTGACCCGCCGAAATAGGCAGGGTTCTCAACAGTGAAGCTCCGATGGATATCCCATGCGCTCCTGACCTGCGCCGCGACAGTGCCGCTACGGACGACCGAGAAGACCGGACGCCCGGGCTCGGCGGGAATCGAGAAGACGGCAAGCCCAGCTGGTTCATTCTGATGCCAGGTACGACCATTGAGCGCGATCTTGATGGTCGCGGGCGCGGTCAGGAAAGCCAGCATCTGAATCCGGTTGGAGACCGGCGTCCGGCCCATCGGCCGCATGGTTGCATCGGCAAGGCTGCCTGTTTCCGGAGGGATGATTTCTGTTCGCTCGGAGTAGTAGATCGCGTCGTGCACGATCGGCGGCGGCGTGCCGGTCTTGTACCAATCGTTGAAATAGGCAGTGAGATCGTAGAACAGGAATTGGGTTCCGGCGGAGGGTGAGATGCCGGTGGTTTCGGAGTAGTCGTTCCAGGTCACGATCTGGACGAAGCGCACGCCCTGCGCGATCGCCCGGGCCCACAACATGCGGTAGGCATCGGTATTGCGAGACTCCCAGAACCGCTGCACCTTCGGCCGGACATCTTGTGGTCCCACTGGCATCATCACGAGCGATGTGTCGGGGGCCATGGCCGTGTCGAAGCCTCTGAACCCGTTCTCGGTACCGTCGACATCGCGCTCGCCCCAGGCCGACATGGCATAGCTGAGCGAAGCGAACTGTGATGCTGCACGTCGCCAGTTGAGCAGGACCGGGATGAAGGCCGTGCGAATGCCACGGCTTTGAAGATCGGCAAGGACGGCCTGCCAGTATTGCGGGCCCTCGATGTCGGGCGCGAAGGGCGTGATGAGGAGCCGGCCGTCGGACAAACGATAGGCGGAGGGGTAGCGGGCAAGCGAGGCGACCGCCGCCGCGACGTTCGCCGCCGGTACGTGACGGAGCGCCGCACCGTCAGGCTCGACGACGATCCGAAATTCCGGAGCAACGGCATCCGCGGTCTGCATCAGCAAATGAACCGCGTCCGAATCACTGAACTGAGGTGACGGCGGTGCACGCAACAGGTCGCACTCGAATCCGTCGAGGCCGATGCGCTCCGCGCGCATTATCTCGATCGCGTAATCGATCTGCCGCCAGTAGCGGGACGGCCAGGGCCCCACGGGCAGGGGGCGGTCGCGGAGATAGCCACCGATTCGGACGAACTGGCCGTGCCCTCCATCCGGATTCAACAGCACACGATTATACGCATCATTGGTCGTCGGCACGTCGCTCAACGCCAGCGGATAAGGTGGAAAATAATGCGCGAAAGTGGTGTGTAGAGCGGAAGCCAGAACGGCCGGAGAAGACATTCGGAACGGCAGGATGCCGGGCGGTGATTCGCGATCGACGAATCGCGCGGCCGTGGCTCGGATCTCTGCCCATTGGGCGGGTGTCGGCGCCCTTTGGCCTGCCTGCTGCACTTGCGCCCTCGCCACGGTGGTCGCACTCAACGCAACAAATAGGAGCAGGCCGAGAGAGAGACGCCGCATTGAAGGCTCCGATGCGCTGGAAATGGATTTCTGGTGGAATCGCGGCCCCTCAGCTTTTCTCGTGTCGCACACCCCCGGACGGATTGAGGGGGGCATCCTTTTTCACCAGGAAACACAAGGGACCGAGCCCCTTGCGTGATCTTTTCTCAATAACCGGGCCCTGGCGGGATGGATTTTGCCTGCATCTCTCCAACCGCTCTCTCCTCGCCTCGTCGCGTGATCGAGGAATTCCGGCGATTTCGCCTCCGGCCGTCCCACTTCAGACACGGCTCTGCTCCATCTCCGCATTGTCCGCCTGCAGTTCCGTCGGCGGCAGCTGCGATAGATAGCTCGCTGCCTCCTCGAGGCCTTGGCTTTGCGCACGCTCAAGCCAGCGTCGGGCCTCCGCCGGATCACGGACACCCGCTGTCCCATTCAGGTAATATCGCCCGAGCATCAACTGCGCGCGCCCATGTCCGCGCTCAGCAGCGGCCAGGAACCAGCGCGCCGCACGCGTCCGGTCCACAGCGATATCGTGCCCGCCGCCATAGAGCGCCCCGACCGCGAACATCGCTCCGACATGGCCACGCTGGGCTGCGTTCTGATAAAGCCTGAGCGCCTCTGCATGACTGCGCGTCCCACCATGGCCGCTCACAAACATTTCGGCGAGAGCGACCTCCGCCTCGGTGAGGCCCGATTCGGCAGCGCGCGCGATCCAGATTCGCCCCGCTTCCGGATCCGCCTCCACGCCGCGCCCCTCGATCAGCATCCGCCCATACCAATACTGGGCATTCACCACCCCGTCCGCAGCGCGACGCATCCAGACAAACGCCGCTCGTTCGTCTCGTTCCACGCCAAGCCCTTCAGCAAGGCAGACACCGAAATTGAACGCCCCCACCAGGTCGCCCGAATTCGCGGCTTCCTCAAACCATACCCGTGTCCGAGTGATGTCCTCGGTTTCTCCGCTGCCCAGCAGCAGAACGTTGGCAAGGTCCGCCTTGGCGCGTTCGTCGCCTTTCTCGGCAGCGACACGGAACCACCGTGTCGCCTCCATTTCATCGCGTGCGACGCCGCCGCCCGTCAGGTGCAGAAGCCCGAGCGCACGCGCCGCCGTCGCGTGCCCGCCTTCGGCCGCGCGGCGATACCAGATCGCCGCTTCGGCATAGTTGGGCGGCATGTCCCCGCCTCGCGAGTAGAGGTCTCCGACCAGAGCCGCGGCCTCGATATCGCCGGCGATCGCCGCGCGCCGCAGCCACGACTCGCCCTCCAGCGCATCGCGCGGCACGCCGCGTCCTTCGATCAGCATCAGTCCGAGCCGTGCGGCCGCCGCCCGCACGCCCTTGGCGGCCGCCAGCCGATAGAGCCGCAATGCCGCGCCCGGATCGGGGTTCATCCCGAGCCCCCGTTCGGCCATCAATCCGAGCATGAACTGCCCCATCGGCAGCCCGGCCTCGACGGCCACGCGGATCGATTCGGCCGCCTCGGTATAGCCCGCCATATCCTTGGCCTTGCGGGCGAGCGCAATCCCGAACCCGAGCGCCCCCTGTGGCGAGCCCGCTGCTGCCGCCTTGCGGTACCATTTCTCCCCCGCTTCCGGATCGCGCATTGCTTCCGGACCCGAGGTCAGGAGATACCCCAGAACCGCCTGCCCCTCTGGCGTGCCCGCCGCCGCGGCACGCTTGGCCCAGATCAGCGCCTTTTTGTAATCCGGTTTCGCGTCCTCTCCGCTTGCAAAGATCGCAGCGGCACCTGCTCCCTGTGGCTCGCCCGTGGGCTCCGGCCCGATGCCGTGCAGATATAGTCCTGCAAGCAGCGACTGGGCTTCGGCATAGCCGTCTGTTGCCGCCCGCTCAAGCCAGCGCGCCGCTTCCCGGCGGCTCGCCGGCACGCCGGTCCCCTCCAGATAGGCGCGCCCGACCTCGTATTTGGCCTCGGTTATCCCCGCCTGCGCCGCGCGGGCGAAGAGCGGGAATGCCGCCGCCGCCTGCCCTTCCTTGGCCAGCCGCTTCGCCCGCCCGAATGCGGCCTTGGGCGAAAGCGAACCCACCACACGGTCGAACAGCCGCGCCACGTCACCGCCTCCCTGCCGACACGAACCGACACGTTTCCGGCGTGATCATCGGATCGCTCCGCGGGAAGCCCGGTTCAAGACGGTTCGGTCATGCCCTGGTTGAAGACCGGAACGATTCGTTCCAACAAGTACTGCATGATCGTCTGACTGCCGACCCGAATATCCGTCTCCACGGGCATGCCGGGGATAACCCGAAAATTGGGCGGCACACCGCGCAAATTCAGGCTGTCGATCGTCACACGCGCGGCATAGTAAAGCTGCCCTGTCGGTACATCCGTCGGCGTTGCCGTTGGCGTGGTCTGCAGCTGCATGAGCTGCGCGGCCAGCTGCTGCGGCGTGAAGGAGTCGGAGGTGACGACCCTGACCGTGCCCTTGCCCTCACCGAATATGACGAACGGAAAAGTCGCGAACTTGATCGTGACCGGTTGGCCGACCTGCACGAATCCCTGGTACCCGCCCGGAATATACGTCTCGACCTCGAGCGGCGCATGCAACGGCGAAAGCGAAAGGAATTGCTGACCGGACTGCATGACGGAGCCGACGGAAACCCCGCTCGCGATCTGCAGCACCGCCGCATCCTGCGGCGCGCGAAGCGTGATCAGCTGGTTCACCAGCCTCGCCTTGGTGATCGACTCCCTGACGGCGTCAAGCTGCGGCACATTGGTGGCGAGCTGGGTCGAAAGCTGCGCCTTCCACTGCTGGAGGAAGGCTTCGCGCTGCGCTTTCGTCGCCTCCAGCGTCTGTGCCGTTGCCTGCGCGGTGGCGATGCTCTGCGCGAGCTCTCCCTGCACTTGCACAAGCTGCTGCTGCGATTGCAGCGTGGTGAGCTGGCTGCCCGCATTCATCTTCTGCAGGAGGGCGTTCATATGCTCGATCTGGTTCGCGAGAACGAGCTGGTCCCGATAATAGGCGGCCTGCGTCTCCGCACCCTGCACCTGCGCCGCCTGGCTCGCGATCTGCTGGTCATAGTTGGTGAGCGTGGATTTGAATTCGGCCATCCGCTGCGCATAGATCGCCGCCTGGAGAAGCTGATCGCGATTGGTCGGATCGGTCGGCTTGTAAGGTTTGCCCTGGAACTCCGCCCTCTGCTCCGCAACCTCCGCAGAGAGCGCCGATTCTTGTGCGAGCAGGGTCTTCAGATCAGCCTGCGCCTGGGTCGGATCGAGCGTCGCGAGCACCTGCCCCGCATGCACCACCTCGCCCACATGCACGTCGATCGAGCGCACGATCGCGGTTTCCAGCGGTTCGAGCTGGATGGTCGGAGCACGCGAGATCACCTGCCCTTGCGCCACCGCCTCCATATCCATCGGCACGAACTCGGCGATCAGGATCATCGTCACCACCAGCGCCGCGATGATCCAAATCGTGTTGCGCGCCGAACGTTTCGGCGGCGCCTCGAGAATGACGCTGGAAGGAGATTGGAACTCTAGGATGGCGGCGCTGAGCGCGCCACCCTTCGGAACCTCAATCTGCTTCGATGGGAACAGGCGCGGGAGCGGCATGGCGGGTCCCTTGCGGGTCGAGATGACGGTTCTGCTGGAGCCAGAGCTGGCGATAGATCGCGCAACGCTCGAGCAGCACACGATGCGGCGCGATGTCGAGCATCCGGCCCTGATGCATCACCAGGATCAGGTCGCAATCGGTGAGCGAGGAAAGCCGATGGGTGATCACCACCATCGTCCGTCCCTTGCCGATCCTGAGCAGATTGGCGTTGACCAGCGCCTCGCTCTCCGGGTCGAGGGCGCTCGTCGCCTCATCCAGGATCAAAAGCTTCGGATCGGTCACCAGCGCGCGCGCAATCGCGAGCCGCTGACGCTGCCCGCCCGAGAGATTGGTCGAACCTTCCTGCAGAAAGGTCTCGTAGCCCGCCGGCATCCGCTCGATGAATTCCTCGGCGCCCGCCAGCCGCGCCGCCCGCACCGCGTCCTCGAGCGTGAGCCCCGGCCGGCCGGCGATGATGTTGTCCCGTACCGTGCCGCGGAAAAGGAAATTGTCCTGCAGCACCACGCCCAGGCTGCGGCGCAGATAGCGCAGATTGATCTCCCGGAGATCGTTGCCGTCGAGCTTCAGAAAGCCCGAATAATCGCGGTTGATACCCTGCAGCAGCCGCGCGATCGTCGATTTGCCGGAGCCGGATTTGCCGACGATGCCGAGCATCGTCCCGGCCGGCACTGTGAAGGAAACGTCCTTGAGCGCCGGACTCGCCTGCCCCGGATAGCTGAAGGTCACGTTCTCGAAGCTCAGCTCGCCTTCGATCGCCGGCCGGAGACCACCCGAGACGGACTCGACCTCGGGCGGATTGTTGACCACCAAACCCACCTCGCTGATCGCCATCCGGACCTCTTCCTGGTCCTGGATCATTTTGGAAAGCGAAACGAACGGTACGGCGAGCCGCGAGCCCAGCATCAGGAACGCGATCAGCCCGCCGACGTCGAGCGTCACGGTGCCGGTCACGATCCAGTAGGCACCGAGCAGGATGATGCCGCGCTGCATGAACCTGTCGAACGGGATCACGAGCGTTTTCGGCCAGTTCGCGACCCGCCCGCCCTGGATCCGCCAGTCCGCGGCATCGGCCACCCGGAGATCCCATTCCGCCTTGCTCTGCGGCTCGATCGCGAGCGACTTGATGGTGCGAATCCCGTGGATGTTCTCCACCATGTGCGTGCTCTTGCGCGTCTCGGCCCGCACGATTTGCCCCGTGACCCGTCGCATCGCCGGCATGAAGACAACAACGATGAGCGTAATGGCGATCGCTGTCGCCAGCGAAACGAACCCAAGCGCCGAGCTCATGTAGAACAAGACCGGGAGCAGCACGATCAGCATGAACACATCGAGCACGAGCTCGAACAGCCGCCCCGTGAAGAAATTGCGCACGAGATAGAGCTGATTGATGCGGTGGTGGATCTCGCCCGCCGGATGGCGCTCGAAATAATCGAGGCTGAGCCCGAGCATCCGGTTGAAGACGTGCAGGTTGAGCCGTGTGTCGACCCGCCCGGAGAGCAGCGTCACCATATCGACGCGCGCATATTCGAGCACGGTTTCATAGAGCACCACCGCGGCCCAGAGCGCGGCGAGCAGGACGAGCGTGTCCATGTTTCCGTAGATCACCACCCGGTCGACCACGTTCATGATGATGAACGGCGGAGTGATGGTCAGGATGGACGTCACCAGCGATGCGATCAGGAGATCGCGAAGCATCTTCTTTTCGCGCAGGAACTGGCGAAAGACCCAGTGGATGTCGAAGTTGTCGCTGCCGTCGCTCGCTTCGCGCGGCTTGCGCACCAGCAGGACCTCGCCGGTCCACACTTCGGAGAGCCGGAGCTCGTCCACCGGCACCGGGAGATCGCTCTGCCGCCCCTGCGGGTCCTTGATCAGCGCGACCCGTTCGATCGGATCGACCCCGGTCAGCAGGCCGGCGCTGCCGTCGCTGAAGAGCAGCACCACCGGCACGGGGTCGGTGAGCTTCATCAACTGTCGCCAGCCCATCCGGCTCGCCTTCGCCCAGAGCCCGGCCTCGCGCAGCCACTCCGCAAGGTCCGCGGGGCTCGGCGCCTCGCTTCCCGCAGTGTTGTGAAAGTCGTTCGGGTCGGGCTCGAAGCCGTGGTAACGCGCCGCCGCCAGGGCGGCGAGGATGCGGGCACGCCCCGGCTCGTCCCCGCCACCGACCGCATCCGGGGCGATGCCGAGCCGGGCGTCGGCGCCCTTCCCGCCCGTTCCGGCGCCGTGGGCTTGCGTTCCCTGATCCTCGTCCACCGCAGATTCCTTCGCCCGGCCGTGGTCGGGCGACGCCAGGAAATGCGTCCACCTACTGTTACAGATGGCCGCACATGTTCGCCCTGGAAACTTCCTAACACAGATTAATGAACAGAGTGATCAAATTTCCGTCTATCGGGGGAATATGTAACGCCGTGTTAACCGGTCGGGCCGCCAAAAGGCCCGGACGTCGGCACAGGGCCGGGGCGCGCGCTGAAGCGCGCGCGGTTCAAAAAAACGGTGGAAAATCCCGGGCGGAGAAAGGGCGCTCAGGCCCTCAGTTCTGCGGCCCGCCTCCCGGATGCGGCCCGAAGCCAAGGAACCCGACCGAAGGGTCCGGGCTGCCGGTGCCCGCCATCGTCGCCGGCGGGTCCGCGGTCAGCGCCGCCTTCGCGACCGATGCGCGCGGACCGGGCACGGTCGGCGGGGGCTGGTTGGCGAGCAAAAGATCCGCAACCGATTCTCCGCCGAACCCCGCGCCCTGCTGAGAGGTGCCGCGCGGCATCGCCGCCGGCACGGGGGGAACGCTGAGGGAGAGCGACGAATTCGTGCCCTGCGCCTCCGCCGAATGCTCATGCTCGATCGAAAGCAGCAGAAAGGCGATGTCGTTGCGGTTGAGGTCCACCGCCAGCTCGAGCGGCGTCATCCCGAGAACATTGCGGGCGTTGAGATCGGCGCCGCGGTTGAGGGCGTCCTGCGCCTCCGCCATGTCGCCGCGGTTGATCGCATCGAAAAGCGCGTCGTTGGGAGAGGCCGCCTGGGAGGGCGGCGGCGGGTTGTGAAGCGGCGTGTTGTCGCTCACCGCGCCGGGCAGGCCGGGCGGCGGCGGCGCCGCCGGCGCAAATGTCTTGGCGGTGCCGACCACCGGACCACCAGGATGGCTGATGCTCGGCATCTGCGCCCGCGCCACAGGCGCGGCAACGACAGCCAGGCCGCTCAGCACGACCATACGGAAGCAACGCATGCATCGACTCCCAGCAGACTTTGGACAGATTGGACACGCCGAGGCCTGTTTCAGCCGACCTCGTTGCGATTGCGATACGAGCGCGACTCGGCCCCCTCGCGCTGCCAAGCCAATATCATAAGCCCGATGAGAAGCGGTAGCGCCGCCCAGGACGGCAGCAACGGAACCGACGTGATCCCCGTCACCAGATGCGCATGATTGCGCACGACACCAATCCACCCCCGTCCCGCCGCAGTCTCGCCACGCTCCACCGGCCTCAGCGCCGGAACCCCGCCCGCGCCCAGCCAGTCGATGCCGCCGCCGCTCGCCCGCACGAGCGGGGCAAGAAGGCTCGCGGTCGCGCGAAGATCAGCCATTTCAAGGGGATCCGCCGCACCCGCCGCGACGAAAGCCTGCTCCTTCCCATCCCCGACGCGCCAGACGCCGGGCAGGGAAGCGGGCATCTGCCCGCTTGCCCTGCCGGGGCCGGTCGTGGTAAGTTCTACTTCCGTTCTGGTGCCGTCGGGCGCGGTGACCGTCACCTTGCCCGCGGCGTCGGCGGCGAGCGTGCGGCGCTCGATCGTCATCCGCCCGTTGGCGATGCCGGCGGCGAGCGCGTTCGCCTCCAGCGCCGGCTCCTTCATCAGCCAGTGCGCGACCCGGCGCATCAGCTCCGCCTGCGGCCCGCCGCCGTCATGGCCGCGCGCCCAGAGCCATTGCTGGTCCGAGAGCATCATCGCCACCCGGCCCTTGCCGACCTCGTTCAGCACCAGAAGCGGCGCGCCGGAGGGCGTGCGCATGAGAACCTGGCCCTCCACCCCGTCGGTCGCGTCGTAGCGGTACCAGGGCCCCCAGGAGGGCATCGAGCCGGGTGCGTCGCCGGGGGTCGAGCCGGGGAGGCCGGCGGTGACCGGATGGCGCTCCCCGATGCCGGTGAGCTCGGGAACGAAGCGGCCGACCACGACGCTGCCCGGGCCGCCGTCATTCGCGGGACGGGCCGGCAGGACCGCGGCAAGCGGGGTGCCGGCAAGACTGTCCGCGCCGGCGAACTCCGGCCCCGCCGTGACCAGGAGCGCGCCGCCGTTCTGCACGTAATCGGCGATGTTGCCGAGATAGAGCGGCGGCAGCAGACCATCGTCCTGGAACTGATCGAAGATGATCAGATCGAAGCGGTCGAGCTTGTCCACGAAAAGCTCATGCGCCGGAAAGGCGATCAGGGCGAGATCGTTGAGGGGGGTGTTGTCCTCCTTGTCCGGCGGGCGAAGAATCGTGAAGTGGACGAGATCCACCGCCGGATCGGATTTCAGGAGCCGGCGCCAGGCACGCACGCCCGGATTGGGCTCGCCCGAGACCAGCAGCACCCGCAGACGCTGGCGCACCCCGTTGATGGTGACGGCGGCGCTGTTGTTCAGCGTCGAAACCTCGCCCCCGAGCTGCCCGGCATTCAACGCCACCACCGTCGGGCCGGCATGGGTGATCGGCACCGGAATGCGGATCGGCTTGCCGACCGGAACGCTGAGCGTGAGCGGCGGCGCGCCGTCACGGCGAACGGTGAGCGGGGCCATGCCGCCCGGATGGATGGCGCCGGGAGGACCGTAATCCTCGATCTCGGCCTCCAGCGCCACATCCTGGCCGACAATGCCGTAGCCCGGCGCGGAAAGCAGGCGAAGACTGCGGTCCGTCTCCTCCCCCCTCGCCGGAATGACCACCGAAAGCGGCGCCCCGCCAAGCGGACTCTTCGCCAGCGAGGCAGGCACGTCATCCACCTCGCCATCCGTGAGCGCGATGACACCGGCCAGCCGCCCGCGCGGCACCTCCGCCAACGCCCGATCGAGCGCGCCGAAAAGGCGGGTACCGCCCTCCGGGCTGTCCGGCACGGTGACGGCGCGCAAGCTGAAGCCGGGAATGCGCTGGGCTTCCTCGGCGAGGCGGGCCGCCGCGGCGGCGGCAAGGGCGGCACGGCCGCCGACCTGCATCGAAGCCGACTTGTCCACGAGCATGACACCGATGTCGGGCAAATTGCGCCAGGTCTCCCGCACCAGGCGCGGGCCCGCGAGCCAGCCCATCAGCACAACCAACGCCAGCAAACGCCAGGGCCAGCCACGGGCACGGCGGAGAACGGCGGGGGTGACGGCAGCGAGCGCGAGAAGGCAAAGCAAGACCAGGAGCCAGAGAGGCAAAGCCGGCTCGAAAGCCAGGGCGGCAATGCCCTGACCCAAGGGAGTGGCAAGCGGGGTCATGGCGAGGCTCCCGCTGAAGCGTAAGGGTTGGAGGACTTGATCGCGTATTCCAAGTATTCAGAAATTATTGAATGAAGGCTTTTTGAGGAAGATATTGAGAAGAATGTTGGAAAGAATATCGAATAAAACAGGGAAGAGGGAAAAACTTCTTTTTCTGAAGAAAAAGAAGCAAAAAGACTTTTTTCCGTTTTCCGGACCCGGCGCCATTTCGGGATTCCGAACGAGAAACGGATAAAAGTTTTTTGGTTCTTTTTTTCAAAAAAGAACAATTCTCTGAATCCTTGTCTCATCCTTTTCTGGTCTAGCTCTACTCTATTCCACTTTACTCTACTCTACTGGCCCAATCTTTCCAAAATAGCGGGCAAGTGGACCTGGTCGCCTTTGTAGTTGCCGGTCAGGGCGTACATCACGACGTTAACGCCGAAGCGGTAGGCGAGCAGGCGTTGTTGGTCGCCGCCGGGGATGGCGGCGTAGGGGTATTGGCCGTCTGCGTCCGTGGCCCAGGCGGCGGCCCAGTCGTCCGCGCCGATGATCACCGGGCTTACGTTGTCGTTGCGGTTGGAGGGGTCGGCGGCGAGCCAGACGGGTGCGCCGTCGAACCGGCCGGGGAAGCTGCGGAGCAGGTAGAAGGTGTGGGCGAGCACGTTCTCGTATGTGAGCGGCGTGAGCGGCGGGATGGCGAGGCCGCTTGTGAGGCGTTGCAGGGCGGCGGTGGCACCCGGGGCGAAGCCGGCGCCGGAGCCCTGGGCGTTGGCGTCGCCGCCTTCGGTGTCGATGAGGATGATGCCGCCATTGCCCATGAAGCGGTTGAGCGCGGTGACGGCGGCGGGGCTCATGTCGGGCTCGTGAGTGGTGACCGGCCAGTAGAGCAGCGGGTAGTAGCTGAGGTCGTCGCGGCCGGGCACGACCGCCTTGGGCGGGCCGAGGGTCGCGGCGGTGCGGGCATTGACGAAGTCCGAGAGGCCCTGGAGCCCTTCGCGCGAGAGCTGATCGACCGCCTGATCGCCGGTGACGATATAGGCGAGGCGGGTGATGAGGGCCGGGTCGTCGGCCGGGATTTCCGCGCGTGACGGGGTGGGGACGGCGAGGAGGGCGAGCAGGAGGGCGGCGGCCGAGGCGGCGGCGGGACGGCGGGAGAGAAGGCCGCGCAGCGCGAGCGCGATGAGGAGATCGAGGGCGAAGAGGGCGAAGGCGGCGGCGAGGAGGGGCGGGCCGAGCGGGCGTTCGCGGGCGATGCCGTCCAGCGCCTCGAGCCGGGCGCCGCGGATGGGCGGGGCGAGGCTGAGCGGCGGCAGCGTGGTGCCGAGATTGAGGGCGCGGCGGCCGTTTTCCGGCCCGTAGAGGCCGGGGGGATGGAGGGAAGAGGGGACGGTGGTGGTGAAGCGGTCCGCGGCGAGGCCGCGCGCGGCCGGGCCGGGGGCTTCGAGCGCGCCGAGCCCGTCCAGCACCGAGGCCGGCGTCAGGATGGCCTGGCCCGGGCTTTCCGCCACGCCCGCCGAGAGCTCGACGAGGCGGCGGAGCATCGCGACGAAGGTGCCGGAGAGCGGCAGGTTCGACCAGGCGGTGTTGGCGGTGACGTGGAAGAGGACGATGCGGCCGGCGCCGAGGCGGGCGGAGGTCACGAGCGGGGTGCCGTCATCGAGCCGGGCCCAGGT
Source organism: Acetobacteraceae bacterium (assembly GCA_030037175.1). GTDB lineage: Bacteria > Pseudomonadota > Alphaproteobacteria > Acetobacterales > Acetobacteraceae > JAKAWQ01. Next base: position 19,368 of record JASHRV010000302.1, read on the forward strand.
GCGGGAATCGAGATCGACGGAGGGCTGGGCGAGGACCTGGCGCTGGACCGTGACGTCCGGCGGCACGGGCAGGCCGGCGAAGGGCGAGGAGCGCGGAAAGGGGGCGAGATGCTCGGGCCGGCCCCAGGTGAGCGCGCCGCCGAGCGTGCGCTCGCCGGCGAGGAGATCGACCGGGAGGAGGGAATCGGGGTGGGCGGCGGTGAGCGGCCCGGCGAAGCGGACGAGGAGGCCGCCATGGGCGACCCAGGCGCGCAGGCTGTCGGTCTCGGGGCCGGGCGGGAGGGTGCGGTCGGCGAGCACGATGACCGCGAGACGGTCGTTGAGGAGCTGGCCGAGATCGCCCTGGCGGACGTCCGAATAGGGGCCGAGGGCGCGGGAGAGATAGTAGAGCGGGCCGACGAAGGGGAGATCGGCGTCCGCGGGATCGCCCGAGGCGAGGCCGACGGGGCGGCGGCGATAGAGCTCGTCGAGGAGGAAGACGCCGGCGGCGGAGGGGCCCCCCGCGGATCTCTCTGCGAGGCGGAGCGCGTCGAGCCGGTTGGCGAGCTCGAGCGGGAGGGGGATGGCGGCCGAGCCGACGGCCGCACCCGGCGGGATGGAGACGGAGAAGCGGGCGAGGATGCGCCCGCCCGGCGCCTCGGCGAGCACGGGGACGGAGCGGGGCACGGGCGCGGGCAGCGCGGCGACGCGGGCGACGAGGCGGCCCCCGCTCGGCCCCGGCTCGGTGAGCGGGGGGAGCAGGGCGAATTCGGCGGGGTGGGGATCGG
>JASHRV010000303.1 GCA_030037175.1 Acetobacteraceae bacterium
CTCTTCATCCGCATCAACCAGTATTGCACCGCGGTCTGGGGCCTCGATTTCACCCTCGCCGCCCTCATCGCCCTCTACCAGCACGCAACCGGCGCTCAGGGCCTCGTCGTCCAGTATGCTTGGCTCTTCTTCCTCGTCTGCGCGCTGCTCTTCACGACCTATTTCCCGTCCTGGTACCGCGCCCGCGCCCTGCGCTCGCCCGGCACCTGATCGCCCCTGCCTGATTGCGGCGAAATGGTGTCCTTTCAACCGTCCAATTCACTCAACCAATTGATTCTAAACAATTAACATGCACAAACCGCCCCCCGTCGCGTCCAACCCGTCCAAGCAAATTTTCCCGGATTCTCCAAAATCCAAAGCAATTCCAATCCCTTTCGCCGCGTCCTTCCGTCCCCTGGAATCTAGCGCCAGATGAACGTCCGGAGCTCGTCCCGCGCCGCCTCGCTGAACTCCCCGAGCGGGTCGATCCCCTTCCCGCTCTTGATCACCTCGCGCAACTCCCGCACCGTCTTGTTCGGCGCGAAATAGGTATCGATCGTCGCCACGATCACCTTGTCGGCGCTGCTCACGGTCCGCTCCGCCGAGAGGACGCGCATCCGGCTCAGCATCGCGTAGAGCTCGACGAGCTCCTGGATCGGCGGCTCGTTGCTGGCGAGCGCATCGCCATAGGCCTTCGACGCCGCCACGATGAAATCCCGGTAGAGCTCCTCCCGCCGCGACAATTCACGGCTGGTTCGATCGGCCTTCGCCTGGGAGCGTTGATTGAGCCACGATGTCAGCCCCGTCGTCAGGCCGCCGATGACCGACCCCGCCAGCGCCGACAACGCGGAGACATACGCAACATTCATCATCCGCAATGACGTTTGGCCGCCGCCACCCACAGGGTCAAGGCCGCCGCCGCGCCTCTCGCCCGTCCCGCCCGCCCATGGCAGCTTCCTTTCATGCGCATCCACATCCAGAACGCACCCGACGATCCGCTCTTCGCGATCACCGGCCTTCAATGGGACGAGGCCGCCGCCTGCGCCGGCGCCGCGCGCCACAGCCTCACCATCGCCGAAACGAAGGAGTCCCTCGCCGCCGCGCTCGCCGCCGCCGAAGCCCTCATCGCCCCGCCCGCCGCGCTCGCCGCGCCCTTTCCGCCCGCCCCGCATCTCCGCCTCATCTTCTGCACCACCGCCGGCGTCGATGTCCTTGCTCCCTTCACCCATTTGCCGCCGCACGCCGTCCTCGTCTGCAATCGCGGCATCCATGGCGAGAAAGCCGGCGACTACGCGATCATGGCGCTCCTGATGCTGGCCGCGCACATGCCGGCCCTTCTCGCCGCCCAGCAGGAAGCGCGCTGGGAGCCGCGCTATTCGTCTCCTCTTTCCGGCCGGCGCCTCACCATCATCGGCCTCGGCCCGCTCGGCGCCGCCGCCGCCGCCCGCGCGAGCGCCTTCGGCATGATCGTCACCGGCCTCACCCGCACCGGCGCATCCCATTCGCCTTGCGCGGCTACGCTTCCCATCACCGCGCTCGACGAGACCCTCGCCGCCACGGATTTTCTTCTGCTCGCCTGTCCCCTCACGCCGGCAACCCGCAACCTCCTCGACCGTCGCCGCCTCTCGCTGCTGCCCTCCGGCGCGGGGGTCGTGAATATCGGCCGCGGCGCGGTGCTCGATGAAGAAGCGCTTGCCGATCTTCTCGATGCCGGCCATCTCGGCGGCGCCGTGCTCGACGTCTTCGCCCGCGAGCCGCTGCCGCCCGATCACCGCCTCTGGCGCACCCGCAACCTCGTCCTCACGCCGCACATCTCGGCGGACGACCCGGCGACCTACAATCCTCGCACGCTGGACCGCTTCTTCGCCGCCCTTGCCGCGCTCGCCTGCGGCGCGCCCATTCCCAACGCGGTCGACTTCGCCCGCGGGTATTGAATCACTTCCCCGCCCACCTCGCCCCCGCGCGTGAGCCGCCGCACCACGTCGCGATACGCCGCGAGATGATCCTCCATCCGCAAATTCTGCTCGGCGTAGCGCCGCGCCGCCGCGCCGAGCCGCCGCGCCAGCGGCACGTCCTCGAGCAGCTCGAGAACGCTCTCGGCCAGCCGCTCCGGGTCGAGGCAGGGCGTCAGCAGCCCGTTGCGCCGGTCGCGCACGAACTCCGTCACCGGCGTCGTGTCGCTCGCCACCAAGGGCGCGCCCACCGCGAGCGCCTCGCGCAGCGACCACGAGGCCACGAACGGATAGGTAAGATACACATGCGCATCCGTACGCTGCAGCAGCGCGAGGTAATGCCGGTACTCGACCTTGCCCGGGAAATGCACCCGCGCATGGTCGATCTTCCCGCCCAGCTCCGCGAGCATCTGCGCCCGCCAGCTGCCGCCACGCGGCGGCGGCATGCCGTAGCTGACCTCGTCCCCGCCCACGATCACCACGCGCACATCGTTGCGCGCCGCAAGCAGCCGGGGCAGCGCGCGCATCATGACGTGAAAGCCGCGATAGGGCTCGAGATTGCGCGCGACATAGGTCACGAGTTTTTCCTCGGGCCCGATGCTGAGCCCGCCGATCACCAGCGGGCGTCGCCGCGCCGCCGGCAGCGGCTTGCAGAGCGTGAGATCGGCCCCCTCCGGCAGAAGCGTGAGCCGTGCCGCCGCCCAGTCCGGAAAGGTCGAGCGCTGCCACTCGGTCGGTGTCTGGCCGTGCCCGCCCATGGTCAGCGCCAGCAGGTTCACCGCGTTCTTTGCCCGCACGCGCGGATAGAGCGCCGGGTCGGGCGGGAACTCGGGGTCGAACCCGACATCCACGCCCTTCGTGTGGTAGTAGAACTCGAAATAGCCGAGCAGCGGCACATCCGGCCACACATCGCGGATGTTCAGGAGCTCGCCCCAGCCGTGATGGCCGATGATGATGTCGGGGGTGAAGCCGAGTCGTTTCACCCGCTCCGCCGTCCGCGCCACGGCTTCCGCGCGGAGCGAGGCGATCTCGAACTCCCGCGCATCCGGGTGCGTCGTCCGGCTCGGGCCGCGCGGCAGCCGGTACACCACTTTGCGCACGCCGGCGATGAAGTTGGCGTTCGGCTCGGCGAGGAAGACGATCTCGTCGCGATCGCGCGCCGCCAGATGCTTGGCGAGGTGGAGGTACTGGCCGGGAAAGTTCTGGTGGACGAAGAGGTATTTCACGCCCGCGCGCCGCGCCCGGATCTCGGTTGCCCGATCGGCCCGTCTCGCGAACTCTCGTCCTCAGCCAAGCCCGCTACCGCCGGCGTAACGGATGCTTCTTGCCGCGGAATTTTCCGGGCCGCCCCGCCGTCGCCTTCTTGGATGCCGGCGGCGCCTGGCGCTGTGGCGCTGCCTCCGCCGCTTCCTTCGGCGCCGTGGCCGCCGCCATCGCCGCCTGCGCGGCCTTGCGCGGCCGCAGCATCACCTGGAAGGCTTCGAGCGGCGCCAGCCCCTCGGCCTCGCAGGGCTCGCCGGCCGCGACCGGCCCCACTGCCGAGCCGTCGGTGAAGCTTGCCGAATAAGCGCACTCGAAAGCCTCTGCGGCCGTCCCGCGCAGCCGCACCCGGAGCCCGAGGATCGGCAGCGCCATCCGCCGGCTGCCGCAGAACTGCCCCCCCTGCGACCAGGGCGAAAGCCAGCCGCGCCCGAGCACCGCCTGGTATTCGAGATCCTCGGGCTTGAGCTCCGGCGGCGGCAGGAGCGAGAAGCCTTCGATCCAGAGCTTGCTCCCCCGCTCGCCCACCCATTCGCCGATCGTCGCGCCGACATCGCCCCGCCGCTGGATATGCGCGGTGATCTGGGGCGATGCCGCCTTCGCGCCGGCTGTCCTGGCCTCGGCTGCTTCCTTGCCGGCCCCGTTCGGCCCGCCGCTTCCGTTCGGCCCCTTGGCCTCGGCTTCCGCGCCGGCTGCGCCAAGCTCCGCCGCCGGCAGCGCCCCCGGCGCCCGGGTCTCGTCCTCCCGGAAATCGCCGAGACGAACAACTTGCAGTTGCGGCAACGCATCGCCGCCGAGGCTCGATTGATAGACTGTCACCAGCACCTGAGCCGGTCCCTCGGAGACCCGGATCAGCGCCGCATCATTGCCGGTCGAAACCCATCCATCCTCGCGGAAGCCGCTGATCTCGACCCCGTTGGCCGAGGCCGCGCCGGGCGGCAGTGAAATCCGCACCCCGGGCAAGCCCGTGGAAGGATTGGGACGGTGCCCGTTGGGCCCGTGGAAGACGCAGTACAGTCCCGTGTCGAGCTTCATCAGGTGGCCCGACACTTTCAGTTCGGTCACGATCTTCTGCTCAGACATCCTATTCTTTCGCAGCAAGCACAGCAGGGCGTGGAGGCCCATACCATAGCTTGCAACTGTTGCGCGATGACATTCCGAAAACTCTTGCCCGAACCCACACTATCTTTCAAGCGAAGGAAGTTTACAGAGCGTATTGTTCAGTGCTGCAGCTGTAAGCCCGAGCGGTAAAAGCCAGCCTCTTCCGGTGGCACGGATACGTTCCGCCTGCGCTCCCAAATCGAATGCCGCAACATCGAGCCCCGCCCGCCACGCCTCCGAAAGCGCAAAGCACCAGGTCTCCGGCCAGACCGAAGGCAGGAAGGCGAAGTCCGCCTTCTGCGCCGCGATCAGCTTCGGCAGCTCATCGGCCTGATAGGCCCCGGTCGCGAAAACCCGCCCGGTCTCGATCAGCCGCTTGTCGTCCGGTGAATAGCCCACCAGCACGAAATTCAGCGGCAGGTCCCGCCATGCGGCATCGCGCGCGGCCGCGAGCAGGATGTCGTAGCCCTTGGCGATGCTGATGGCGCCGATCACTGCGACCGTGAGCCTCTCACCGAACCTACGCCGCCGTGCCGGAGCGGGCAGGGCGGTATCGTCCTCCCACGGCTCGACCGCGATCGCGACATCCGGGAAATGCCGCCGCAGACGCGCCGCCACATCGGATGTCGGCGCGATGACCCGCCGCGCGCCCAGGAGCTCCCCATTCGAGCGCGCCAGCAGCGCCTCGGGCGCGATCTCCTCCTCGATCTCGCTGCCGGCATCAGCGATGCAGGCCGCGCACACCCGCGTCTCCGGCTCGCCGCAATAGCGGCCCTCGGGTCCGACCAGCGCGATCCGCCCGCAGAAGGCGGCGTAATCGTGCAGATAGGCATCGTAGGGCACGTCGAGCCGGCGGCAGAGCTCGAGGATGGCGTGGTCGTGCCCGACCAGGTGGTGCAGCTCCACCGCCTGCACCCGCTCGGGCCGGAGCAGCCTCGCCAGCGCTTCGATCTCCCCAGGGATCGCGAAGCGGAGATTGGGAAGGGCCTCGCCGCTGTCGTCGCCCACCAGCGCCGACCGCTCATTCCCCTCTCCCGCCCATGGCCGCAGCAGGATCGGCCGCACTCCCTTCGCGCGCAGCGTGGCCGCTCGGCTTTGCACGAAGGCATCCACCCCCCCGCCGCGCGTGTGCGTGATGAGGATGACCGCGCCCGCCGCGGCCCGCCCGGAAGCGAAGCGCGCCGCATCGAGCCGCCGGCGATAGGCGAAGAGCGGGTCGGCTTCGATATGCGCCGAGATCAGCGCGTCGTACTCGGGGTACAGCCGGTTCAGCAGGCCGAGATTGCGCCGCACGAGCAAATCGCCCGCGGCGCCGAACGAGCCCCCGCCGAAATGAGTGACGAACACCCCGGGCGCGGCCACGTGCCGCCAGCCGAGATGCCGAGCACGAAGGCAGAAATCATTCTCCTCCCCGTAGCCCTGGGCGAAGAGGTCCTCGCGGAAGAGGCCGGTCTCGGCGAGGCACGCGCGGCGGATATAGAGGCAGAACCCGACCCCGGTCGGAATCTCCACGGCCCTGCCGCGATGGAGCCGCGCGGCGAGCTCCGAGAGCCGCGCCGTCTCGGCCGCGTCCGGCACCGCGTTTTCCCCCTCGGGGTTCGGATAGCTCAGGATCGTTGCCGCGTTGGAGAAAGGGGTCGCGGTGCCGATGTCCGGCGCCGACGCCACAGAGGCGCGCAGCCCTTCCACCCACGCCCCTGCCACCCTTGTGTCGCTGTTGAGCAGCAGGATGTCCGCCTCCGGCCGCGCCGCGCGGATCCCCGCGTTGCAGGCCGCAGGGAACCCGCCCGCCCGCGCCCGCCGCACGAGCCTGATCCGCCCCGCTGCCGCCAGCGCGTCCAGCGCCCGGACGAGCTCCGGCTCGGGTGAGGCATCGTCCACCACGATCAGCCGCGCCTCCCGTGGCAAGGTCTTGCCCACGCCCTCCAGGCAGGAGAGCGTCACCTCCATCGCCCCGTGCACCGGCACGATGACATCGACCGTCCCCCGCGCGCTCCGTGCCTTGCCCGGCGCCCTGAGCTCCGCCGC
>JASHRV010000304.1 GCA_030037175.1 Acetobacteraceae bacterium
CGCTGACGCACCACGGCATCCTCATGAATGCGCTCGAGATGCGGCTCGTACCAACGGCATGCCTGGCTAATCTCCGTTGGCCAGCCGACCTTGCCCGAACGTATCGCCTGCAGAGCTTGAACAAACCCGTCCCACGCCTCGTCCGACCGCCGCGGCGCCGGAATTTCCGACAGCGCCGCGATCGGATCGGGCTTTTCCGCCATCGCCTCGAGTACGCGGTGAACCGATGACGGCCCGACACCCGGCAACAACTGCATGAGTCGGAAACCGGCTACCCGATCTCGCGGGTTCGCGACGAAGCGCAGAACGGCAAGCACATCCTTGACGTGCGCGGTGTCGAAGAATTTCAACCCGCCGTATTTCACGAACGGGATGTTGCGGCGCGTGAGCTCGACCTCGAGAGCGGCGCTGTGGTTCGGTGCCCGGAACAATACCGCCTGTTGCTTGAGCCTGGCACCTTCATCGCGGTTTTCGAGCACACGCTCCACGATGTAGCGCGTCTGATCCTCCTCCTCCCGCACCGTTATCAGCCGAGGCCGCTCGGCTGAGCCGCGGTCCGTCCAGAGAGTCTTTGTGAACCGTTCTTCGGCAAGGTCGATCACGGCGTTGGCCGCCGCCAAGATGGGCTGGGTTGACCGGTAATTCCGGTCGAGAGTGACGATCTCGGCCGGCGGACTGAATTTGCTGGGAAAATCCAAAATGTTGCGGACCGTCGCCGCCCGGAACGAATAGATCGCCTGCGCGTCGTCACCCACAACGGTCAATCCGGCGCCGTCAGGCTTCAGAGCCAGCAGGATCGATGATTGAAGCCGGTTCGTGTCTTGGTATTCATCGACGAGCACGTGATCAAACCGCCCACCCATGTTCGCCGCAAGAACAGGGTCAATGGCGGCCTTTGCCCAGTACAGCAACAGATCATCGTAATCGAGCACGTTGTGCGCCTGCTTGGCCTCGACGTAAGCGCCGAAGAGTTGCTTCAGCTGAGGCGCCCACTCGGTGCACCAGGGGAAATGGTCATGGAGCACCTCCTCCAACGGCATCTCTGCATTCACCGCGCGAGAGTAGATAGCAAGGCAGGTGCCCTTCATCGGAAACCGGCGTTCCATCTTCGACGGGCCGAGCTCATGCCGGACAAGGTTCATCAGGTCCCTCGAATCCTCGCGATCGTCGATCGTGAAGCCGGGATCGATGCCGATCCGGTCGGCTACGCGCGCAGCAGGCGCGCACCGACCGCGTGGAAGGTGCCGGCCCATGTCAGGCCGTTGGCGATCGCACCCGCCTTGGCGCCGAGCGTATGAAGGCAGATCCGTTCGGCCCGCCGGGTCATCTCGGCGGCCGCCCGCCGGGAGAAGGTCATCAGGAGAATCCGATCTGGATCGACGCCGCGGACAATCAGGTGTGCCACCCTGTGCGCCAGGGTGTTGGTCTTCCCAGTGCCCGCGCCGGCGATGACCAACAGCGGCGGAGACATGCTCGCGCCTGGTACAACGCCATATTCGGCGGCCCGCCTCAGTTCGGGGTTCAGCCTCTCGAGGTAGGAAACGGGCATCGGGATGCGGCCAGCCAGGATGGACGCTGCTTATCCGTCATTCCCCTTTTGTTCGCAATGCCACGACCAAGCAAGCCCGGCGACTGCGGGGACAACCTCGGTGAAGCCGATCTGCTTCCTCTCTGACCGAGCCTCGGTCTCAGGCCGCTGCCGGCCTGCACCCCTCGGCCTTCAACACCCGCTTTGTTGAAGCGGGAAAGCGAGCGATCGCCTGCGCAGGCCGGATCGGCCTCGCGACGAGATTGCCCCCGCAATTCGGGCAAAGGTCGCCAAGCACGGCCTCTGCGCACTCAGCGCAGAAGGTGCACTCGAAGGAACAGATGCGGGCGTCGGCGCTCTCCGGCGGGAGATCCCGATCGCAACACTCACAGTTCGGACGAAGCTCCAACATTTCGGTCCTCATGATGCACGAACGCAGAGCAATACTCCTACAGAAGGCTGGGCTTTCCGCAATTCTTTGGCCACACTGAGACACGATTCCACATCGGTTCAAGATAACTTCTGGAAAGTACTTATGAAATCGAAATTGGTGTGGGGTCATGTTCGGCGCCGAAGGTCACTCCACCGCGCCAGGCATTTTCTTCTCTATTTCAATGGTTTGCAGTGACGTCGGCACAAGGTCACACCTCGGTGCTGATTTGCAGCAATCGCACCAGAATATTGACATTTGTCCTTGGGTGGACGAAATGGGGGACAAAAGGAACCACGGATATGAAACTGCTTTGCCTGTGCATGTTGGCGCTGCCGTTGGCCCTTGCCGGCTGCAATGCCAACGGCGCCCGTGCGCAAGGGGATTTCAACGCAGCCGGCGCCAATCTTGGCCAAGGCCATATTGGCAGCGGCTTCAATGATATTGGCCAGGGTTTTAGCGACGGGGCCAACGCCACGGGCGATGCTGTTGTGCATACGACGCATCAGGTGGGGAACGCATTCAGCCAATAAGCGGACCTTCCGCACCGATGACAGGCTGCCGTTCAAACGACAGAGTCGCACCTGATGCTCACCGGCGGATCACCGAGCTGACGGAAGAGCTGCGACGGCCGAAGCCGGTTCCTGCCGCTCCGGAGCTCGGCCTGTGCGCAGGAATTGTGCGGTCGGCGCACGATCGTGACGCATGGCGGCTCAGGCTCATCGCGAGACTGCTTCTAACCGAGCTGCAGACAGGGTTTATCGAAACTGCGACCGTCACAGGCAACCGCAACGTCCGCGTCGACCGAAGCTTGGGCATCCGGTTCACTATGCTCGCGTCCGGCGGCCGTATTCTCGATTGCGGCAACGCTTTGGAGCTCCGGTCGAAGGCTCCGTCGGTGGCCGACACCGGGCGTTGGGCAACCGCGCGCCGATGGAGGTCTGGCGCGAAGGAACGATCGGCGTTTTGCCGCCGACGGCCGCGGATATGACCTAGCTCCTGGGGAGCAACTTGGACAACGCTGACGAGACTGGGCAAGAACTGGGGTCACTCGTTGCGGTGATGTGTCTGCGGTGGATCCGGTCAAGAGCCAGCGTAACGGCCGGCTCGATCGGTTTTGATTGGGTGCTCCGTCTCGCCGGCGAAGCACCAATCTTTCGGTTCGCCTGGCGCGATTCTTTCGGGTCTATCGGGCCAGACTGGCGATAAAGCCGTTGAGACCGAGAATGCTCAGGACCCGGGTAAAATTGTAGCACAGCGTCATCAGGCTCCATTCGCCGCGAACCTTTTCGAACCCGCGGAGCAAGAAGTGCCGATAGCCGGCACGGCATTTGAGTGTGCCGAAGGGATGTTCGACCAGACCGGTACGACGGCGCATCAGTGCACCGGCGTGTCGCATGCGCGCTAAATGGCGCTCGACGACACTCTCATGCTCCCAGCGATAAACAACGCGCAGCTTTGCCTTTTCCGTCAAGCAGCGGGTTCGCAATGCGCATATGCGGCAGGTCGCGCTGCGGGAGATGTAGCGGATCTGCCATTTCCCAGCAGCGTCCCGCTTACGACCGTTCATCGGCCTGAGCTGTTCCCCCGCCGGGCAACTGCACACGTTGGTCTCGGCATCATAGACGAAGTCTCCACGACTGAATCGTCCCTCCGCGGGCAGGCGCTGATTGCAGTCTGCAGGCGGGGCACGTAGGCTGTGATCGCGTCCGCCTCGCAGGCCCTCAGCGTCTCGCCATTGTAGTACCCGACGTCAGCCAGCGCCGTTATCGCCCTGACCCCGAGCGCTGCTTTCGCCGCCGCTGCCATCGCATGTAACTGGCCATTGTCGTTGCCGTCGTTGACCACTTCAGTGGCAACGATCAGCGTGTGCTTGTCGTCAACCGCCACCTGGACGTTGTAACCGGCCACGGTTTCACCGCCCTTCGTCAGCGGTCGGGCATCGGCATCAGTGCGCGACAGTTGCGTCTGGCCAGCCTCCTCCATCCGCGCGAGATCGGCCCGGACAGCGGCGCGTTTGGCCAACAAAGCAGCTACTTTCTGGACCATTGCGGTATCCTCAGCCCCGTCGTGGTCGAGCGGCCTCGGCATTTCGGCTGCATCGACGGCATCATTCGCATCCAGTGCACCAGCATAGGCTTCGATGTCGCGGGCCAGCGTCGCAAGCTGCTGTGCAAGCTTGTTGCGTGTCGCGATGCTCGCCTTGGCGGCATCACCGCGGAAGAAGGCGCCGTCGACGGCCACCAGTTCACCGCCCACCAGGTCCAGCCCACGCGCGAACAGCACGAACTCCCGGTTCGCAGCTCTGAGCGCCGCGGCGTTTTCCTTACGGAAGTCCGCTATCGTGCGGTACCCGGGAACCAGCCCGCGTAGCAACCAGATCAGCTCGAGATTGCGCTGTGCCTCGCGCTCCAGACGCCGCGAGGAACGAACCTGATTGAGATAGCCGTAGAGATACAGCTTCAGCAGATCGGCAGGATCATAAGGGGGTTGGCCTGCTCCGCCTTGGCGGTCCGCATGGCGAAAGCCGAGCGATTGTAAATCTAGGGCACCGACGTAAGCGTCACTTGCTCGCGCCGGGCTGCCTGCACCGACGTAATCCTCGATCCGGGCCGGCAGCATGCTGCCCTGCTCGCGGCACAAGCCGCGCTTGAAGCTGCGAATCGTCATGCAACGAATCGTACACGACCGCGCGTCGTCCGCGGAGGAATTCTTGCCCAGTCTCGTCAGCGTTGTCCAAGCTGCTCCGCAGGAGCAACGTCATATCCACGGCCGTCGGCGGCAGAACGTCGAGCATTGTTTCGTGCCAGGCCTCCATCGGCGCGCGGTCTCCCAACGCCTGATGTGGCCGCTGCAGATTGTAGAAACTGACCCAAGAGGCGATCCCGGCGCGCGCTTGGTGACCGTCAGGATAGCCCTTCAGGTAGATGCCCTCATGCTTCAGTGACCGCCACAACCGCTCGATGAAGACATTGTCCATCCACCGCCCGCGCCCATCCATCGACACTTTGATCCCGGCCGCCCGCAGCATGTCGGTGAAGGCCACGCTGGTGAACTGACTGCCCTGATCGGTGTTGAAAATCTCCGGCTTGCCGAACCGCGCCAGAGCCTCCTCGAGTGCGGAGAGGCAGAACGAGGTGTCCATCGTGTTCGACAGCCGCCACGCCAGCACCGCCCGGCTTGCCCAGTCCATGATCGCAACCAGATAGAGGAAGCCGCGCCCGATCGGAATATAGGTGATGTCCGCCGCCCATACCTGACTCGGCCGATCAATCACGGTATCGCGCAGCAGATAGGGGAAGATCTTGTGCCCGGGCACCGGTATTGTCGTGCGCGGCTTCGGCCCCAGCGCCGCGATCCCCATCTGCCGCATCAGCCGCTGCACGCGCTTGCGGTTCACCGCCTGCCCCTCGGCCCGCAGCTTTGCTGCCATCCGCCGTGAGCCGAAGAACAGCCAATTCGTGAACAGCTCATCGAGCCGGCGCGTCAGCGCCAGATCGTTGTCGTTCGCCGGGCGCGGCTTCCGATGGACGCCCGAACGCGCCAAGCTGAGCAGGGCGCATTGCCGTCGAAGCGACAGGTCCGGGTCATCCCAATCGAGCAGCGCTCGCCCGTCCGGAGAGCTCATCTTCCGGACCTCCGTGCTAAAAAATCAGGCTCGACAATCAGTTGTCCGATCTTGGCGTGCAGTCTCTCGACCTCGCGCTCCCAAACCTCTTCGGCCTCCCGGCCGACGCCTAAGTCGAACGCTCGTGCCGCCTGTTCCAGCAGCTGCTTCTTCCAAGCGTAAATCTGGTTCGGGTGAACCTCATAGCGCTGCGCCAGGTTGGCCACCGTCGCCTGCTCCCGCAACGCCTCCAGAACAATCTTCGCCTTCAGCGTCGCGTCGATCTTCCGTCTCGCCCGCCTGCTCATGGTCCGCTCCGTCTAACAAAGGAACGACCGCCTTCCAACTATGTCGCTGGTCTCAAATCCCGCGTCCACTTCAGTGTATGAGGCTTTCACACGCGGGGAGCAGAAAAATCCCGGTCGGTCGCGCTGCCAGTGGGAGATGAGCCGTTGGTTTGAGCCGACCGTCCAGCACTGCATCGCGAACGGTTGCGACGCAACGAGCTCCCTGGGGAGACCAACGCATGCGCTGCTTCTTGGCCATGAGGGCATTAGCCATCTCATCGACACAACCATCGGCGCGCGACGCCGAGATCGGAAGGCTGGGGCGGTAGCACGCACCATAATCGATAAGTAAATCGACGTTGTTCGCGACATAGCGGCGCAGATCATGACAGTTTTACAAAAGTCTGGCTGTCGTACTGCCGCAATTGAGGGTCTGGATCGGATTTGGTGCGACGGTGAGCGAACCGGGGGGGCTGCGACGTCGACGAGGGCATCGATATTCTGTTATTCGACTCTGAACTTCGCCCCCTTTTCGCTTCCAATCTTGACCCCATTCGCGCCGTGTTGGCCGAGAAGTTCCCGCTCGGTGCCTCTGTACGAGGCGCCACATTCCCAATCGACGCTTTCGTGGTTGGTGTAAATCCGACCATCACACACGTGGTCAGTACGACTGCACGTCAACTCCCACAAGTGCCCCCGATTCTCTCAATGGACGCCTTCGCCATCTCACCACTCCATCCGCCTCCGGGTTCCGACGGCCGCATGGATCTTGACCTATTGGGCATGTCTGCCAGCGTCCTTTCGAGCCAGCCGGCGACGCCGTCGGGCCGGCGCCGGCTCCTCGGCCCCAGTGCAGTGATCTTTAACCAGGCCCACGTGAATCTCTCATGTCTTAACTATATCCGCTGAGCAATAGTTATTTGCATTTTGGGGCCGGTTGAAGGCGCCGACCAGACATGCTTCCTAACGCACAAGGTACTTTTCAATCACAGCGATATTGGGGTCGACGCCAAGGCCCGGTGCATCAGGCAGATAAGCAAACCCGTCCTTGATACGGACAGGTTCGTTAGCAAGATGACGGGAAATTTCACTTGGCTCAACGCAATACTCCATTACCAAAGCGTTTGGAATAGCACACAGAAAATGAAGCGAGGCTGCCGTATTGATGTCGGTCGTGAAGTTGTGGTTGCAAACCTTGCGGCCACGAGCCGCAGCGTAGGCCGCGATTCGCATGGCCTGAGTGAATCCACACCGCGTGAGGTCGACCTGGACAACGTCAATACCACCCTCATCGATGAGTCGCTCGAAACCGACGACGGTACATTCTTCCTCACCAGCTGCTATCCGTTGCATCGCGCTCGCCGAGACTTTTGCGTAACCCGCATAATCGTCCGGATGCAGTGGCTCCTCAATCCAATAGAGCCGATACGGTTCGAACAGGCGTGCTCGACTAATGGTGGTTTTGGCGTCCCATATGAGACCGACATCGAGCATGAAGTCGTTTTTCTCGCCAATCGCTTTGCGCACCGCCTCTACCGTACGTAGGTCCTCTGCCTCGTCATGACCGAATGGCTCCCAGCCAAACTTGACCGCTGTATGACCGGTGTCGATGGCCTGCTTTGCCCGAGCGACAGTGTCCTCCAGCCGAAACTGGAACATATTGGATGAATAGACGCGCATTCGGTCGCGGAGAGCGCCACCAAGCAATCGTACAATCGGTTGGCCGAGCGCCTTACCCTTGATATCCCAGAGCGCGATGTCGATCCCGGCCATTGCTTGGATCACCGCTCCCCCCCGCCCGTAATAGAGCGTAGCGCCATACATTCGATCCCACAGACGGCCTGTATCAAGCGGATCCTCGCCAACCAACAGCGAGGCAAGTCCCGTAACCAGCGTATGCGAATATGGGGCCTCAATGATTGCCTTGGCGACCGCCGGACAGCCATCGACTTCTCCCCAACCCGTAACTCCCTTGTCCGTCTCAATGCGTATCAGCAAAGCATCCTGCGAACTGTCAGTCCGCGCTTCGATCAAAGGCAAACGGAGATAAAAGGCGTCAACACGAGTGATCTTCATCGGGTACTCCAGGAGAAATGTGCTTACAAGCCACTAGACCGTTGTTGCTCGTTGGCCGCGCCGCTCGGCGACTAACCGCTGGTAATCGACCTCTCGGTTCTGCCAACCGATATGCTCTTCAAGCGCTCGCTCGAGTTGAGCCAAGTCGCCGCGACGGAAGACCTCCACCAGCGTCTGATGCTCGGCGATGATCCGCCTCATGGACTTTCCGAGCGTGGACAGTCCAACGATCACCGTCAGCTGTCGTGCGAGAGATTCCCAAAGCGTGGAAAGCACCACATTGCCACCAAGCCGACACAACCGCCGGTGAAACTCGGTATCAGCCGCGGCAAGCCCATAGGGGTCTCGCCTCGCTGCCATCAGCGAGAGTTCGTCCAGCGCTCGCTCTAGTATGACGATACCGTCGTCTTCGTGCCTGCCGAGCCGGACCGCCGCGAGAGCCGCGCGGACTTCGAGCGCTATCCGTACATCGATGACCTGATCAATTCGCTCGACTGAAACGTCCATCAGGCGAATGCCTCGGTATGGTGTATTGGTCACGACACCCTGACTCTCCAGCAATCGAAGAGCTTCACGGATGGGCACGCGGCTAATTCCCAACATCCGGGCTATGTCGGCCTCGACGATACGGTCTCCCGGCAGGATCAACCCTCGGGCGGCGCCTGCGACGATCGCCTCGACCGCTTGATCGACAAGCGTCCGCGGCTTGAGCTGCTGCCAATTGGCTGGATTGGTCGGCCCGGAAGACTTTGCCGGCCGGCTACGGGCAATCCTCGCTACACCCTCGTTCATGTTCATGCCGGCTCGATCGGAGATCCCCGTGCGTCGTCGAAGTCACTTGACATTCGGTCTACAATGCTAATCGTATACGATTCGTCAAGGGTACCCTGCGTGCCCCAAAAGGAGGAGCCGGCCATGCGAGCATTGGCACTTACAGTTGCCTTCCTTCTGGTATCCACGATCGCCTACGCTCAACCGTATCAGTTCGAGGCTTCACCATCCTTCGATCACTGTGGTGATTCCTCGTTACTGAATGCCCAAAAGAATGGCATCACGCTTGGGATTTCTCCATCGCCACCCTATTCGTACGTCGATCCCAAAACCGGACAAGCGGGAGGGATCGACGTCGAAATCAATAATGCTGTGCTTGGCTGGCTCGGTATCCAAAAGGTCCACTACAGTGTCGCTCCTTTCGGCCAGCTCATTCCAGCCCTCCTTGCCCATCGTATCGATGTTATTGCCGCCAACATCCACATCACCCCAGACCGCATCAAGGTTATTTCTTTTACTGGGCCAGCATGGTGGTACGGACCCGCAATTGTGGTACAGAAGGACAACCCGGAGCGTCTTACCTCATTCGCCATGCTTAAAGGGCGTAAGGTCGGTGCGATCGCGGGATCAGCGGCTGACGAATATTTGCGCCACATCGGCGCCACCGTAGTGCCATTTTCGACGGACGCCGAGGAGTTCGCCGCGATCTCAACAGGGCGGGTTTCAGCACTCGTTGAAGATGACGTGAAGACCATAGGTTTTATTAAGGCAAATCCGAGTGCTCCGATTGAGATCGTGCCCAACGTCGCGATCCCGACTGACCTCATCTACAAGTACGGTTATGGCTACGCCCGCTACGGGCTGCGTAAGCAGGATTGTACGCTTCGTGCGGGCTACACTCAGGGTCTCGCAGAGGTACGCGGAGTAGGCGAGGTGTCCGCGATCTTGAAGAAGTACGGCCTTTCGAACCGGAACTTCGTGTTCTTCCCGCTGAACAATTAGGCCCAACCGCCGCAGTCTCGTCTGAGCCGGGGATTCGCGACCAATGGAGCTTCTCAACCCTTCGGTCGTTTGGACCTACCGCAACGTCTTTCTCGAAGGCCTCGCGATGACCACCTTCCTCACTGTGGTGGTTTTCGCGTTGGCTGCTACCATCGCTATTCCTTTGGCAATTGCGCGGCTTGCGGGATCTCGAGTGGTGCGATGGCCAACAGACCTCTTCGTAGAAATCATCCGTGCCACACCCCTGATTCTTCAACTCATCTACATCTTCTATGTTCTTCCGAGCCTTGGTCTCCGGCTCGATCCTGTCGCGGCTGCAGTTATTGGGCTGACTATGAACTATTCCGCATACATGAGCGAGGTCTATCGCAGCGGAATCATGGCCGTGCCGCGCGGACAGTACGAGGCAGCGATCAGTCTCGGTCTTTCGAGAACAAAGATGTTTATCAAAGTTATTTTGCCTCAGGCCGTGCGGATAGTTTTGCCTGCCCTGGGCAATTACCTTATCTCTCTTTTTAAGGACACCGCCCTCGCGTCGGTGGTTACCGTTCAAGAGTTGATGTTCCGTGGAGAGATAATCGCCGCGCGCGATTATCAATATTTCACAGTCTATAGCGTGACTGCGATCCTCTATTTTGCCGTCGGGTACCCGTCGGCCATTATGGTACGCCGTCTCGGCGGCCGTAGGCAGACTTTTGCCGACCTCGGAGCTTAAGCAGCTTCCGAGAGCGGGTTGCGGCCGCGACATCGTCGGTCTCTTCCTCGAGTTCTGGCTGCTTTTCTGTCAAGTCCTTCGCAGTGCGTGACATCTCATCGCGAGGAACGAGGCACTCATCCGGTCCGTCCGCCCGCGAGAAATCCGCCTGAATACGTTGCCGACAGCATGGCGGCTTCAGCGCGCGGGGCAGTCGCAACGGGGGAGTATGGAAAAGGGTAGGGAGGGGTCAGGCAGCGAGAGTGATTTGGATCGGGTCATTCGCCGGTCGCAAGTCGGAATAGCGCTTTCGAAATAGGGGCTCCAAAGTGCCATCGAGAACAGCGACGGGAACATTAAGGAAAGATTGGACTGTCCACCTGTTCCAGCGCATCTGCTGCTTCTTGATCATACGTCGGGCTACGATCTCGTTGATCGCGCTCTCAACGAAGGCGATCGAAATTGGCTCGCCGGCGGCACGGCGAGAGTGATAATTGACCAGCGCGGATCGGTTCGCTTCGAGATAAGCTATCAGGTCGTGGAGATGGCGCGGTGGTGCCCGAACGCCCTCGATGTTGCGGATGCTCCTGGCTTCTGTCCAGCGACTCAGGCAAGCAAGCTTGATCAGGCAACCTTGCCACCGGCTTTGGCACAGCCAAAGCCGTCACTTGGTATGTTCGATATCGCGACAAGCGACCATGCCGGCGTAGACAGGGACGGTGCCGATGCCAGGGCAGCATATTTCGCCGACATGTCCGCCGGCTCGGGGGCAATCCCACCGCATGGGTACCCACGCTGCGAAACTTTTGGCCCCCAACATTTCCGCCCGACAGGGGCAGGCACTCAGCCGCCGTACCCGGAGTGGAACGTCGCCGAGGAGAGAACGAAATGTGGTCGGGTAGTACCCTTTGCTCAGAAGCTTTGCCCCGCAGTGCTCACACCAGCGGAACCGTTGCCCCATCATGGCAACCTGAGCGCTGACGATCTCCGCTTGGATGGCTGCCGTCAGCGCCTTGCTCCCGTCAGCGTGAGGCCAAGGGTCTCGGGCATGGCGAAATCCTCCCGCTCGATCCGTGCCACCTCGGTCTCAGAGACCACGCCCGGTTCCGGGTCCGCAACCAGCTTAGGCCGTCAAATTAGCCTTGACATCGCTCCCCAGGCCCTCGGCAACGAAGCGTCAGCCTATCGGACAGCCACCTGACTCCCCACGCCTTTGCATGCTCTCCTTCGAATACTGCTAGACGGCAAGTTGAGGCTGTCTTGGAGCAGAGAAAACCATTCTATTGAGACGTGAAGTTTGTCTTACCGGAATGCTTCAGCAGGGTAGAACCCAATGTCACATCCCAGTAACAGCGATTGTGAGCAGGGCTTTTCGATGTCGGGCCCCGATCAGATAATCTAAGCAGAGTGTCGATAAACTTGACCAGGGGCGGCGCTTTGCGATCACTCAATCTGAGCAAAATCGGGTCGTTGATGTCGAGTACGGCCGCCGATGATGTTAAGCGCCTACACCTATCTCTGGCGTGGCGATGTCGTTGGCGTGGACATCGTCGGCTTGAGTTTCACCGGAGGGCACGTACAGGCACTGGTCTGCATGATGTTCGCGACTTGTACATGCTGCCGTGAGGGCGATAGGCTGTGATAATATCGGCAAACGAGGAGGAGACGAGATGGTAGACCATGACCTGGAAGCACTCTGGGACGCGCATTGCCGTTATGAGTTCGAGACACGCGATGTCGATGCCACCATGGCCACCATGGTGCGTGAACCGTACGTCAATCACATCCCGACTATGACCGGCGGCGTCGGGCACGACCAGCTCAAGCGGTTCTACAAGTACCACTTCATCGGCGTGAATCCGCCGGATTTCCGCTTGACGCCGGTCAGTCGCACGATTGGGTCCGACAGGCTCGTCGATGAATTCATCGTGCATTTCACACACACCACCGAGATCGACTGGATGCTGCCCGGCATCGCGCCCACGGGGCGGAAGGTGAGCGTCCCGACCGTCGCCGTGGTGCAGTTCGAGGATGGCAAGCTCGTCCACGAGCACATCTATTGGGATCAGGCTTCGGTCCTGCTGCAGATCGGGCTTTTAGTCCCGAACGGGCTTCCGGTGGCTGGTGCCGAGGCCGCCGAGAAGGTCGCGAACCAGAGATTGCCGAGCAACACGCTGATGCAGGGCGTCTGGCGCCGGAGCGAGGGCAAGCCGATCTAGCGTCGCGGAGCAGAGCTGCCGTGGCTGGTAGGACAGCCCTATCTCTCGGTCACAGCGTTGCGCAAATTCTTCGCCCCGATGAAGACAACCAGAATCCGGGCAGGCTCCATTCCCATGGTCTCCAGGGAGCGCGCAGTGTTGACGGGGTCGACAAAGGCCCGGCCCGCGGCAAACTCGGAACGCTTGCCGCTGACATCGACATACGCGACCTTTCCTCGAAAGACATAGGCGAAGACCGGAACATCCTGTGCGTGCCTGGGCCGCTTTTCTCCCGGCTGCATCGTCACGATGACCGACGTGATGACGGCTTGCCCGTCCTGTGCGGTCGGGCAGCGGATCTCCGGGCCGTTCAAGGCGGTCGAGGTCTGGATCACTGCTTTGACTAGCGGGGCTTGTTGGGCGAGCACGGCGTGGGCGAGGCAAGCGAGCGAAGCGAAAACCCCGGCAATCCGGATCGGGCTCCAAGGCGGCATGTTTGTTTCCCGTGACACGACCATCTCCAGGGCTAGAAAAGCGCGGCCAATTGCAACGTAAACGCGTTTGCAGGCGGGAGGTCCGGGCGCGCGCCGGGCGCCGGGAGGTAGGGGTAGGTGGGCATCAGGACGAGGGTCCAAGGGATGACGACTGCCTGTTAATACACCTGCATCATGAACTCGCTCTTGCGGAGCGCCGTTGAGGACTATTGAATGTACGGAAAGAAGAAGGCCCCGGCGAAGGGTGCGCGATTGAGGCGTGACCAGGCGACGCCGATACCCATCGAATCTGCCGGCCGGTGCGGTACAAGCCCGACCGCAGTCAGACCGCCGCCCACATACTCGTTGACCTCCGCCGCGCGGTCGCTGGTATAGCCAAACTGGGCGAAGGTGATGAGACCGCTCGTGTCGTTGCCTAGATGGCGGTATCACAGACGCTGATTGGCAAAGGCGTAGAATCCGGTCGCACCGCTTTCTGTCGTGAGATAGGGTATGAAAAGCTGGCCCGTTTGCCACCAGACTCCGGCCCCGATCAGTCCGGGCTTGCCTTCCGTGCCGAGGCGCCAGTCGTAGCCGACCTCTCCGATGTAGAACTTGTAGGTCTTGACGTGCGGGCCCGCATAGAAGCCGGTTGCGTTGTTGCCGTCGAAAAGGCCGAAAGAAACATAGAGCTGCCTGGTTGGCAGAAGGTGTGCCTCGGCGCTCCACGCGGTGTTCGGGTTCCCGAACTAAAGCACCATTGCGATATTTCGAAGTCGAAGGCGTGGACGGGCCTGCGGCCGGTCAGCCCCTCCGGCACGCCCATTATCGGCGAAATCCGCGTCCAGGGGCTCTGGATCAACGCCGGTCATGGGCATCTCGGTTGGACGCTCTCGTGCGGTTCGGGGCGCGTCATCGCCGATCTCATCAACGGCCGCGATCCAGGAATTCCTCTCCCCCCGTCGCAGGGCGTCTTTGCTAGGAGGGCGGCCTGAAAGACCAACTGAGACTTTGAAGGGTGACGCAAAAATCGTGGTTTGGCCATGCCGCTGTACAGCGCTTTCGCCATGTGCGCCCGACAGCACTCGTCCTCGGTATCCTGGAAGCTGGTAGAACGGGAGACCCCACAGCCTAGGAATGTCGAGCCGAGCAGGTTCGACAGCTGACGGAACCCTTCGCGCCGGCAGGAGTTTCAGCCGGCCGAACGCTCCGTGGTCTCGCGCTCGATGGCGTAAAGCTCGGGAAGCCCGATGGCCTGCTCGATCTCCAGCTTTGCACGATCGCTGTCAGGCAGAACTGCTTTTCCGGTCCGCAAAATCTCAGAGAAATGTGCGATCGTCTGTTGAATCGAGGCGATAAGAAAATTCGTCGGGAAAATGATGATCTTGTAACCAATCTCGAAGACCGTCCTAATGTCGGGCTCCCTTTCATCGCGTGCTTCACCCGCTGACCAGACCATCGGAATGTCCGGTACCTCGCGCCTTACCCGCCGTAGCACTTCGATATTGAGCTCGTCAGGGTGGTCGCCCGGAGATGCAAATGGCATTAGCATATCGGCGCCGGCCTCCTTATAGGCGCGAAGCCGTGTGATGGTCTCCTCGAGCGAGCCGCCGACCGCACCGTGCGCATCGGTGCGGGCAAGAATTTTGAAGGCCCTGCTGCACCTGGCGCGACAGGCATAGGTCAACTTCTCGATCATCACCGAGCAGGGCACGACATGTTCGTGCGCCAGATGGTAGTGGGCGCGCTTGGGAAAGTACTGATCCTCCAGCTGGATGCAATCGATCCCAGCGGCCTCGTACTCCTGCACCGCCCGTGTGACGTGGACGGGCTCGCCGTAGCCGGTGTGGCCATCCACAATGACGGGCACGCATACGGCGCGTGCTATGCGCCCCGCGGCCTCGACCTGCTCGGTCATTGTAAGGAGCGGCTCGGGCACACCGCGCGATGCGCCGATGACCCACCCGCCGACGACGAGACACCGAGCACCCATGCGCTCGAAGACGCGGCCGGTAAGCGGGTCCCACGCCCCTGGCGTAACGATTGGCTCTTCACCCGCCAGCAGATCGTCCAGGGTCATACGTCGCATCGGCGCACCCCTTCGGTTGGCCGGCGAACATTTTACATTCAATATCGCATTTAGTATGGTGTCAAGCCATTCCCATGCTATGAAGGGAGGCTTGGCGCGAACCGGGCAGCGAGACTGAACGAGGCAATGAACGCGGACCGCAGCAAGCTAGGAGGATTGACGAGGACCGAGCGACAAAGTCCCGGCGACCGCCTCAATCTCGACGATCATATCTACGGGCACCTCAGGGCCATGATCGCCAAGGGGGAGCTCTTGCCAGGCGAGCGGATCGTTCCGGAGCAGCTTGCTGCTCAGATGGGCGTAAGCCGCACACCGATCATCAGCGCACTGAAGCGGTTGGCGCAGGAACAGGTCCTGGAATGGCGCTCTCGACGGGGGGTTCACGTGCGCCGGCTCACGCCGCGCGAGCTCGCCCTTGTCTTCGAGGTCCGAGAGGTTTTGGAAGGGCTCGCCGCGCGCCGCGCCGCGGAAATCATTCAGCCGCACCAGATCGACAATCTGAAAGCTCTATTCAAAGATATCGACATGACGGAGACGCCCACCAGCCGGCATCACTACATTCGACAGGACTACTTGTTTCACATGGGCCTGTTGAAAATCGCCGATAGCGCTCCGCTCTTCAGGACAATGGAGTCGGTCAACATCATGGTGATGGCGTTTTCGGGTGGGCTGCTCCGGCCCATGCGGGACGTCCTCGCCGAGCACGAGACGATCCTGGAGGCTCTGAGGAGACAGGATCCGAACGATGCCGAAGCTGCAGCGCGCGCCCACGTCCACCGCTCCGTTGTTTGGCTGCAAAGCCAGGCCGATGAGTTCGAAGACTCGCAAGGTCATTTCGGCTCCATGCTGCTCGGCGAGGTACTTTCGCCCTGAACCGAGTGCTGCTCAGCGGTTGGGCTGCAACAAGGGGGAGGAAGAAACATGAAGCGAGACGATCGGCCATTCAGGCGAGACCCACGCGGCTTGCTTGCCGTGCCGGCATCCCGCCGCGGATTCCTTCGGCGTTCCGCGGTCGCAGGCGGGCTTTCGGGGCTGATGTCCCTGGCACTGGCAGAAGCTCCGCGGGCGAAAGCCGCTCAGCCCGGCAAGCTCGACACACTGGTCGTCGCGGTTCAGGAAGGCGACACCCGCACCATCGACCCGGACGACGCGGACGAGCTCACCGTGCCGCTCTTTCTGCGCGCCCTTTACGACCAGATGGTGACGTTTCCCGGCTCCGACGTGACCCGGGTGGTTCCGGATTTCGCGACGAGCTGGGATGTGAGCTCGGACGGCTTGACGTATGTCTTCGAGCTCAACCCGAATATCCGGTTCTCCAACGGCAAGCCGGCTACGCCAGAGGACGTGATCTTTTCGTACCAGAGGCAGAAGAATCTCAAGGGACCAGCGTCCTGGTTTCAGAATGGCCTGGCGTCGATCGACAAAACTGGAACGCACGAGGTTACGATCAAGCTCAATGCCATCAACGTCGATTGGCTGTTCCTGCTCACCTCGCCGTTTCTGAGCATAGAAAGCGAAGCGATGGTGAGGGCACACGGTGGAACCAATGGCGGAAGCGCGGCGACGACCGATACCGCCGTCGCCTGGCTCGATCAGCACAGCGCCGGGACCGGCCGCTACGTCCTCGATGCGTGGGAACACGGCTCGCAGCTGACCATATCCCGAAACCCCTATTATTGGGGCAGCCCTGCACCTTTCAATCGCGTCGTCTTCCGCTTCGTCCAGGAAGCGACCGTGCAGCGCGATCTCCTGGTGCGCGGAGACGTGCATTTCGCGATGAATCTCTCTCCGGATATCGCGGCTTCACTCAAGGGGCGGCCAAATGTCGGCGTCCTCGACGTGCCATCGCTCGCGACAGTTTGGCTCGGTCTGAACGTCGACCTCAACCCAGCCCTCAAGCATCCGAAATCGTGGGAAGCAATCAAGTACGCGATTGACTATGACGGGATGGCAGAGCTCTACAAGGGTGGCGGACGGCCGATCGCGGCCTGCCTTCCGCCTGGGCTACCGAACGCGCTTCCCCTCGACGAACGGATTAAGCGAGACGTGCCGCGCGCCAAGGCCGCGCTTGCTGCCGCTGGCTACCCCAACGGATTCTCGATGGTCCTGACCTACGCCTCCGCGCAGCTTTATTACAACGTTCCGGCGAGCCTGATCGCCGAATATATCCAGGAGAATTTGCAGGACGTCGGAATCACCGCGAATCTACGACCGATTCCCTCGACCGAGGAGCTGACAGAGATCCGTGCCGGCAAGCTCGAAGCCTTCATTCATGAATGGGGCCTCGATTATGTCGGGTGGACCGATGTCCTGCCGCTCTTCGCTCCGGGTGGCCATGTGGCGGGCCCTCGTCAAGGCTGGTACCCCTCCTACTCGCCGACGGCGAAGAAAATTGCTGATCTCGCTGGGCAGGCGACGACGACGCTCGATCCGACGAAGCAGCGCGAGCTCTGCTACGAGGCCCAGCGCCTGATGAACCAGGTCGGTCCCTTTGCGTGGCTGTTCGAACCCTTCATTCAGATCGGCTACCGGACGGACATCATCAAATCCGTATCGACGAATCCTGTCTGGTACATCGATGTTGGAACCGTCGAGCTGGTCTAGCCGACAGGGCCGACGCCCATGCCGAGCTTGACCGTCGCACGCCGGCGCCAGCGAGCCTCGCCTCGCCAGTGCTGGCGTCCTTTCCCGGTCGGTGCGCGGCGGAGACACGGGATGGAAGATGGCAACGCGCGCTCGTGCACGGCGACCTGCGACGGGGAGTCGTTACGGTGATCGGGTACGTGCTTCGACGGTTCGCACTTCTGGTGCCGATCCTGCTCGGAATCACTTTCGTTACCTTCATGGTGAGCCGAGCGATTCCAACTGACCCGGTCGTCGCTGCGCTTGGCCAGCAGGCAGCTGATCACCCAAAGATCGTGGCGAGTTACCGCGAACGGTGGGGACTGAACAAACCCCTCCTCGTCCAGTATGCGGTTTACCTGAAGAACCTGCTGCACGGGGATCTCGGCGAATCGATCTATACCCACCGGCCGGTTGCCGAGGATCTTGTGTCCTACATGCCTGCCACGATTGAGCTGGCTAGCTTCACGATTGTTTTGAGTGCGCTGATCTCCGTGCCGCTCGGTGTACTCGCTGCGATCAAGCGCGGTACTTTCGTCGATCTCGCGGTGCGATTGCTGACGCTGGTCGGCGTCGCCATGCCCATTTTCTGGCTGGCGCTTGCCGCGCTGGAGCTGTTTTATTTCCGGTTCGGGATCGTTCCCGGCCCGGGCCGGCTGTCTCCTTCCCTCAACCCTCCACCGACGGTTACTGGCCTCTATACTGTCGATAGCCTATTCGCGGGACGCTGGCGCACTTTCTACAGCGCGGCGTCTCACCTCATTCTGCCTTCCCTGATCCTGGCGACCTGGAGTGCGGGGACGCTGACCAGAATGACGCGAACCAGCATGCTTTTGGTGCTCCCGCAAAGCTTTCTCAATACCGCTCGGAGCAAGGGGGCGAGCGAGACCTATACGATCCTACGGCATGCAATACCGAACGCGGTGATCCCGGTGATCACGATCCTCGGCCTCGTTTATGGCGACCTTCTCACGGGCGTGATCCTGATCGAGACTCTGTTCTCCTGGCCAGGCATCGGGCACTACGCCTACGCAGCGGCAATATATGCGGACTTTCCTGCCATAATCGGGATCACACTGGTCTTCGGCGTCAGTTATTCGCTCCTCAATCTCGGCGTTGACATCATTTACGCGGTGCTCGACCCTCGCATTCGCTCAGCGATGAGTCTGGGGCGACGCTGATGGCCGAGTCTGCCGCCGCGGAGGTGAGCCGGTCGCCTGGCCGCTGGAGGCTGTGGCGAGCCGTGTTTGCTCTCGGAAGCGATCCGCAGCTCGCCGTAAGCATCGCTATGATCTTCCTCATGGCAGTTGCCATTCTTGGGGCGGGCTTTCTCACTTCCGCGAACCCGACAGCGGGGGATATCGTCAATCGCCTCCTGCCGCCGAGCTGGGCGCATCCGTTCGGAACCGATCAGCTGGGTCGGGACGTCTTCGCGCGCGTCCTCTTTGGCGGAAGGATATCCGTGCCAGCTGCGATCGTCGTGGTGCTCTTTGGAGCCACATTTGGAACCGCGCTGGGCGCAATCGCGGGCTCCGGCGGCCGGCTCATCGATGAAATTGTGATGCGAATCACGGATGTGGTGTTGGCCTTCCCTGTTATTGTACTGGCGATGGCCGTCTCGGCGGCGCTGGGCGCGAGTCTGGTAAACGGCGTCATCGCCCTGGGCGCGGTGTGGTGGCCAACCTATGTGCGCGTTTGCCGCGGCATGATCTTGGAGTTGCGTGAAAAGGGGTACGTCATCGCCGCGAGGTCGGCGGGTCGGTCGCGGGTCGCAGTGCTGTTCCGCGTGATTCTTCCGAACGTGATTCCGGCGCTATCGGTGATGGCAGCCGTGGACGTGGGGCGCGCGATTCTCAACTTCTCCATCCTTAGCTTCCTGGGGCTGGGGGTGCGACCGCCCGTACCCGAATGGGGTTCCATGGTCGCGAGTGGTGTCGAAGTGATGGACCAGTGGTGGGTGGCGACCTTTCCGGGGCTTGCAATACTGGCGGTCGTGTTTGCTTTTAATCTCCTCGGGGATTCTGTGCGCGACGCGCTGGATCCCTGGGTCAGCGGTCGGCGGTGAATGGACAACGTGCGAATGGCCGACGCGCCCTCTCTGCTCGAAGTCGAGGACCTGCATGTCGCCGTTCGCGCAGCTGGTGGCCCTCAGGAGGTTGTGCGCGGGGTATCGTTCAAGCTCGATCGCGGCAAGGCGATCGGTATGGTCGGAGAGTCGGGATCAGGGAAAACGCTGACCACGTCGGCGATTGTGCGCCTTCTACCTGCCGCGGCCCGCATCACCCGAGGGAGCGTCCGTTTTAAGGGGGAGGAGCTCACCTCGGCGCCCCGACGCCGGCTTTCGGCACTTCGCGGCAAGGAGATCAGCCTTGTGGTGCAGGACTCGCTTGCCTCGCTCAATCCGATTATGCGAGTCGGCAAGCAGGTCCGCGAGCCGCTCTTGCTGCATCGAATGTTGAACCGAAAGCAGGGCACCGCGAGAGCCGCCGAAATGCTGGCCAGCCTCGGGCTGCCCGACCCCATGCGTTTGATCCGGGGCTATCCTCACGAGCTGTCGGGAGGAATGCGCCAGCGGGCAATGATCGCCACTGCTCTCATTGCCTGTCCCCCGTTGGTCATTGCCGACGAGCCGACGACGGCGCTCGATGCGACTGTGCAGGCGCAAATCATGGAGATTCTGAGCCGGCTCAATTGCGAGATGGGCGTGGCGCTGATCCTGGTCAGTCACGATCTAGGCGTCGTTGGCGAGATTTGCGACGAAATTGCCGTAATGTACGCGGGGCGGATCGTCGAGACCGGGCCGACCCGTGCGATACTCGCGGCCCCAAAGCACCCCTACACAAGGGCTCTGCTGGAGTCGATGCCGACCGCGAACCTCGAGCGCGGTCAGCGATTGAAGGCGATCCAGGGTGAGCCGCCGCGCATAGAGGCATTGCCTTCGGGATGTCCGTTTAGCGCCAGGTGCGGCTTGGTGATGGATATCTGTCGCGTGACCGAGCCGCAGCTCACCCGGCGCGACCAAGGGGAAGTGGCGTGCTGGGCCGCCGAAGGAGCCGGCAACGGGACGGGCGCCTATCGGGTGACGGCTCCGACTGCGACAGCGAAGGCTGCGGCGCAGGCTGACGACGCGACGGAACGCGAGGATCCGGAGGAGATTCTCCGCGTGGAAGCCGTCACGCGGCACTTTCGCGCGCCATCCCTGCTGCCTTTTGTTCGGCCCACGCATGTCCATGCTCTGGACGACGTATCGATCGCGGTGAGGCGCGGAGAAACCCTCGGCATCGCCGGAGAGACGGGCTGTGGCAAGTCCACTCTCGCCAACTGCGTACTGCGTCTGGCGGATATCGACTACGGGCGCATCGTGTTTCGTGGTCGCGACGTAACCCATGTCGAAGGAGAAGAGCTCCGTCGGCTGCGGAGGCACATCCAGCCGATTTTTCAGGACCCGTACGGCTCCCTCAATCCGCGCCAGCGCGTGCGCAGTCTTGTCGCGGAGCCAATGATTGCGCACGGAGCGACCGCCTCCGAGAGCGAGCGGCGCGTGAGTGAAGTGCTTCAGTTCGTCGGATTAGGAACCCATATCGCCGATCAGTTCCCCCATGAACTTTCGGGAGGTCAGCGCCAGCGGATCGGAATCGCCCGCGCCATCACCATAAACCCCGATCTCATCGTAGCGGACGAGCCCATTTCCGCGTTGGACGTATCGGTCCAGGCGCAGGTCTTGAACCTGTTCGTCGATCTGCAAAAGCAATTTGCGCTCACGCTGGTCTTCATAAGTCATGATCTCCGGAGCGTCCGCTACCTGAGCTCGCATGTGGCTATCATGTTCCTTGGCAAGATTGTCGAATACGGGCCGAGCGAGGAAGTCTGCAAAAACCCGCTGCATCCGTACACTGTCGCTCTGCTCTCATCCGTGCCCGGCCTGCGCCAGGCAGGCGCGAGAGAGAGAATTATCCTACGCGGCGACCCCCCCTCTCCGGTTTCGCCTCCGAGCGGCTGCCGGTTCAGGACGCGATGCCCGCACGCCGCTTCGATCTGCGCGGAGCTGCCGCCGAAGCCGCGTGTCGACCCTACCGGAAGAATGGTAGCATGCCATTTTCCGGGAATCGTTGACACGGCGAGCGCGGGCGACGTTAAGGCGACCGAGCCGCGTTTGTCGGGCGCGGAGGTGCACCAAGCCTAACGTGTGAGTGCCGCCAGTGGCGCAACCGAAGGTGCTCGATCACGCCGGAGGCAAAATCGCGGACGCGGGATCAAAGTGCGCGGGCGAACTTACCCCGCCCTAAGCACGAATGTGAGGGACGAGATGACTTGCCATACGATAGGCGCCGAGCTGATCGCTGATACACGCTGCATGATCGGAGAGGGTCCTGTTTGGGATCAAAGGCGGCACTGTCTCATCTGGGTGGATGTCCCGGCCGGGCTGATCCACTCGTTCGATCCGCCCACGCAAACGATTGCGACACGACAGGCGGGCCAGCCGGTGGGCTCGGTTGCTTTATGCGCGGGGGACGGAGTCGTCGCCGCACTGCGAGACGGTTTTGGTCTCATTCCGGATAGCGGCGAGGTGATGAACGTATTTGCCGAGGTCGAAAAGGATCGACTCGGAAGCCGCATGAATGACGGAAAGTGCGACTGTCGCGGCCGTTTTTGGGCGGGCAGCATGGCGATCAATCACACGCCGGCCGCCGGAACGCTCTATCGAGTCGAATATGCACATGGCCAGCTCAGGGCCTTCGCGCAGTTGCATGGAACGACGGTATCCAATGGGCTCGACTGGTCCGATGACAACGCGCGGATGTACTATGTGGATAGTGCTACACAGCGCATCGACATGTTCGACTTCGACGTTGACGCCGGCCGATTGAACAATCGCCGACCGTTCGTTGTGATCCCTCGTGCGGATGGATTGCCCGACGGCATGACGGTTGATGCGGAAGGGTGTATCTGGGTCGCATTGTTCGGGGCTGGGAAAGTACGGCGCTACACCCCTCTGGGAAAAATCGACATGGAGGTTCGCGTGCCGGTGACACTCGTCACCAGCTGCGCATTTGGAGGGGACGATTTGCGGGATCTCTACATCACGACCGCGCGTCACCGTCTGAACGCGACCGAGGTGGCCGAGCAGTCCACGGCAGGCGGAGTGTTCCTGAGCCGTCCGGGGCCTCAAGGCCGAGCACCCTTTCTCTTCGCCAACTGAGGATGCCAGGAGGTGGCATGACAAGCGAGCTTGTTTACGCGTCACAAAGTGGCGGGCGGCAAGATGACGAATGACAAGGCGGACGGGAGATTGGCCAACGAGGTGGCGATTGTTACCGGTGGCGGTGGCGGCATCGGCAGCGCGATTGCCCGGCGCTTGGCGGATGACGGAGCCACTGTCGTTATTCTCGACAAAGACGGCCGAGCGGCGGAGATGATTGCGGGAGAGCTCAAGAACAATGGCCGACGCGCTGGACTCGTTGAGTGCGATATCACGCGACGGGAGGAGGTTCACGCGGCGGTTGCCCGCGTGGCCGAAGCCCACGGCCGGATCAGTATTCTGGTCAACAACGCCGGCATAGGCCGAAGGGCGTCGTTCCTTGAACTGAGCGACGAGGCATGGAACGACGTTCTGGCGGTCAACCTCACCGGGTCGTTCATCGTTGCGCAAGAGGTCTGCCGGGTCATGGTTCCGGCTGGTCGGGGTAGTGTCATCAATGTAGGATCGGTGGCCGCACACATGGCTCATAGCGAGCAGGCCGCCTACGCGACAAGTAAGGCCGCGCTTGAGGGGCTGACTCGAGCGATGGCATTTGAGCTCGCCCCGCTCGGCGTTCGGGCAAACGCCGTCTTGCCCGGGACGGTCGCAACGGGGATCATCAAAGGAATGCTGCAGGGTGAAGAGCGGTTCGAGCGGGAACGCCGGATCCCGTTCGGGCGGCTGGCCGAGCCGGAGGAGGTCGCGGCGGCGGTTGCATTTCTTGCTTCCGACGATGCCCGCTACATGACTGGCAGCCTTGTCGTGGTCGACGGCGGATTGATGTTCGCCGGCATCCGAGCATCGAGAAGTCCGGACGGACAGGCGAATCGGATGACGTAATAGGCCATGAGGGGAGATGAGCCGCGCCGATCGCTGTCTCAGGCGATCCGGTTGACGCGGACCTTTTGACCGGGTTGCGCCAACCGGGGGCTCGCATTCAGGAGGCACAATAGGAAGATGACTGGTTTGATCGGCGAGGCCATAGCTGCGCTCGATACACCTGCGCTATTGGTCGATCTCGATGGGATGACTGAAAATATCACCCGCATTTCCCGCACTTGCCGCGAGAGTGGCGTGAACTGGCGCCCACACATCAAGGGCAACAAGACGATCGAGATCGTTCGCCAGGAGCTTGCCGCTGGCGCAATTGGCATCACTTGCGCAAAGCTCGGCGAGGCGGAGGTTATGGCGTCCGTGGCGTCGGACATTCTGATTGCCAATCAGATCGTCGGCGCGGCCAAGATCCAGCGCCTCATGCAATTGCCAAGGTCGGTAGACGCGATTGTCGCGGTCGACGATTCCTCCAACGTGGTCGAGCTTGCAGCCGCGGCACGCGCACATAACAGGCGGCAGCGGGTGGTCATCGAAGTAAACATCGGCATGAACCGCTCAGGCCTCGAGCCTGGAGCGCCGGTTGTCGAGTTTGCGCGTGTCATCGCAGAACACGGCAGCCTCGAGTTTGCCGGGGTGATGGGATGGGAAAGCCAGGCCACCAGGATCCCCGACGCAAGCGAGAAGGAGCGGGTGGTGGTAGAAGCGATCGGGCGCTTAACGGCGAGCGCCAATGCGTGCCGCGCCGCCGGCTACGATGCACGGATTGTCAGCTGTGGCGGCACCGGCACCTTCCCCTACTGCGTGCGACAGCGGGGAGTGACGGAGGTTCAGGTTGGGGGCGGAATCTTTGGCGACGTTCATTATCGCGATCACTACCATGAGGATTTCCGATGTTCGCTCACGGTTCTCGCGACCGTGACCAGCCGGCCGACGCCGACCCGCGTGATTCTAGATGCCGGGCGCAAGACGCTGAGCTCGGACGCCGCGATGCCTGAGCCGCTGGGGCTGCCATCCATACGCACCATCAAGCTATCCGCCGAGCACGCCACGATCGAGCTCGACGCGCCGAACGAGTTACCCCGAGTCGGCGACAAGCTCACCTTCATCGTCGGTTACTCCGATACGACGGTTCATCTTCACGAGGAGATCGTGGGTGTTCGGGACAGCAGGGTCGAAGCAATCTGGCGTGTTGCCGGGCGCGGGAAGATTAAGTAGGAGGGTCAAGCAAAGAAACTCTCGATGCTCCCGTGTGGCATCCCAGTTAAACCGGGCCTGATTCTTCCTCTGTCGCGTCACTCCTTGGAACGGTCGTCCGTAAGGTTGGTAATGGGCGAACTCGTTTGGTCACCTGAAATACCGGCGCGCATCAACGTTTCCTCAGGACGACCGCTTCGGATGCTTCGAGGAGCCACGGGGACGCTGCGAGCACAGTTTCGTGAACCGCTCGGGGCGCTTCTCCCCTGGACCCGGGATAGCATCGACCAACTTGGCGGAAGACACCCATTGGGGGCTGCGTGCCAGCGGGCCGTGGGACGCAGACAAGCACTGAGCCCGCCGAGGCATAAGATCGATCGGGGCGGGACTTGTACGTCGAGAAGCGGCCCGTACGTCTGGCTGCCGAAGATGTCGATTGAAGCGCTTGGCTTTGGTGGTCCAGATGCGGTGTTAGCCTTTGACGGCCGCGCAGCCCTTCCCCCAGGTTCAGCGTCTCGCGTTAGGGGATCGAACGAATGTCGATGGCTGTCAGGTGTCGGTTCGACGGTTCGAAGGGGATCGAGTTCTTGCGCCTTACCACGCCCTGCTGACTAGCCGCGTGCCGGCGGCACTGGAGCCGGAGCTGGGGCCGGAGGTGGCGGAGCCGCTTGGACCGGCGCCGGCGGCGGTGGCGACTTCGAAGCACACGCCGCGAGGGCCACCACGGGAACCACGACGGCAACCATTGCCGCGCCACGCCACAGTCTGTGGCGGACCACTGTTGTCTTGGAAACGGCGGACATTCCCTACCTCCCTCATTGAATGGTTCGTGGACAAACCAGAGTTTAAAGGGAATTCTTTGTAAAAAGTCAAACCACTAGTAGCGTGGGCCGGAGAAAGCTCGAGGAGAGGGATTCGTGCGCCTGCCGTGGCACACGGTCGAATTGGGTCGCCAAAAGTCATTGACGTCCGCTCGGGCTCAAGTGTCCCGGCGCACCACGATTGCAGGCGGCACGATCGCCCTCGCCATGGCATCCATGCTTGCCGGGTGCGGTGCGGATCCGGACCCTGATCCAGTCGGTCCGGCTCTCAAGCCTGGCGCGGTCTCCGCGTCGGCTCCGCATGCCAACACTGAACTCGGCAAGCGGATCGACGGCGCGCCTGACTTGGTCGTCGCCGGTGAATGGTTGAATGTCGGATTGCTACGGCGTTTCTACGCGCGCCATGGCTTCGAACCAGTCTGGACGACCAGGCAAGCGCAGGCGGATTCACTGGTGGACGCCGTGCTGCGCGCCGGCGATCAAGGCCTTAACCCCGAACTGTTCCACGCGGACCTGCTGCGGCGCAGATCGGCATTGCCGCCGCTTGATCGCGAATTGTTACTGTCGGACGCCTTCCTCTCGTATGCCGACGCGCTCGCCCGTGGCGCCGTGCCGATCGAGCGCCGTGGAGACGACGAAGTGCTGACGCCCGGGCCGATCGATGTCCCTGCCGCGCTCGATGACGCCCTGGGCAGCCCCGATCCAGCGGCCGTGATCGAGGCGCTGGCGCCGACGACGCCGACCTACCGGGCGCTACGCCAAGCCTTGCAGATGTACCGCTCGGGCAACGGGGCCACGACGGACCGCCTGCGCAAGATTGAGGTGAACCTTGAACGCCAACGTTGGCTGCCGCGGCCGCTGCCAGCAGACCGCGTCTGGGTTAATGTCGCCGATGAACGACTGGTCCTTTATCGCGCCGACCGGCCGGTTTTCTCGACGCGGGTCGTCGTTGGCGAAGATGTCCAAATCAATCAGAGCCCGGAGTTTCGCGCCACGATCGAGGCGATTTTTTACAACCCGCCATGGGTCATCCCGAGCGACATCGTTGCGAAGGAGATCCTGCCGCAGGTCAGGCGCGACCCGAATTATTTGGCGCGGAATGACATGGTCATGCTGACAGATGGCGAAGCAGAACAGCTGCCGGGGCCGGAGGCGGGGCTCGGACTGATCATGTTTGACATGCCAAACCGATTCGACGTTTACCTGCACGACACCCCGGATAGATATATCTTCAACCACGAGAACCGCCGCATCAGCCATGGGTGCATCCGGGTGCAGGACCCCCGAGAACTTGCCGCTTTGCTGATGCGGCAGCCAATCGACGTGATCAATCAAGGCATTGCAACGGGTAGGACCACCCGACACAATCTGCCCGTGCCCGTGCCGGTCTTCGTGGTCTACGAGACCGCGTTCGTGGATACGGACGGGGCGCTGCAATTCCGCCCGGATTTCTACAACCGCGACGCCGCGATCTGGCAGCAGCTGCAGAGAGGCCCTCAAGGGCAAGTTCTCACGGTGCAGGCGGATAATCGGCCGATATCGCCCGCGCCCTTTAGTCGCCCGGGGACCCCGACAGATCACGAGTTGCCCGGGTAACGCTAACCGACCGCTTCATAACTTGAAACGGTGGTGTCGGCTTTCGGGATCGTCGATCATACGTCCCTCACGGCCGACTTGGTGAAGGTTCTCGGACGCCGTCAGGCTTACGAAATCCGCTCATGCACGACATAGGAGGAGTGCCACATATTGTTGGCGCACGATCATTCACTGGCAAATTTCGTTAATCAGGAATTGTTGACCAAATGCAGGGTCTTGATTTGTGGGAGTGTTTCCGTTGCAGCATTCCGGCGCGGACTAGGCTGAAAACCTGATCAACATATTGATGAGTATGTAGTGTTGTGATTCGCTGACATCGATTGCGGGAGATCGATATGAGCATAAGAACGGAGCATCAGGCCTGCGAAGCAGGACGAGGACCCGTTCCGAAGGGCCCATCCATGAGCGCGATCCGGCTCAAGCGCATCTGGGAAGCGGAAAAGTTCTGGTCTGTCAGGCGGCCAGCGGGAGGACAGTTGCCGGAGTAAACCGGCCGTCGAGCACTGCGGCGCGAACAGTCGCGACGCGGTGAGCTCCCTGGAGAGACCACCGCGTACGTTGCCTCTTGGCCATGCGCGCGTTGGCGATCTCATCCACGCAGCCTTCTGCGCGACATCGAAATCGGAAGTTTGGAGCGGTAGCGCACCCCCTAATCGATCAGCGAATCGACGTTGTTCGCCAGGTAGCGACGGAGATCGTCGCAATTCCACAAAAGCCTAGCGACGGCGGGATGCCATCCTTGTTCCCGAACCACCCTGCGCAACGTCGCCAACGGCACTTTCGCACCCTTCGGTGCGAGAGCAAAGCGGTGCGGCGGCTCTCCAGCCACTTCATTCTTGCCAAGCGTGACATCGAGGTGTCGCGATTGATAGCCATGAGCGGCTGGAATGTGAGCCCCGTCGATCACCATCGTTATCTCTGTCGAGGGATCGCGATCCGGATCGGGTTTTGCCGATACGGTGACCGCCCTCTCGAGATCGGCAGCGACACGATGGGTTCGATTGCGCATGGTTGCTTGGTTCACAGGCCCGCAAGGCAGGAACGTTTCCAGGAGCCGCGCCGCCTCGCGGTATGAATGCCGCACGCCCACCTCCGCCTGAAGCCGCTGGAGTTCGGGCGTGCACCGGTCCGGGAGCAGCTCCGCCACGGGCGAGAGGGAGACATCCACGAAGCCCCAGACATTCCTGCAGCGGCAGGCAGCGATACGAGGGGCGTCAACGGTGATGGTCCCAAACAACGTCTGGATCTTACGGGTTCGGTGATCTCGCAGACGTCGTAACTTGAGGCAATCCGTGCATACACGACCGCAGGTGGTGAACTCTTCCATCTAGATCTGAAGGATCGGGCGGGCGAGTTCGCCCAGCAGGTTCTTTCCCTCCGCCAGCGTCAGGCCCACTTCCCCTGCCGCTAGACCGACAACCCGCCGTTCGAGCCTGCCATCCGCAATGGTCTCTACTTCTCCCCAGCCGCTTCCGGCCTCGAGCTTGATCATTGGTAGGGAGCCTCACTCCACGACCGCCCCCCCTAAAGCGGGAAAGGCCGCTTTTCCCGATCCGCCGGCGCCTAGACAGGGTTTTTTCCGCTCCCGATCCGTCGAAAACCGAGCGTCGGGCACGGGTACACCCGAGCATTCCAAGCAACCGGACTTCCATCTGGTCACGCCCCGCCGCACGTATGCTCCGAGTCGGGAAGCACCCAAAGAAGTAACGTCCTCAAATCGACGGTTGCATACAGCTTCCCTCGATTGTCACCCGGCGGGCAGTTCTCCGGAACCCGAACCAGGCAGAGTACAACCGGATCGCCTGAGCGCGCGAGATTGACAGCTTGAACTTCCTCGTATGAAACTTGATAGGCTCCATTAGCAAAATTCACAGCGGACCCCGATCCGGGAATCGGCTGCCCGGTCGACCCGTCAACAAGACGCTGACTGACTGCTGCTACATACGTCCGAGTGCATGTGCCCGGAACGGAAGGAAGCGACTGGGCAAGGGTCGCTGCCGAAACGAGGCCAGCACTTGCGCCAAGCGTCGCCATCCATCGAGCGCCCATCCTCCCCTCCACCAAATTCCCCTATTCATCCGCATGACAAGTCCACCCAGAGTTCCGCGACGAGATGGCCTACTGGGTGACCGCGACCATCACTTTGCGTAAAGACCCGTTTAGTTCATTCTTAAGGGTAAACTCGCCCGACCCGATGAAGCCTAGATCCGGCAGATAAGTGAGGGTCGCAACCGACACGCTGCTTTTCGCGGCTCCAACCTTCGCGTCAGTTGGGCGCTCAATTGCCATGCCCACCCCGAGCATCGTCTGGCAGCGCTTCTCTTTCTTGGCTGCTGGTTGCGGCCTGATGGCTGATACCGGTGGCTTCATGGACAGGCTACAGGTTCGACTTGTTGGCAAGTCATAGCAAACCAAATTGGCAACTCATTGCGACTCACGAGAGCGTGATGCTCGCGAGGCTGGAATTTTCGGTAACCCAAGATCGGCGCGGCATTGGCCTCGGCACGCCTTATATACCCGGCGTGGTCGAGACAACCGCGCGACTGCGCCGCCAACCATCCTGCAACGATGTTGGCGTAATCGGCGAACGTCGCTTCCTCTGGCTCGATCTCCAACCTAGCGAGGATGGCTGGTAGCTGCCCGCGGAAAGCGTGGCAGCGGCGCACGATCGCGGCTCCGCCCGGGCGCCAGCCGCGCATGGGAAGCGCCTACGACCACGTCCGCAACGCCTGAATTGTGCCATCTAGCTCACTCTGGCGCGCGGCGATATCCTGACCGGAGATGTCGGAGATGAATCTCTCAAACCTGTAGCGCTCGCGGTCGAGGATCAAGCAGACCTTGCGGCGTTTCTCCAGGTTGCGGAACCGTGTGGCGCCCCCGAAGAGCCCGAGCTCGAACGGGATGTTGTACCGCGGGAGCTGATGGGCAGGAGCGAGCTCAGTGCGGGAGACGTTGTGCACCCCGACGCGGCAGCCGCGGACAATGACGAGGATCTTTTCGATGCGGACCTGGCCCGCGTCGTCGATCTGCGGGGCGCACCGCGGCACGTAACCGCAATCATGATGCCGTTACGCAACCGCAGCCTGCATCGAAAGTGAATCAGACCCCTCCCAACGCCAAGATGACAGCGTGATTCAGGTTTGCTGACATCCACCTTCGGTCATCACGCTCCAAAGCCGCTCAACTTGCCAAAAGAAGCGGTGTGGTCATGGCACCGATAAGCGTATGCGTCATTGTCCTGCGCATCAGGTTACCCAGTTGGGAGCCGGGGGATGCGCCTACAACCATCAGATCAGCACGAAAGTCAGCGGCACACGAAAGGAGCTCGTCTCCCATTTCGGTTTCCCTATCGATCAGGAGGCGCGCCGCCTTCGCTGAAATCCCATGCCTCGCAAGGTGATCGAGAATCCCCTTTCCCGCCACACTCACATCGAAATTGCGTCGGTCCCGAGAATCTCGCAAAAGAACCTGAACCGCATCCGCACCACAAAGCAGCGGCAACGCCTCATTTACTGCGCGCACCGCTTGGGGGCTGCTGTCCCAGTGAACCAATGCCCGCTCTCCAACACTAGGGAAGGAGCCCGTGTAAGGAACCGCGAGAACCGGCCCGCCGATCCGGTGAAGAATCTTGACGAATTCTCTCTCCGAAAGACCGCCTCTCTGGTCACCCGGCAGCGGCTGCCCAATGACACTCAGATCCGCGCAGGATCCGAATCGGATCAGAGCGTCAGCGGCCGAACCCTCCGCGAGCCGCCATCCGCCCTCAAGCCCCAGCTGGTCGAGTCGGCCGCGGAACTCCTCTTCCGCGAAAGCTGCGCTGCGCCGTTCGTCCAGGCTGGCCGCGCGCGCCTTCATTACATATAACCCGAGCAATTGCGCTCCCAACCGCTGGGCTAACTCCGAGGCCAATCGGAGCCGCACTGCCGAGCGCGGCGTTTCATCGAGGTGGATGAGGACGTCTCTGATGGTCATGGTCACTTCGTCCCCCGCGAAAATGTTAGCGCCCTGAAGGTCTACCGCAAGGTCATCTGCACGCCCTACATTGGCTGAGTTCGTTTCCGACGCCCGAAGGCAGCAAATCCCATCTCATCATTCGGGAGCAGGAGCCCGGAAGATGGGCAGCACCAAAGCCTGAGTTTGTTTCGCTTTCTCCCAAGCGCTGCGTTGTAAAACC
>JASHRV010000305.1 GCA_030037175.1 Acetobacteraceae bacterium
CGCCGCCATCGCCGGGCTCATCAGATGCGTCCGCACCCCGCGCCCTTGCCGTCCGACGAAATTGCGATTGGAGGTCGAGGCGCATCGTTGCCCGGGCGCCGCGACCTCGCCGTTGGTGCCGAGGCACATCGAGCAGCCCGCCTCGCGCCAATCGAAGCCGGCATCCCTGAAAATCCTGTCGAGCCCTTCGGCCTCAGCCTGCTCCTTCACCACGCGCGAGCCCGGCACCACCCAGGCCACGACGCTTGGGCTGACCTTCCGTCCCTTCGCCACTGCCGCCGCATTTCTCAAATCCTCGATGCGGCCGTTGGTGCAGGAGCCGATGAACACCCGATCGACCGCGATCCCGGCCATGTTCGTACCCGGCGCGAGGTCCATGTACGCAAGCGCCCGCGCCATGCTTTCCCGCCGCTCGGGATCGCCCGCCGCATCCGGGTCCGGCACGCTTCCATCGATCGGCACCGCGTCCTGGGGGCTGGTGCCCCAGGTCACCATCGGCCCGATCGCGCCGCCGTCGATGGTCACCTCGCGGTCGAAGACCGCGCCTGGATCGGTGGGAAGCGCCCGCCAGCGCGCCGCCGCCCGCTCCCATTCCGCGCCCTGCGGCGCATAGGGCCGGCCCTGCAGATACCGCAACGTCACCTCGTCCGGCGCCACCATGCCCGCGCGCGCGCCGGCTTCGATCGACATGTTGCAGACGGTGAGCCGCCCTTCCATCGTCAGGCCGCGAATGACCGGCCCGGCATATTCGATGACATGGCCGGTCGCGCCCGCCGTGCCGATCCTGGCGATCGCCGCGAGGATCACGTCCTTCGCCGTCACGCCCGGCCCGAGCGTGCCCTCCACCACGATGCGCATGGTGCGCGACTTCGCCTGCCAGAGCGTGCGCGTCGCGAGCGCATGCGCGACCTCGGTCATGCCGATGCCGAAAGCGAGCGCGCCGAGCGCCCCATGCGTCGCGGTGTGGCTGTCGCCGCAGACGATCACCATGCCGGGCTGGCTGATCCCCTGCTCCGGGCCGATGATGTGCACGATCCCCTGGCGGCGATCGGTCAGCCCAAAGAGGGTGATGCTCGCGCCCGCCGCATTCTCGGAGAGCGATTCCACCATGAACCGCTTCTCGGCATCGGCGATCGCGGTCACCTCGCGCGTGTCGGTCGGCACGTAATGATCCGGCACGCCGAAAATATGCTGCGGCGCACGGGGAACGAGCCCGCGCTCCCTCAGCGTGTCGAAGGCGGGCGCGGAGCCGTCATGAATGAGGTGGCGATCGACATAGAGCAGCGTCTGTCCGTCGGGACGCTCGATGATCCGGTGCTGGGACCAGATTTTTTCGTACATCGTGCGCGGCGCCGACTCGGGCCCGGAACGGAGCTCGCTCTTCATCTCACCTCCCTGCCGTCTGGAATCGCTCAAGACCACGCATTCCAGCCGGCAGGCGGTTCCTACCCCGCTTCGGAAAGCGGGCCGATCGCTCGTTGGGAAAGGACCTTTCGCGATCCGCGAAAGCTGTATCCGCTCACGCGCGGCTCAGATAGGCAACGAGCCTTGCCGCGGCTGTCGGCAGCTGGGCCAGATCGCGGACGCACAATTTCCACTCCCGCACCGCCCAGCGTTCATCGAGGCGGATCGGGTGCACCGCCTGGCCCACGGCGTAGCGCTCGGCGCTCTTCTGCGGCACCAGCCCGACGCCGAGTCCCGCCTCGACCATGGCTGTCACGGTCTCGAAGCCATTGACCCGAAGCCGCAGCTTGAGCGGATGCCCGAGCTCCGCCGCCGCCTGCTGCACCAGCGCATCGAGCGCGCTTCCTTTCTTCGGAGCAACGAGGTCATAGGCCAGGAGATCGGCGAAGCGGACCGACTTCCTCCGTCCGAGCGGATGGCCCGCGCGCACCAGCGCGACCAGCCGGTCGCTGCGATAGGGAAACACCTGCAATCCGGGCGCTGCGACGTTGCTGCCGAAAATGCCGATATCGGCAGCGTTCCCCGCCACCGCGGCAATGATCTCGCGGCTCGTGTCCTCCTCGAGATCGATGCGCACGCCGGGGTAGCGGGCGAGAAACGAACCGAGATCCTGCGCCAGGTGCTGGATGATGCTGGAAACACCGGAGCGGATCCGCACCTGCCCGCGCAGGCCCTTGCCGTGCTCGGCGATCTCGCTCTCCATCTCGGCGAGATCGCGCAGAACGAGCCGTGCATGGCGCAGCAGCACCTCCGCCGCCGGCGTGGGCCGAAGCCCACGCGCCTGGCGATAGAAGAGCTGGGTCTTGAGCCCGCGCTCGAGATCGGAGATGCGCTTGCTGACCGCGGAAGCAACCGTATGCGCCCGCACCGCCGCGCGGGAAATGCTCTGCTCCTCGCAAACCGCGATGAAAAGCTCGAGCGTCAGAAGATCGAAGCGCATCGCGGATGAAGCTCAGGCGAGCGCGTATTCCACCTCCGGCGTATAGACAGGCTGCTCGTTTCCCGGCCAGGAGCTGAAAAGCGTGAAATGCCCGACCTCCACCGGATCGGCGCGGAAGAGATTATGCGTCTGCACATAGCTCACGAGCCGCGGTTCCGCCACACCATCGAGCCGCGCCAGCGTCACGTGCGGCATGAAGCGCCGCCGCTCCGGCTCTAGGCCCACGCGCTGCAGCGCCGTCTCGATCTTCGCGCGCAGCCGGTCCAGCGCCTCGTTCCGCTCGACGCCCAGCCAAAGCGCCGTGCTCCGCCCGGCTTTCTCGAACGTGCCCAGGCCCGCGAAGGCAAGCATGAAGCTCTTCCCGCGCAGCGCCATCAGCGCCGCGTCGATCTCCTCGGCGCGATGGGGCGGCTGCTCGCCGATGAAACGCAGCGTCAGGTGGTAATTCTCGGGCCGCACCCACCGCGCGCCCGGAATGCCGCCGGCGAGCAGCCCGACCTGCTGCTTCACATGCGCCGGCAGCTCAAGGGCGACGAAGAGCCTCATCCTTTCGGCACCTCCGCGAGAAGCCGCAGCACATAGGGCATGATCCGCGCCACGATGATGCGCACGCCGGCCGCATTCGGATGGATTCCGTCCGCCTGATTGAGCGCCGGATCGCCAGCCACACCGGCAAGGAAGAACGGATAATAGATCACCCCGGGCCGCGCCCCGAGCCGGTCGAACACCGCGCGGAACGCCTTGCCGTACTGCGGCCCGAGATTGGGCGGCGCATACATCCCCGCGAACAGCACCGGAATGTGCCGCGCCGCGAGGCCATCCAGAATTGCTCGAAGATTGGCCTCCGTGTCGGCGGGCGCGATCCCGCGCAGCCCGTCATTGCCGCCGAGCTCGACGATGGCCGCCTCTGGAGCTGTCCCTGGGGCTGCCTCGGGCGCCGCTTGCGGATTGCCGCCGAGCACCCACGAGAGCCGCGCCCGCCCGCCCGCTGTCGTGTCCCCGGAAACCGCGCCATCCTGGATCTGCACCGGATGCCCCGCCGCCGCGCACGCCGCGGCAAGCCGGGCCTCGAACCCGTCCTCGATCGGAACCCCGTACGCCGACGAAAGCGAGTCCCCGAGCACGAGCAGCCGCACCGGAGCAACCGCCGCCCTTGCCGGCGCCACCGCCAACACCAGCATCAGCAGCATCTCGCCGAGCCTGGCGGCAACCCCATATCGTGCGGGCATGGACACCGCCCCACCACTCCCCGCCCCGATAGCCGCCAGCGAGCCGCTGATCGCGGTGCAAAATCTCTGCCTGACCCTGCCCGGGCCGGCGGGACCGGTCAACATCCTGAGGAACATCTCCTTCGCGGTCTCGGCGGGCGAGGCCATCGCCATCGTCGGCCCCTCCGGCTCCGGCAAAACGAGCCTCCTCATGGTGCTCGCCGGCCTCGAACGCGCCACTTCCGGCAGCGTCCATATCGCTGGCCAGAACCTCTCGGCACTGAGCGAGGATCAGCTCGCGCGCTTCCGCCGCACCCATATCGGCATCGTCTTTCAGGCCTTCCACCTGATCCCCGGCATGACCGCGCTCGAGAACGTCATGGTGCCGCTCGAGCTCGCCGGCCGCCGCGACGCCTTATCCACCGCCCGCGCGGCCCTCGCTTCCGTCGGCCTCTCGCACCGCCTCGCCCAGCTCCCCGCCACCCTCTCCGGCGGCGAACAGCAACGCGCAGCCCTTGCCCGCGCCCTCGCACCCCAACCGAGCCTCATCCTCGCCGATGAGCCCACCGGCAACCTCGACCGTCACTCGGGCACCACCGTCATCGACCTCCTCTTCTCCCTCCACCAGCAAACCAACAGCACCCTCCTCCTCATCACCCACGACCCCGCCCTCGCTACCCGGTGCCAACGCACCCTCACCCTCGAGGACGGCCGACTCACCACCGCCGCCCTCGCGGCATGACGGAAGACAGCAAGCAAGGCCAGGAGGGCGCTGTCCCCCTGGACCCCCTGCCAGCGTCTGGGACCCTGGACGGGTTCCCAACGCGCCTGCGCGATGGGGACCCGACAAGGGGCAGAGCCC
Organism: Acetobacteraceae bacterium; assembly: GCA_030037175.1. Lineage (GTDB taxonomy): Bacteria > Pseudomonadota > Alphaproteobacteria > Acetobacterales > Acetobacteraceae > JAKAWQ01. The sequence goes on from JASHRV010000305.1 coordinate 4,475, forward strand.
CTTGGGCTTTCTTCCTTCCGCTGCGGCTGGCGCGGCGCGGGCTGCGTTCGGGGGCGAGGGGGCTTTGGGTGGCCTTGGCCTGTCTGGCGTTGGGGGTGGCGGCGATCGCCGGCATCGGCAGCCTGCGCGCCAGCCTGGCGCAGGGTTTGGCACAGTCCGGCCAGCAGCTGCTGGGCGGCGATCTCGAGGTGAGCACGGGGGAGCGGCCCGTGCCGGCGGAGCTGAGGGCATGGTTCGCCGCGAGGGGCGCGCGGCTGTCCGAGGTCGTGCTGATGCATGCGATGCTGGTCGCGCCCTCCGGCAAGCGGGAGCTCGTATCGCTCAAGGCGGTGGATCATGCCTGGCCGCTGGTCGGCGCGGCACAATTCGCGCCGGCCCAGGCCGTTGCGCAGGTTTTGGGCAAGGGTGGATTGGCGGCGGCGCCGCTCGTGCTCGATCGGCTCGGCCTGCATGTCGGTGAGACGGTCACGCTCGGCCGCGCGCGGATGGTGGTGCGGGCGGCGCTGCTTTCGGCCCCCGATCAGGTGGCGAGCCCGGCCCTGCTCGGCCCGCCCGTGATCATCGGGCTTGGCGACCTGCCGGCAACCGGACTGGTCGTGCCGGGCTCGCTCGTTCGCTATGCGCTCCGGGTGGCATTGCCGGCGGGAGAGAGCGCGGCCGCGACGCAGGCGGCGCTCGGGCGGGGTTTTCCGAATGCCGGCTGGCAGGTCCGGAATGCGTCGCAGGCGGCGCCAGGGCTACAGCGTTTCCTCGATCGGGCCGGTCTCTTCATGACGCTGGTCGCGCTCACGGCGCTGCTCGTCGGCGGGATCGGCGTCGTGGGCGGGGTCGGAGCCTGGGCGGAGGCGCGCCTGCCGACGATCGCCGCCTTGCGCGCCCTCGGCGCCTCATCGCGGCTGATGGGTCTCGTGCTCGGCCTGCAGGTGCTTGCGCTGGCGGCGGCGGGAATCGCCGTCGGCGTCGCGGCCGGGGCGGCGCTCGCCGGCGGCATCGTCTTTTTCTTCGGCGCCGACCTGCCGGTGCCCTCGCGGCTCGGGCTCTATCCGGGCCCCCTCGTTCTCGCCGCCGCCTTCGGCCTCGCCACGGCGCTGCTCTGCATGTTGTGGCCGATCGTCAAGGCCGCGCGCGTCTCCGGGGCGGCGCTCTTCCGCGAGCCGGTCGTGCCGGCGCGGGCGCGGCTCACGGCGGGGCCGGTGATCGCCACGGTCGTGCTGGTGGCGATCCTCCTGGCGCTGGGCGTGGCCGGCACCGGCTCGGAGCGGTTCGTCCTGCTCTATGCCGGCGCGGCCGCCGTTTCGCTGGTGGCGCTGGCGCTCGCCGGGCGGGCGCTGATGCGCCTCGCCGCCGGGCTTGCCCCGCGGGCGCGGGCGAGCTGGCTTCGCCTCGGGCTTTCCGATCTCCATCGCCCGGGTGCGGCGACCGTGCTGATGGTGGTCTCGGTCGGGCTCGGGCTGGCGACGCTCGGCGCGGTCGCCCTGATCGAGGGCAACCTCAATGCCGAGCTCAGCGATCAGATGCCGGCGAAAGGTCCGAGCTTCTTTTTCATCGACATCCAGAACGATCAGGTCGGGCCGTTCGAGGCACTGATGCGTTCCCTGCCGGGCATCGAGGCCTGGTCCGAGGTGCCGATGCTTCGCGCGCGCGTGGTCGCGGTGAACGGTGTGCCGGTGGCAGAGGTCGCAGCTCATGCGAGCCGCGAGACGCGCTGGGCCCTCAACCGCGATCTCGGCCTCACCTACGCGGCCGGGCCGCCGCCGGGCAACCGGATCACGGCGGGGCACTGGTGGCCGGCGGACTACCAGGGCCCGCCGCTTCTATCGCTCGATGAGCGGCTGGCGGCCGGCTGGGGCGTCGGGGTGGGCGGGCAGCTCACGCTCGACGTGCTCGGGCGGAGCATCGATTTCCGCGTGGCCAGCCTCCGCGATATCGCCTGGCAGCGGCTCGGCCTCAATTTCTTCCTCGTCGCGAGCCCCGGGCTCCTCTCCGGCGCCCCGCACACGCATATCGCGACCGTCCGCGCCGCGCCCGCCGCGCAGGCCGCGGTGCTCCGGGCGGTGACCGACCGGCTTCCCAATGTCAGCGCGATCGCGGTCGCCGACGTGATCGCGGCGGTCGCAAAAATCTTCGCCCAGCTCGCCGCGGCGCTCGCCGCCATGGCCGGGCTCGCGCTTTGCGCCGGGATGCTCGTGCTTGCCGGCGCGGTCGCGGCGGAGGGAAGGCGCCGTGTCCGCCAGGCCGTCATCCTGAAGACGCTCGGCGCCACCCGCGCCCAGATCCGCGCCGCCTGGCTGGTCGGCTTCGGCGCCGAGGGCGCGGTCGCCGGCCTGATCGCCGCCCTGGTCGCAACCGGGGCGAGCTTCGGCGTGGTCCGCTATCTGATGCATGGGCAATGGGTCTTCCTGCCGGCCCCGCTCGCCGCGACCGTGCTCGGCGCAATCGCGCTGCTGCTGGTCGCGGGCTATGCCGGCACCGGCGCCGCACTCCGCGCCAAGGCCGCTCCCTGGCTCCGCAACGAGTAACGGTGCAATGAATAGCCCGCCACGTCTTGCCTCTTTCCCTGTTGCGCCGGGCTGTGCTGTGCTAGGTGTTCTCGAAGCGGGGGCTGGTCGGGGCGGCACGGCGTGCCGGGCGCTGCCACCCTGCTTGAATGGCCTGCTGCCGTTACCAGATTCCGGCCGCAGGCAATCAGCCTGGGAGAGGAACCACATATCATGGCCTTGAGTCCCGACTATCGGTCGTATTCCGGCGTAACCGGGTCGGCCGCCACACAGGCCGTCGTCGATGCGGGCCTGCGGGCGTACATGCTCCGGGTCTACAACTGGATGGCATCGGGGCTGCTGCTGACGGGCATCGTTGCCTACGTCGTCGTCAACACGAGCCTGATGGGGCTGTTCTACCATCAGGTCGCAACGCCTGCGGGCGTCGCGATCCAGCCCACCGGGCTCGCGGTGATCAGCATCTTCGCCCCGCTCGTCTTCGTGATGGTGCTGAGCTTCGGGGTGACCAAGCTCTCGCGCACCACGGCGCAGACCCTCTATTGGCTCTTCTGCGCGGCGATGGGCCTGAGCCTGACCAACATCTTCCTGATCTACACGGCGGATTCGATCGTCCGCGTGTTCTTCATCACCGCCGCGACCTTCGGCGCGGTGAGCCTCTACGGCTACACCACGCGCTCCGATCTCTCGCGCATGGGCAGCTTCCTGTTCATGGGGCTGATCGGCATCATCATCGCCGCGCTGGTGAACATGTTCATGCACAGCACGGCGCTGCAGTTCGCGATCAGCGTCATCGGCGTGATCGTCTTCACCGGCCTCACCGCCTACGACACCCAGCGGATCAAGGCGGACTACATCCAGTACGCCTACTCCTATGGCCCGGAGCAGGCGGCCAAGCGCAGCGTCTATGACGCGCTCAGCCTCTATCTCAACTTCATCAACCTCTTCATGCTGCTGCTGCAGCTCCTCGGCAACCGCAACACGCGATAAGCCGGACGGAAAAGAAAAAAGAAGCGGCCCGGACGGGGTTCCCGTCCGGGCCGTTTTTCGTGTCCGCGCCGAATTCAGTGCGTCGTGCGGAGGAAGATCGCGAGCTTCTCGGCGGCCGTCGCCTTGTCGGTCCGGTCGAGGGCCGCGAGCTCCGCAGCCAGCCGGTCCATCGCCGCCTCGTAGATCTGGCGCTCGGAAAAGCTCTGGTCCGGCTGCCCGGCATTGCGGTGCAGGTCGCGCACCACCTCGGCAATCGCCAGCGGGTCGCCGGAGTTGATCTTGGCCTCGTATTCCTGGGCGCGCCGGGACCACATGGTGCGCTTGATCCGCGCGCGGCCCTTGAGCGTCGCCAGCGCCGTCTCGAAGAGCTGGCGGGTGGCGAGCTTGCGCAGCCCCGCGCTCCGCGCCTTCTCGACCGGCACGCGCAGCGTCATCCGGTTCTCCTCGAAGGTGATGTGGATCAGCTCGAGCTGATAGCCGGCGATCGTCTCGGTCACGATGCGCTCGACCTTGCCCACGCCATGCGTCGGATA
>JASHRV010000306.1 GCA_030037175.1 Acetobacteraceae bacterium
TTGAGGGGGGCAACTCCATAGCCGAGGTTACCCTAACTTCAATCGATGAGTCCTGTCCGGTGTTACTTGATGTGACAATGCATCAGCTTGCCGTTCGTCGCCCTTCAGAGGAGTCGCATGGTGCTGTAAGTCCATAGGAACTAGACATTCGCATGAATTAATACAACACTTGCCACGTGTTCAAGTCAGTCCGGACCGGCGACGCCCAATAGGCAGCTCTGCCTTTTCGGTTCTCTCGAAACGGTATGGAAATCGTGCTGATCACGAGCAGAGAGACCCACCGATGGGTAATCCCAAAGGGATGGCCGATTCTAGGTCGAAAGGCGCACCAAGTAGCCACGATCGAAGCTTATCAGGGAGCCGGAAACAAGGGCGTCATGAGGAAAACTCAGATCGGTACTTATGGCTACGAAAGCATACCTTCGGATGGCGGCGAACGCCTATGCCTTGTGATCGTGTTTCCGCTGCGTGTGACGCCCGAAGCTGTCGAATTACGAGAAATTGACGGCCGGTAACGTTTCTCGTTTCAACGGAATATCGCGGCCTCGCTCATAGGCGAGGGCGGTTTGCCTCAGATCATAGACGAGTGGCGGTGACATGCCCGCACGCCACAGCCGCTGTCATAGATGCCGGCATCAATCGCGGTGTCGATAGTTCAGTTAATCAAGATTGGTTCGGTAGCGCGCATCACGGCGCATTCCGAAGAGATTGCTGATCCGATCGATCGCGCGCCCCTGTTCTACCCACGCCATCCAACCGGCAATTTCAGCCCGGCGACCTTGTCTGCATCACCGGCGGCGACGCGGGAAACTCCGTCAAAGCCGTCGCGATGAAGTCTTCCAAGCGCACTCGGTCACCCCTACAGACGGGTGATGTCAACCTGCAGGGCGTTTATGCGCCGGCGCCATTAGTGGACTTCCAGTCAACACTTACGGCGTACGTGCGAGGAATACACGGAAGCACTCAAACGCGTTCCTGACATTGCCCACGATCCGGCGGTTGAGCGCCCGGTTGGCCAAGATCATCTCGAGCCGACGGACACGTTCCTCATTGATGCTGGATGCCGCATTAGCTTCCTCGCGAAAATCACAGGCACGATCGAGAACATCAATCGCTTTCTCCCAGTACCATCGCTGCGAATCGCGCCGAGTGGCATTCACGGCGCAGTAGCAGAGTAGATCAGCGACAGCTGCACCAAACGTTGCAGGTGGCAAATTTTCGGCATGGGGGTTCGCGCTATTCGTGTCCGAGAATAGCTTCTCGCTGAGTTCCCAAAACCTGCCCGTCTTTCGCCAGCTCCCCCGATCGCCCGACATAACGAAATCGCGGCAAATCTTCGGCATGATCTCGGCTTCCGTTACAGCGCGTAGCATACCCGCACGCGCGCCATCCAGATGATCGTTTGTGCCGAGAATTCGCGGGACGAAGGGTTTCAGCTCCTGGCGCATTTCGTTTGGCATCGCATCGTTGATCCTGACCGCGAAATCCCGGATCAAAGGCGATGCAGCTGCGGGTCGGTCCGTATGGACCTCTCCCGCAAGAAACGCAACAAACGACATTACGCAGAGCTTGCCACTTTTCGGGTCGCCCGCCCCCCTAACCAGCTCTACTTGCCGGTAGACACTCTCCAGTCTCTCATTCACGATCATCATAGGCCTCCCTAGACTTCTCGCTCGGAACCTTCTCGAGAGCAGTCGCGCGGGGAATTCTCAAGCGTCGCAGATCGTCCCGATCACAACAAACGCCTGGGCTAATAGATCCCCCACGTTCGACCAAGGGCCTCGAACAAGGGCCGCATCCCGCCACTGCCTTGCGCAGCGACGCCGCGGGCGTCGCGCCACGGCTCCGGGAGCCAGATCCGGAAGCAGTTCACGGAGCGATGTTTGCACGAATGCAAGCGCACATTGCAGCATCATCCCACCCCATCAACTGCCCCGAGACCGCTTCATCCGAGGCCACATCTTGCAGGGGTCATCAGCCACAATGGCGCTTCCGGGGAACCCCATCCCCGCAACCCATTACAAAAACAATCTACAACGTCATCCCACCGCGTCAATCTCTGCTGCTCAGTCCCCCAATGGGAAATCCACCCGTCCTCGCGGGTAGGGACCCCGACGTTCGCGTGAGCATGCGATTGCCGGCCGCAGGTTCTAAATCGCGTCTGCTTCGTCGGCAATTTCCATGTGTGAACACCGTCGTGAAACGCCCCCAGCCGCCAGCTCAAAATTCCCCAGCTGACCGGATTCGCAGATGGACCAGGAGGTTACTTCGAGACAGTAGATGACGGCTGGATGAAGCCCAGCCCGATCGGCGGGTCGGGTCGAGCGGTGGCGAGGTTGGAGGGAGTGCACATGATACTCCACCTGCGCAGGCAGGGTCTTTCGGTTTCGGAGATCGCTCGGGTGATCGGCATCAATCGCAAGACGGTGCGTCGCGACATCGCGGGCGGGCTTGAGGATCCGATTATGGCCCGCGCCAGCGGCAGCCATGGTTGCCTGAACCCTATACTCGCTACTTGCGCGAGTGCGTCACGGCATATTCTGGCCTGACCGGCACCCGCCAGCTCCGCGAGCTCCGAAAACACGGCTATCAGGGCGACGGAGAACAGGTCCACCCCAAGTCCACCGAAGAACCTCGCCGGCTTGGCACCGCCAAGCGTGGTGCCCAATATTCTCGCAACGATTTTGACGGCCGGGACCGCGTCGCTTCGTCCACGATGCGGCTCTGATTGACGTCGAGCGTTTGGCTGTCCCGCGCTGGCCGCGGATTCGTGGTCAACCAGGGGAAAGATCCACACCAAAAAGAGGCACGGTCCCCAGTCCGGAGGAGATGTAGAAGGAACCGATCGCGAGAAGTAGCTAGAAAAGACGCAACCTACCGCGCCGCTTGGGTAGGAGTATTTCGGGCCTGAGTCTTGGTCCCCTGCGGCCCGCAAGACCCTCGAATGCGGCCTCATACGCACTAACAAACGGGTCGCGCTCTGACCAGATTTCCCGTCCAGAGAGTTCCGACGCTTAGCCGGCCTCTCGTGCACGCATCAAGAGCGAAGGGAACCCCGCCTTGGGCTATTGAAAGGGCTTACGTAGGAGGCACGGGGCCCAAGCTCTCGTTCGATTTCAAGAAGTCGATTGTATTTCGCGATTCGTTCGCTGCGGCAAAGAGAGCCGGTCTTGATCTGACCACCGCCCATCGCGACCGCGAAATCAGCAATGAACGTGTCCTCGGTCTCACCTGATCGGTGGGAGATGACGTAATTCCAGCCCGCGCTGCGGCACATGGCGATGGCCTCCTCAGTCTCCGTCACTGTGCCGATCTGGTTGAGCTTGATCAGGGCAGCATTGGTGGCGCGTTCCTTGATGCCGCGGGCTAGGAACTGGGTATTGGTCACGTAGAGGTCGTCGCCAACAATCTGCAGATCGGCCCCGAGCATATCGGTGTGTTCCCGAAACCCCTCCCAGTCTTGATCGCCCAAACCGTCTTCGATCGAGACGATCGGATAGGCATGAGCCCACGACCGATAGAGCTCCGTGAGCTGGCTGGCTGTTTTCGGTCCGCCGCCCGAACGCACCAAGTCGTACCGGCCCCCGACGGCGAAGGCACTCGCGGCCGGGTCAAGCGCAAGGGAAACATCCGTCCCCGGCTCAAGGCCTGTCGAACGAATGGCGTCGACTATTAGCTCGCAGGCCTCTTCGTTACTGCCAAGGTCTGGCGCAAACCCGCCCTCATCCCCTACCGCAGTGCGGAATCCACGCGATTTCAGGATCGCTTTCAGCGCATGAAAGGTCTCGACGCCGTAGCGCAGAGCCTCTGCGAAGCTCGGTGCGCCGTGGGGAACAATCATGAACTCCTGGAAGTCGAGCGTATTGTCAGCGTGGCCTCCGCCATTGATCACATTCATCATCGGCACTGGAAGCCGGCAGGCAGCGGGCCCGCCGAGATGGGCATAGAGCGGTAGACCCGCCGCCGCCGCCGCCGCCCGCGCGACAGCCATCGAGACTCCGACGATAGCATTCGCGCCCAGCCGGGACCGGTCGGGCGTACCGTCGAGGTGGACGAGCAGCTGATCGATCTCAGCCTGGCGTGAAACGTCCTGCCCGTGCAGTCGCGGACCGATGAGCTGGACTACATTGCTGATGGCTTGGCGGACACCCTTCCCGCCATAGCGAGATGAGTCCCCGTCACGTAGCTCCCGCGCCTCGAACCGGCCCGTCGATGCTCCGGACGGCACGGAGGCGACGCCGACCGTGCCATCGCCGAGCATGACCCCGACACGAAGCGTAGGATTGCCGCGTGAATCCAAGATCTCCATCGCATCGACGAATTTGACCAGCGCATTCATGGTTTCCGTGGGAGTCCTCTCTGCTTGGGGAAAACGGCACACCGTTTTCGAACGGACGTGCGGCGCGGCGTTAAAGATACGAATCTGAGAATCGGCATCATGAATACTATTTCCGGAATCGTAATCACTAATGCAGACAGGGCTGGCAGGCACGTTACCAAACACGAAAGAGCAGAAACAGTCCCATTTGGTGGATAATGACGCGGGTCGGAACCGAGCGTACAGGAATTCGGAGAGCCGGTAGCCGGACGCTCCGGTTCGCGTCGTGATCTTCGATACCACATCTCCTACCTCGCTCCCATGACCTCACTTGGCCAAGAGTGTGCGTTGCAGGAGTCATCAGCCTCGCGGCACTCGACGGGGGACTCCTTCCCCACGATTTGTCATGATAGCCAATTGCAACCGAGAGCCGCAATGCGGGCGCCGACCCAGACATGTGGTCTTCCTAGGCGCATATCCGCCCGGCCTATCCATCCTCCGCTATCGGTTGGGTGCCCGGCGTCTATCCGCAGTCAACGGAGGGAGGGTCACGTTAGGATGAGTGCTTGGAAGGTCCTGAACTCCTAAAAAGTTGTCTTCGCTGGCTGCGACCCGTAACCCGTGCGCGGCTCCTCATCGCCGACTCATCCCTGTTCAGGCACCCCTCACCGCTCCCGTCAGGTTACTGATATCGCCTCTGCTGCGGTGCTTCGGACGTCCCTTGCAGCAGAGCGACCGTCCTTTTGGCTCACCGCCGGTGCAATTCCCTGATCCTCAGCCAAGCCAAGCTTTCCTGCGTTCACGGTGCGGGCAGCTGCTCGTCCGCAGCGGGACTGTGCGCGTCCACCATCGTAAGCGGCTCCAATGCGGGCGGAGTGTCATCGAGCCGTGGGATGGTGGACAGCGTTGAACTAAATCCTACGATCGATGACCGGCAGCTTGCAACGTATCGTCGACTTAACGACACGTCCTTGCGACGCTCGCCAACGTGGCGAACGATCTGTATCCCCGGACAATGGATCTCCAACGCGTGCGTGATAGCAGCGGGAATAGCGCTAAAACCGTAAGCCATGGCCTACGCACAGTCGTGCGTAGGCAAGGGCTTCCTGGTCGACCCGCAGAACTTGAATAGTTTTTTACCACAGCCGGTGGCAAGTCCCTAAAAGCTTCGCCGACCTTCAACTCTCAGTCTGGCAACGGCTCCGCCACTCCGCCGACAAACCCTGGCACGCAATGATCGGCAACCCATTGTAGACCCATTCCGATACCTCCCTAGTTTACCTTAGCAGCAATTCCACCGTCGCCGAAGTCC
>JASHRV010000307.1 GCA_030037175.1 Acetobacteraceae bacterium
CCGAGGCCGTACTGGGCGTGCTCTCTCACCCGGAACTCGCGCCCCTCTTCGGGCCAGAGGGACGGGCCGAGGTGCCGCTCACCGGCCTGATCGGCGATCGGGTGGTGGGAGGCCTCGTCGATCGGCTCGTCGTCCTGCCCGACCGGGTCCTTTTCGTCGATTTCAAGACCAACCGCCGCCCGCCGGCCACGCTCGCCGGAACGCCGCCGCTCTATCTCCGCCAACTCGCCTCCTATCGCGCCGTGCTGAGGGGCGTGTTCCCTGACCGGCCGGTGGTCTCGGCCCTGGTCTGGACCGAGGCGGTGCGTGTGGACGTGCTGCCCGATCCGCTCCTCGATCAGCACAACCCAGGCAACGAGGGGACGAATTCGTCCCCGGCTTGACCGCAGCGCGGCGCTGCCCAATTGCTGATCCCCATTCAGGGGCAGGAGTCCCGCATGAGCCAGAACACCAAGGCTGTCACCGATCAGAGCTTTCCCACCGACGTGCTCGCCGCCAAGGGACCCGTGCTGGTTGATTTCTGGGCGGAGTGGTGTGGCCCGTGCCGCGTGATCGGTCCGGCGCTCGAGGAGCTGGCGGGCGAGTTCGCGGGCCGCCTCACCGTGGCCAAGGTGAATATCGACGAGAACCCGGTCACCCCCAACACCTACGCAGTGCGCGGCATTCCGACCCTGATCATATTCAAGGACGGCAAGCCCACAGCCACGCAGATCGGCGCCGCGCCGAAGAGCCGCCTCAAGGCCTGGATCGAGAGCAGCCTTTAGAACGTGATCACCGGAGGCGGAATCGGGCACGCCGCAACGAGTTCGCGGGGACCCCGGCGCCGGCGGTCTGAATCACCAGGGAAAACAAATGGCTAGAGCGGGATAAGTGAGCGAGAGCGCACGCATCTCGCTCTAGGGCAGATTGAAAGAAGCGTCTTTTTCTCCAGAAAAAGAAGCAAAAGACTTTTTCCCGTTTTCCAGGCCCGGCACCGGCCCGGAGACTCCGAACGAAAAGCGGATGAAAGTTCTCTTTTTCAAAAGAGAACGATCTTCGTTGCTCATCGCACGAGGAAGCCCTGGGGAAAGGTCCAGGGTGGTTGACTTCACCGCTGGCGCCTCCGACGTGATAGGTTTGCCCCACAGCGGAGGAGACCTGTGATGGCGGACATGAACATGAACGAAACGGTGGATACCGGCGCGATCCGCGCGGAGTTCGAAAAGCTGCGCGAGGAGCTGGCAGGGATTCGCAAGCTGCTCAATTCCGAGGCGGCGGAGCATTTCTCCGGCGTGAGGGAGGCGGCCGAAACCAGGTTTGCGTCATTGCAAGCTGAGGTGGAGAAGCTCGCCGGCGAGATGAAGGGCCAGAGCAAGGAGGTTCTCCATGAAATCGACCGCAGGGTGCAGGAGCGCCCCTTGACCAGTCTCGCGGTAGCGTTCGGGGTTGGGCTTCTCGCCGCGCAGGTCCTGCGCCGATAGGTTCTGACAGAGCTCCGCGCTCGCCGCCCGATGCTGGCAAGGCGCCTCGGCCTGGCGCTCGCCGCAGGGGTGTTGGCCTTGGTCGGGGTGGGATTCCTGATCGCGGCCGCGTATCTCTGGCTGGCGAGCGTCCTGCCCAAGGCCGCGGCGGCAGGAGTGGTCGGCGCGGTGCTGGCGGTGATCGCGCTCCTGCTTCTGATGGCGGCGGCGCGGCGCGGCCGAAGCGAACAGCTTGGGCCGGAGCAAATGGTGTTCGCGGCGCTTCGGCTGGTCGCGCGGTCGGTTCAGGCAGCGCCCGAGAAAGCGCTGATGGCGGCGCTGATCGCCGGCGTGCTCTCAGAGTGGATCGGCGGCGACAAGATGGGCCGCGGGCGGGGAGAGTCCGAGCGGCGCTGAGACCGAGGCTCAGTTGGCCTCGGCGAACGCGCCGTCCTTTTGGGCCTGCGCGCCCTGGTCGGGAGATGCCTCGCCCGCCATCTCGATGCGCTGGCGCGGCAGCGCCTGCGGATATTCCTTCTGGAGGAATTCGATCATTTTTTCGCGCACATAGCAGCGAAGGTCCCAGGCTTCGCCGGAATTGCGCGCCGAGATGAGCCCACGCAGCTCGATCGTGCTTGCAAGCGCATGCGTCACCTGCAGGACCACGACCTTGCCGTCCCAGAGCGGCGTGGTGCGGACGATATCGTTGAGCTTCCTGCGCAGCATCTCGACCGGCACCCTGTAATCGACGTTCCAGTGCACGGTGCCGATAAGCTCCGAGCTTTCGCGCGTCCAATTCTGGAACGGCTGCTCCAAAAGCCAGGCGAGCGGCACGATCATCCGCTGCCAGTTCCAGATCCGGACGACGACGTATGTCGCGGTGATCTCCTCGATCCAGCCCCACTCGCCGTTGATGACCACCGCATCTTCGACGCGGAAAGGCTGGGTGATCGCGAGCTGGATGCCGGCGATGAGGTTGGAGAGCACGGGGCGGGCGGCGAAGCCGAGGACGAGGCCTGCGGCGCCGGCGGAGGCGAGCAGGCTCACGCCGTATTCCCGCACGGCCGGGAAGACCATCAGTGCGGCAGCGAAAGCGAGCATGACGATGACGACATGGGAGAGCCGACGCAGCACCTGCCATTGCGTCGCACGACGCCGCGCCATGACATCGGCCTGGATATTGTCGCGGTGATGGGAAACCTGATGCTCGCTCAGCACGTCGATCGCGAAAATCGCGGCCCAGCCAAGCACGACGATGAAGGCCGCGCTCAACACATGCAGCGCGGTGAGACGCGCCGCTTCGGTGAGCGGGGCGGCAGGCACGACGCCGCTGAGAAGCACGATCGCCAAGCCGAAGAAGAGGATCCTTCGGGTGCGATTGAGGAAAGCGTCGAACGCCGGATGGTGGGCGCGAACATGGCGCGGCACCGCGCGCAAAAGACCCCGCTGCACGATGACCGCCGCGACGATCGCGCCGACGACGAGGATGACGGTGATGAGAAGCGGCGGAAATGCATGCAGCGCGAGCGAGATCCGCGCGGCGGTGCGCGAGATCGGGTTGCTGAGAGCGTGGTCGCCGGAGACGGCGAGGGGAGTTGTCATCGCGCCTTCTCCCGCCTGATTCCTGGGAGTTAGGGTGCCATCCCTTCCATACAACCCTGTTCGAGATCCTGCTTGAGGACTTCACCCGCGAGATAAAGGCTGCCACAGATCAATATGCGCGCCGGCGCGGTGCGGGCGTGAGCGCGGCCGATCGCGACGAGGGCGGCGGCAACGGTGGGGCCGGAGCGGGCCCGTCCGCCCGAGGCGGCGATGATTTCCTCGATGGGCGCGGCGAGATGCTGGCCAGGCTCGGCGACCGCGAAGACCGAGTCTGCGAAGGGAAGAATGGGCTCGAGAAAGCCGCCGATGTCCTTGCTCGATTTCATCCCGACGATGAGGTGGAGGGGCTGGTCGCGCCAGGCGGCGAGATGCGCGGCGAGCGCCCTGCCTGCGCCCGGATTATGGCCGCCATCGAGCCAAAGGGAAAAACCGGGAGGCAGGGACGAGGCAAGCCGGCCGGTGAGGCGCTGAAGGCGGGCCGGCCATTCGGCGTGCAGCAGACCCGCCGCGATCGCTGAATCAGGGATGGAGAGACCTGCGGCATCGAGGGCGGCGAGCGCGATGCCGGCATTGTCGTGCTGGTGCGGGCCGGCGAGCGCAGGCGAGGGAAGGTCGCGCCGATGCTTTGCGTCCCCGTAGCGGAAGCCATGCTCGAGCGGCGCCACTTCCCAGGCTTCCCCGCGGGCGAGGAGCGGTGCATCGAGCCGTGCCGCTTCCTGCCGAACCACGGCAAGAGCCTCGGGCAGCTGCGCGCCGATCACCACCGGCACGCCGCGCCTGATGATCCCGGCCTTCTCGAAGGCGATGGCGGCGAGCGTGTCGCCGAGGAATTCCTGGTGGTCGAGCGAGATCGAGGTGATGGCGGAGACGAGCGGCGGAGGGATGACGTTGGTTGCGTCGAACCGGCCGCCGAGGCCGACCTCGAGAAGGCAAAGATCGGCTGGATGGGCGGCGAAGAGGAAGAAGGCGACGGTTGTCACCATCTCAAAAACCGTGATCGGCGCGCCATTGTTGATGCGCTCGAGCGTCGCGAGCGCATCGGCGAGCGCGTCGTCCGTGACGCAGTTGCCGCCGATGCGGATACGTTCGTTGAAGCGCACGAGATGCGGCGAGGTATAGACATGCACGCGTTGGCCCGCCGCCTCCGCGATCGCGCGCAGAAACGCAACCGTGCTGCCTTTGCCGTTGGTGCCGGCGACATGGATCACCGGCGGGAGCCGCTGCTCGGGGTGACCGAGCTCTCCGAGCAGGCGTTCAAGCCGTTCGAGGCTGAGATCGATCAGGCGCGGATGGAGCGTGTGCAGCCGGTCGATGATGGCCTCGGCACGACCGGAAGCCGGTTCCGTGGCAACGCTCAAGCCGCTTCCCTGACGATTTCCCTGACCATGAGCAAACCGAGGATACGCGAGAGCGTCGCGGTGAGCTCCCCGCGCGGCACCACCTGATCGACGATGCCGTGCGTGTGCAGATACTCCGCGCGCTGGAATCCTTCGGGCAGCTTCTCGCGTACGGTCTGCTCGATCACCCGCTGCCCGGCGAAGCCGATCAGCGCATCGGGCTCGGCGATCGCGATGTCGCCGAGCATGGCGAAGCTCGCGGTGACACCGCCGGTGGTGGGATCGGTGAGCACGACGATGTAGGGAAGAGCGGCATCCTTCACCATGCGCACCGCGAGAATGCTGCGCGGCATTTGCATCAGACTGATCGCGCCTTCCTGCATGCGCGCCCCGCCCGAGGCGGTAAAGACGATGAGCGCCGCCTGCTGCAACGTGGCGAGGCGTGCCGCGGCGAGGATCCCCTCGCCCACCGCTGCCCCCATCGAGCCGCCCATGAAGCTGAATTCCATCGCCGCGACAACGGATTTGTGCCCACCGATCGTGCCGTGCGCGACCATCAACGCGTCATCGAGGGTGGTCTTCTCGCGCGCTTCGCGGAGCCGCTCGGAATAACGCTTCTGGTCGCGGAAGCGAAGCGGATCGGCCGGCACTTTCGGGAGCTCGATCGTGGTGTACTGACCTTCGTCGAATGTCCAGGCGAGACGCTCGGCGGCGGTGGCGCGCAGATGATGCCCGCAATGGGGACAGACCTTGAGAGTCCTTTCGAGGTCGCGATGAAATATCATCTGCTGGCATGCCGGGCACTGATGCCAGAGATTCTCGGGCACTTCGCGGCGGCCGAGCAGCGTGCGGATCTTCGGCCGCACATATTCCGAGAGCCAGCTCATGCCGCGACCCGCGCGCCGCGCACGCCCGCGGCGAGCGCCCGGACATCGCCGAGCACGCGCGCGACAGTGCCGCTGCCGGCGCGGCCTTTTGCGTCGAGCGAGGCGGCGAGGGTCGCGATGAGCGAAGAGGCAACCACCGCGGCATCGGCGATCTGCACGACCTCGGCAGCCTGCACGGGCGTTTTTACACCGAAGCCGACCGCGATCGGCAGGTCCGTGATGCGCCGGATGCGCGGGATGTTTGCCGCGAGCTCGGCGGTGGTCGCGCTTCTTGTGCCGGTAATGCCGGTGATGCTGACATAATAGACGAAACCCGAGCTTCCCTCGAGCACTTTCGGAAGCCGCGCATCGTCGGTAGTCGGCGCGACGAGGCGGATGACATCGAGCAGGTTCGCCTTCGCGTGCGGTAACAGGAGGTCGGCCTCCTCGGCGGGGAGATCGACGACGATCAGCCCATCGACGCCACAGGCGGCGGCATCCCGCGCGAACGGCTCGGGGCCATAGGAGAGGATCGGGTTGAGATAGCCCATGAGGATGATGGGCGTGTCCGCATCGGTTCTGCGAAAGTCGCGGACCATGGCAAGGGTGCGGCGGAGCGTCGCGCCGGCGTTGAGAGCACGGCGGCCGGCGGCCTGGATGATCGGGCCATCCGCCATCGGGTCGGTGAAGGGGACGCCGATCTCAATCAGGTCCGCGCCCGCTTCGGGCAGGCCGGCAAGGAGGGCAGCGCTCGTTTCCGCATCAGGGTCGTAGGCTTCGAGGAACGGGATGAGGCCGCCGCGGCCGGCGCGGCGGAGGCTCGCGAAGCGCGCGGCGATTCGGGTCACAGCGTCACCCCGAGGCGTTCAGCGACGGCGAAGATGTCCTTGTCTCCGCGGCCGCAGAGATTCATCAGGATGATCTCGTCGGCGCGCATCGTGGGCGCGATCTTCGCGACATGCGCGAGCGCGTGCGCGGGCTCGAGCGCCGGGATGATGCCCTCGGTCTTCGCACAGAGCTGGAATGCAGCCAGCGCCTCTTCGTCCGTCGCGGCGACATACTCGACGCGCTGGATGTCGTGCAGCCAGGAATGCTCTGGACCGATGCCGGGGTAATCGAGTCCTGCGGAGATGGAATGCGCCTCAAGGATCTGCCCATCATCGTCCTGAAGCAGGTAGGTGCAGTTGCCGTGGAGCACGCCGGGGCGGCCGCGAAGCAGGCTTGCCGCATGCTCGCCGGAATCGAGCCCCTTGCCTGCAGCCTCGACGCCGATCAGCCGGACCGAGGGATCATCGAGGAAGGGATGGAAGAGCCCCATCGCATTCGAGCCGCCGCCGATGCAGGCGACGGCGACGTCCGGCAGCCTGCCCTCGGCTGCGCGGAGCTGGGCTTTCGCCTCCTCGCCGATCACGCTCTGGAAGTCGCGGACCATCATCGGATAGGGGTGCGGGCCGGCGACCGTTCCGATCAGGTAATAGGTGTCGCGGACATTGGCGACCCAGTCGCGCAACGCCTCGTTCATCGCGTCCTTGAGCGTGCCGGCACCGGCGGAGACGGGGCGAACCTCGGCGCCGAGCAGCTTCATCCGAAAGACATTGGGCTTCTGCCGCTCGACATCGGTGGTGCCCATATAGACCGTGCACGGAAGGCCAAAGAGCGCGCAGACGGTTGCGGTCGCGACGCCATGCTGGCCAGCGCCGGTCTCGGCGATGATCCGGGTCTTGGCCATGCGGCGGGCGAGCAGGATCTGTCCGATGCAGTTGTTGATCTTGTGCGCGCCGGTATGGTTGAGCTCGTCGCGCTTGAAATAGATGCGGGCGCCACCAAGCGCGCGGGAGAGACGCGCGGCGTGCCAGAGCGGGCTCGGTCGGCCGACATAGTGTTCGAGATGGTAATCGAGCTCCTCGCGGAAGGCGGGGTCGCGCCTGGCTTCGTCGTACGCCCGTTCGAGCGCGAGGATCAGCGGCATCAGCGTCTCGGCGACGAAACGCCCGCCATAGGCGCCGAAGCGGCCGCGTGCATCCGGGCCGTTGCGCAGGCTGTTGCTGCCGGAAGAACCGGTCGAGGCGACGTCGTTCGGGATCTCGTTCACCGCTCTCACTCTCTCGCAGAAAGGCTGATAGCCGAAGCGGGAAGCCGGGTCATCAGGCGAAGGGCCACCGCGGCTGCGATGGCGAGCCCTCCCAGCGCCACCCATTGCGCCGGCCGGACGCCGGCGACGAGGGAAAGATTGGCGGCGAGAACGCGCGCCCAGGGCAAGCCGGTGGCGAGCGCGTACCAACCGGCCTCGAGCGCGGCGGTGGCAGCGGAAGCGGCAAGGGCGAGGGCAAGGAGCGCGAGCGGATGGCGCCGCCACGCTTTCGGCAGCAGCCGCCAGCCGAGCAGCCAGAGATAGAAGCCGGCATAAGTCGCCGAGAGAGTCACATCCGAGGGCGCCTCCATAAAGCTGTGCAGAAGGGCAAGCACGGTCGCCGGATGAGCGAGGAGATGAAGCCGCTTCCAGGCGCGGCCAAGGCGGCGCACCCAGCCATCGGTGGACGTCAATGCGAGCGCGGCGAGGCCGAGAAGCGAGGCCAAGCCAATGGTGAGAACGAGATGGCTCACCATCTGGGCGGCGATGAAGCCCCAGGCGAAGCCCTGCTGAACGGCATAGATGACGAGATGCGCGGCGGCGTACGCGGCGGCCGCGACGCCCAGCATCCGCCGCACCAGCACAAGCCGCGGTAGCGCGAAGAGCGAAGCAAGCGGCGTCACCGCAAGCGTCAGCACCAGGAGCCGGTCCGCCCAGAAACCGCTGAGCAACAGGGCCGTCTGCGAGGGATGGCCGCTGAGGCCATAGACAACCCAGGCGATCGCCTGGGCGAGCGCCGGCAGAGGCAGAAGCAGGAAGACGGTGGTCTTAAGCGCGGAAAAGCGGCCGCTGCGGTCGTGCCAGGGCGATTGCCAGCGGGCGACGCTCATATTCCTTCGGCATATCCCTCCAGCGCGGCCTCTTTCACGGCTTCGCGGGAGCGGCGCTGGGTGGAGAGCCGTTAGGCGCGCCGACGCCCGCGGGCGGCAGGGTCGGCTGAATGCGCTCGTATCCCACGGGCGCCATGAAAAGCGAGGCCGGCTGTGGGCCATAGGAGACCGCGGTCGCCTGGATTCCGGTGTCGGGGCTCGGTGCATTGGCGGGCCGGCCGCTCAGCACCACACCGTCTGCGGTAATGCAGGCATCGCCGCCGGCGTGGCCGCCCTGGGACATCTGCCAGATGGTGCAGGTGTGGCCGGCCACTGTCTGCGTGCCCTGGCGGACCAGGTGCAAATCGGGCGTGCGGAACATCAGGTTCCCCATCGATGGCGGTGCCGGCACCTGGATGTAGCTGTGCGTCGCACTGTTCACCATCGTCACCTCGTCAGCCTTGTGGTCGATCACGAGGAAGCCTGGCTGGCTCGACATGTCGATGTGGACGCGTTGATCGGCGGCATCGAAATACATGTGGACAATGCGCGAGGTCCCCTGCGGGTCTTGCACCTGATAGGTGACGGCGACATCACGCGTAGGGACGAGGGGAGGTTGGTCATCGGCCCGAGCCGACGCCGCCCCGACCACCAGTAAAAGCGCGCCGAGGCCGGAAGCGAGGCGTGGCGGCATCAGAACCCTCCTGCAAAGATGAGGCGAAGCTGAGCCGGGCCGCAGCGCGGGTCAAGCGGCCCACGCAACCGTCGGCTTCAGGCCACTCGGGCCTCGCCCGGGCGGGAGCTGGCGGGCCCGGAAAGGGCGCGGATCTCGGCCGCAAGCCGCGCCTCGTCCGGTACGGCGAGCCAGTTCGCCTCAGCATCCACCGCTACCATGAGCTCGGCCCGATAGGCCTCGCGGGGGATCTCGACGGCGCCGAACTGGGCCAAGTGGCCGGTGACGAACTGGGTATCGAGGAGGCGGAAGCCGCCGATCCGGAGCCGCGCAACCAGATGCACGAGCGCGACCTTGGAGGCGTCGCGCTCGAAACTGAACATGCTCTCGCCGAAGAAGGCCGCGCCGAGCGCCACGCCATAGAGCCCGCCGACCAGACGCTCCTCCCGCCAAACCTCCACCGACCGCGCGTGGCCACGCCGGGCGAGCTCATTGAAGAGGCCCTCGATCTCGGTGTTGATCCAGGTGTCCTCGCGGCCGGGGCGCGGACGCGCGCAGGCGGCTATGACGCCAGGGAAATCCTTGTCGGCGGTAACGGTAAAGGGCCCCCGGAGGACGGTCCGGGCAAGCCGCCGCGGCAGATGGAAGCGCCCGAGCGGAAGCACCCCGCGCAGCTCGGGATCGAGCCAATAGAGCCTCTCGCCGCGCCGCGTCTCGGCCATCGGGAAGAGGCCGGCGCGATAGGCCCTGAGCATCAGCTCTGGCGAGATCTGCAAGCTGCGCCGCGACATCGGGGTCATTCTGCTTGAACCAGGCGCCGTTCCGCCAGAGGGAGAGCCGCCAGAGGGAGGGCTGGTTGACCAGGCGGTGAGACGCGGGCGAACCTCGTGGCCGCAAACGGAAGGGAGAAACGACGATGGCGGATCGACCGGCGCGGCCCGTCCTGCTGACTGGCGCATCGGGCGCGCTCGGGCGCGTGCTCGCGAGGACTCTTGCCGCGGCAGGCTGGAGCCTGCAGCTGACCGATATTCTTCCTTTTCCCGACCCGGTGCCCGCAGGAGCGAGCTTCACCCAGGCCGACCTTGCCGACGGGGTCGCGATCCTGCGGCTCGCCGAAGGATGCCGAACGATCCTGCATTTCGGCGGAGTCTCGGTGGAGCGGCCCTTTACCGAGGTGTTCGCGCCCAATTTCCTCGGCCTCTATCACATCTACGAGGCGGCGCGGCGCGAGAAGGCGCGCGTCGTGTTCGCCTCCTCCAACCACACGATCGGGTTCTATGAGCGCGATGTCCGGCTCGACCATGACTGCCAGTTCCGCCCCGACGGCTATTACGGGGTCTCGAAGGCCTATGGCGAGCTGATGGGGCGGATGTACTGGGACAAGCACGGGGTGGAGAATGTCAATCTCCGCATCGGCGGCTCGCGGCCCAAAGTGGATGATGCGCGCACGCTCTCGATCTATCTCTCCTATGCGGATCTCGTGCGGCTGGTGACCCGGGCGACGCTCGCGCCGCATGTCGGCACGCTCGTGATCTGGGGGGCCTCCAACAATTCGCGGGGGTTCTGGGGAAAAGATGGGCGCGACGTGATCGGCTGGGCGCCGGAGGATTCGGCCGATCCCTTCATTCCCGAGCAGGCGGGCAACGTGAGCAACAGCCCGGTCGAGGAGCGCTATCAGGGCGGACGCTATTGCACGATCGGCTATAGCCGCGCCGAGCCTTCGCCGCGGGAGATCTTTCCCCCGCGATAGCAGGCGGCGGATCCTGCCGCGGCGAGACGGCTCCGGCCGGCAGGATGTGCCGGCCGGAGGGGCGCTTGGGCGCGAAAACGAGGGCTTGGGTGTGGCACGGGACATGCAGGGAGGCGGGTGCAACGTCCACCACGCAAGGATCCGTTCCATGTCGATTGGCGCCGTGACCGGCAACCCTTGGGCGAACCCGTTCCTCGCCTCCACCACATCTTCCTCAAGCGGGGCATCGGGCGCCTTCAGCCCGGACTCGCTGCCCGCATTCACCGCCGCGACCTCGGCGGGCACGGCCACCACGGCCGGCAGCACGAGCACCGGAAGCACGAGCACCGGGAGCACCGCGGGGCTCGCCTCGCTGCTCACCGATTTCCAGAACTGGCTTTTGCAAATGCAGATGCAGGCCGGCAGCGGCACGAGCGGTGCCGGCGCCACGGGCAGCAACAGCGGCGACGGGAAGGCCCAGGCGATCTCGCTGGTCCGAAACCTCGAGACCGGGACGAGCCAGGCGGGCTGATTCTTAAGGAGACGGATCCCAACGGCAGACGCCCTCGAGGAAGAGGGCGACGGACTGCTCGGCCCAAGCCGCGAGGCCGGCCTTGTCGAGCGGGCGGCCGAGGCCGAGGGCGCGGCGGCGGGGCACGCTCACGACCAACATCACGAACTGCTCGGCGGCGAAGGCGAGCGCTTCGGGCGAGAGCGCGCCGAGCTCCGGAGAGCGGCGGAGAAGGTCGGTGAGCCACTCGACCCCGGAGGTGCCGACGGCGGAGAGGGTGCGGGCGAGCTCGGGAAAGCGCTCCGCCTCCGCGATCACCATCCGGTGCAGGGCAAGGGCCTCGGGCGCGAGCGCCACCCGGAGCATTCCCTCGGCAGCTTCGCGCAGCACGGTAGCGAGCGAGAACGGCGCGTCGGGCCGGGCATCGAAGGAGATGCGCCAGATTTGGAGCTGGCGATCGACGACGCCGCGGAAGAGGTCCGCCTTGTCGCGAAAGCGCGCGTAGAGGGTACGCTTGGAGATGCGCGCCTCGGCGGCGACCTGCTCCATGCTGGTGGCGGCGAAGCCATGGCGGAAAAAGAGGGCGGTGGCGACGACGAGGATCCGGCCCTCGATCTTTTCGGATTCGACGCGCGAAGGGCGCCCGCCATGGCGAGGGGGCATCACGGTCGTGAGCGCCTCAGACATGCGTGGGCCTCAGGGGAGAGCAGTGCATTGCAACGTTAGATAGGAACGATGGACAGGTTGGGCACCCCCGATGGACGTTCGGGCGAGGCTCGGGGCGAAAAGTGGCATGGCGTTGATCGCGCAGGGGGAATCGGAGGGGGTTGGACAAATTGGACGTTGCACGGGCGAAAATGGCGAGCGGAAAGTAAACGGGTTCGTTGCGTTGCCTTCGCGGCGCAAAAGAAGCGCAGCCGACCGGCAACTGGCGCATGGCTTCCATAGTGGAGGATAACCATAAGCGGGCTTATAATCTCTGCATTATGGAATACACCGCGCTCGCCCACCTCCCCTTTTGCCCGCCCGCATGACCATCCCGAGCAACGACCTCCTCTTCCTCCTCCACGACGTGGCCCGGCTGCTGCGCCTCGAGTTCGACAAGCGCGCCCGCGGCAACGGCATGACCCGCGCCCAGTGGGTGATGCTGATCCGGCTCGAGCAGCGGCCCGGGCTCTCCCAGAAGGAGCTCTCCGAGCTGCTCGAGGTCGAGCCGATCAGCGTCGCGCGGCTGGTCGATCGGCTCGAGGCGCGGGGGATGGTCGAGCGGCGGCCCGACCCCTCCGATAGGCGGATCTGGCGGCTGCATCTGCGGCCGGCGGCGATGCCGGTGCTCGCCGAGATCGAGCAGCACCGGGAAGAGGTCGCGGCGACGGTGATGGCCGGGCTCGACGAGGCGACGGTCGGCACCATGATCGAGGGGCTGGCGCAGATGAAGGCGGCGATCGGGGCCGAGATGCGGCCCAAGCTGCGCGAGGGGATGCGCGAGGCGGCGAAGGAGGTCGCCTGATGTCCCAGGCCTCGGCCACGGCGGGTGCGAGCCCGCGGGTCGGCGACGATGTCGCGGTCGAGACGCGGGCGCGCCGGCGGCGGAGCCTGCTCCGGCCGATCCTGATGATCGGCGGGCTGGTCGCGGTGGCGGTCGCGGCGGCGAGCTTCTGGGTCGAGGGCGGGACCTATGTCGGCAGCGATGATTCCTATGTCGAGGCGGACATGCTCTCCGTTTCGACGGATGTTTCGGGCATCGTGACGGAGGTCGCGGTGCGCGAGGGCGAGACGGTCGCCAAGGGGCAGGTGCTTTACCGGCTCGATCCGCGGAAGTTCCAGATCGCGCTCGATGGCGCCAAGGCGGACCTCGACGAGACCGCGCTCACGCTGCGCGCCATGCAGCAGGACTATCTGCGGATGCTGAGCGAGGTCGCGAGCGCGCAGGCGACGCTTGCCTCCGACCAGGCGGACCTCGCGCGCTATGCGCGGCTGGTCGCGAGCGGGGGCGTGCCGCGGGCCCAGTACGACGATGCGAAGTTCAAGGTGGAGGCCGATCAGGCGCGGGTGGATGCGCTGAAGGGCGTGGCCGCGGTGCAGCTCGCCAAATTGAACGGCACGCCGGACGCGCCGGTGACCGCGCTGCCGCAATACCAGGCGGCCGAGGCGCGGGTGGCGGAGGCGGAGCGCGAGCTCGACCACTCGGTGGTGCGGGCGCCCTATTCGGGGATCGTGACCGAGGTGAGCAAGCTGCAGCCGGGGATGTACCTGGCGGCGGGGACGGCGGCGTTCGGGCTCGTCTCCGACGAGCATTTCTGGGTGACGGCCAACCCCAAGGAGACCGATCTCACCTGGGTGCGGGCGGGCGATCCGGCCACGGTGACGGTGGACACCTATCCGGGGCGGGTGTGGCACGGGACGGTGGAGAGCATCAGCCCGGCGGTGGGCTCGGCCTTCTCGCTGCTGCCGGCGGAGAATTCCTCCGGCAACTGGGTGAAGGTGGTGCAGCGGATTCCGCTGCGGGTGCGGCTCGATCGGGAGCCGGGGGACCCGCCGCTACGGGCGGGGATGAGCGTCGAGGTGTCGATCGATAGCGGGCACCACCGGCGGCTCTCGGATCTCTGGTAGGAAGAGGGCGGGCCCGAGGGGTCGCAAAGGGCGGCTGAGGAGCGGCTGGGATGAGCGCGGCATCGGGCGCCGTGGTGGGACCCGCGGGGGCGGGGCCGGCGGGCACGCGCGCGGGCGTGGTGCCGCACCGCGGCGTCATCACGCTCTGCTGCATGGTCGGCACGCTGATGCAGGCGCTCGATTCGACGATCGCCAACGTGGCGCTGCCGTACATGCAGGGCAGCCTCTCCGCCACCTACGACCAGATCACCTGGGTGCTGACCTCCTACATCATCGCCGCGGCGATCATGACCGCGCCGGTGGGGTGGCTCGCGGCGCGGTTCGGGCGGCGGAACCTGTTCGTCGTTTCGCTCGCGGGGTTCACCGTGACCTCGATGCTGTGCGGGGCGGCGCAGTCGCTCGGCGAGATCGTGCTGTTCCGGCTGGCGCAGGGCTGCTTCGGCGCGGCGCTGGTGCCGCTCTCGCAATCCATCATGCTGGATATCTACCCCGCGCATCAGCGCGGCCAGGCGATGGCGATCTGGGGCATGGGCGTGATGGTGGGGCCGATCATGGGCCCGACGCTCGGCGGGTACCTCACCGAGTTCTACAGCTGGCGATGGGTGTTCTACGTCAATGTGCCGTTCGGCATCGTCTCGATGCTGGGGCTGATGTTCTTCATGCGCCGGCTGCGCGGCAATGTGAGCCTGCGCTTCGACTGGCTGGGCTTCGCGGTGCTGGCGCTCGGGATCGGGGGCCTGCAGATGATGCTCGACCGGGGCGAGCTCAAGGACTGGTTCAGCTCCCGCGAGATCATCGTCGAGGCGGTGCTCTCGGGGGTGGGTTTCTATCTGTTCGTGGTGCATCTGCTGACGGCGGAAAAACCGTTCATTCCGCCGGCGATCTTCCGCGACATCAATTTCACGGCGTCGATGCTGGTGATGTTCTCGGCCGGGCTGGTGCTGGTGGCGAGCTCCGCCCTGCTCGCACCCTACTTGCAGGATCTCGGCAACTACCCGGTGCAGACGGCGGGGCTGGTGCTGGCCCCGCGCGGGGTGGGGACGCTCTTGGCGATGATGGTCTCGGGGCGGCTTTCCGACCGGATGGACCCGCGCGTCCTGATGCTGGCGGGGATCGTGCTGCTGGAATACTCGCTCTGGCTGATGCTGGGCTGGACGCCGGACGTGGCGCCGCGGGCGGTGGCGTGGGTGATCGTGATCCAGGGGGCGGGGCTCGGGTTCGTGTTCACGCCGCTGCAGGTGATGGCGTTCGCGACGCTGCCGACGGCGATGCGGACGGACGGGACGGCGCTGCTGAGCTTGTTCCGCAATTTCGGCAGCGCGATCGGGGTTTCGATCACGTCCGCACTGCTCGATCGGGTGACGCAGCAGGAGCACGCGGACCTGGCGACGTTCATCACGCCGTTCCGGCGGAATTTCGCGAACGACCCGGCGGTGCACCAGTTCCTCGACCCGGCGACGAAGGCGGGGGCGGCGATGCTGAACCAGGTCGTGAACCAGCAGGCGCAGATCATCGCCTATCTCGCGGATTTCAAGCTGATGATGTTCACCTCGCTGCCGATACTTTTTCTGATCCTGATCATGCGGCGGGCCTCGCATGCGGCGATGCCGGCCGAGCACTCGGCGGTGATGGAGTAGTATCGGATCGCGGGGTGTGGCCGCGCGCGAAGCGGGCGACCACACGGAGCGTGAATCCGATACGCAGCAGAGAGCGCGGGGACACAGAGCTTCAATGCCCCTGGGCTCACGCTCTAATGATTTGACTTTAAAAGTAAATATGAGTTTCTGACTCGGTTGCTCATTCGCCCACCCCTTGACGAACTACGGATATTCCGTATCTCCGTGCAAGACGACGCTTTCGAGTGGGATGATGGGAAAGCCGTACGCAACTGGCGGCTCCATGCCGTCACCTTCGAAATGGCACGCGAAGCGTTCAAGGACGCCTTCGCTGTCGAATGGGCGGATGACGCGCAAGCCTCCTCCGAGGCTCGCTTCGTCCTGATAGGCATGGTGGAGCAACGGTTGCTGTTCGTAGCCTACACGATACGAGGGGACCGGATTCGCATCATTTCGGCCCGAAAGGCTGAACCTTATGAGCGACGCAGATACCATGACGAAAACAGGGAAACATGACTGGAGCCGCTTCGACGCGCTGACGGAAGAAGAGGCCCATACAGCAGCACTTCGCGATCCTGATGCACTCCCGCTGACGGATGAAAGACTGGCCCGCATGCGCCCTGTATCGCGCGCCAAGACGCTACGGCGGGCGCTCGGTCTGACGCAGGAGGAGTTTGCTTCCCGCTACCAGATCCCGGTTGGCACGTTGCGCGACTGGGAACAGGGGCGGGTGGAACCGGATCAGACTGCTCGTGCGTATCTCCGGGCGATTGCCGGTGATCCGGAAGCGGTGAGGCGAGCGCTGCATTCCGATGGGCGGTCGCCCGGTTGAGTTCGGCCGGCGGCAGGCCAAAGCGCCTTGCGGAGATGGAGCACGACAAAGATCGAAATCGAGTTGCCGGAAGCAACGGCGGAGGTCGCGCGAGAAGCCGGGGGGCTGAGCCCATAGGCGCTTGAGCGGCTGCTCTCGGATGCGTTCAAACGGCGGATGGTGGCGGACTCGCCTGCGGCGATGCCGGCCGAGCATTCGGCGGTGATGGAGTAGAAAGGGTGAGCGCCTTCTTTTTCTGAAGAAAAAGAAGCAAAAAGACTTTTCCCCGTTTTCCGGACCCGGCGCCGGCGGGTTCGACACATTTTCCCTTTGCCTACTCGGCCTTCCATTTGTCTTCGATTCTTTTGAGGGTGCCGTCGGCATCGATGGCCGCGATTCCCGCGTCGAGCCTCGTCAGGAAATCCGGATGTCGGCCTTTCGTGACCGCGACGGCGTACGGGAGCGGCGGCGTGAACATCGTCTTCGGCACGGTGACTTTGTTCGCGTAGGACGTCGCCACCATGGCGCTGCCGACTTGCAGATTCAGGGCCGCCGCATCCACCGTGCCGTTGATGACATCCTCGAAGCTCTGCGGGTAATCCGAGGTTATGATCAGCTTTACGTGTGGGGCGGCTTTTTGGATGTAGTTCACGAACGGCCCGGTTTTTGGCGTGGCTAGCGTCTTGCCCGATAGGCTGGCGAGGTTCGGCGGGGTTGCGTTGGGGGCGCGGACGAAGAAGGCGCCGCCGGTCATCACGAGGGTGGAGCTGAAATCGTAGATTTTCCGGCGCTCCGGCGTGATCGCGATCGGGACGATCGCATCCGCGCGGCCGTCGCTCAGGGTGGAATCGAGCTCGGCGAACGGCACCGGCACGAAGACGATCGTGATGCCCTCGCGCCCCGCCGCGGCATCGAGAATATCCACGATGAGGCCGGCGGACTTGCCATTCCTGACATAGACGAACGGGGCGAAGTCCGTTTGATGCGCGATGCGTACCGTTTCCCCCGCGGAGGCCCCCGAGGCCGAAAGCCACAGAAACGCCAATGCCGTCGCGGTGATGCGGCCGATGACAGCGACAAGCGCGGCTCTGCGTGGGCGTAAGGTGCGGTTGCGCATGTTCACGGATCTCTCCTCGAGGAGTGACTGAGTGTTTCGCAGCTTAGAGGGTGTTATGAATTCACCCTGCCGTCGCGGTCGCGGAAACGCCCAACGGCCGAGTTGGTTTTCCGCTTGTCCATCGGGAGCTCGCACGGACGGTCAACTGTATCAGCAAGAGACTATTCGGCAGGCGCGATCGAGTGCTAACGAACGATTGTCGAAGAATAAAGGCCGACGGCGCCTCGCCCGAGAGAGAGGAACGGTGATTGTGACAGATCAGAAATCCGAGGGTCGGCACCCGTCGCGTCGGCAATTGCTGACCAGCGGGGCGGCGTTTCTGGGCGCCGCCTCCGCTGTTTCGGAGCCGACACTTGCCGCCGCCCCGGCCCAGCCGATCGCTCCTCCTGTCGCTCCGCCCGGGGGCTACAATATTCTTTTCATCCTGGTTGATCAGGAGCATTTTTTCGGCAAGTGGCCGGTGCCCGTTCCCGCGCGCGAGTGGATCAAGTCCCGCGCCGTCACTTTCACCAATCACCAGGCCGCCTCCTGCGTATGCTCCCCGGCGCGTTCGACCATCTATACCGGCCACCACATCCAGCAGACGGGAATCTTCGACAATGCCGGCGCGCTTTGGCAACCGGATATGTCCACCCGCATCAAAACGATAGGCCATCGCCTCGCTTCCCTCGGCTATCATGCGGCCTACCAGGGCAAATGGCATCTGAGCGGCAACCTGGACCAGACGAACATCGCCATTGACGCGCCGCTGGCAGACTACCGGCGCATCATCGAAAGCTACGGCTTCCAGGATTTCTTCGGCCTCGGCGATGTCGTCGATACCACCCTCGGAGGCTACGAGTACGACAACACCACGGCAGCCTTCACCGAGCGTTGGTTGCGCACCCATGGCCTGACCCTTCGCGATCAGGGGACACCCTGGTACCTGGCCGTCAACTTCGTGAACCCGCACGATGTCATGTATGTCGACTCGGACCTGCCGGGAGAAACCGTGCAGGGGAAATCGACCGTCCTGCCGATCGCGCGGCCACCCGCAGATGCGCTTTACCGGGCGGAGTGGGATGTCGCCCTGCCCGCCACCCGTTCCCAGCCCTTCGATGCGCCGGGCCGTCCGGTCGGCCAACAGATCTATCAGGCTGTCCAGGACATCCTTGTCGGCGCATGGCCGGACGAGGACCGTCGCTGGCGGTTGCTCCGGAACTACTATCTCAACTGCATCCGCGATTGCGACAGGCAGGTCACGCAGGTGCTGAGGGCGCTGCGGGAGAACGGTTTCGCCGACAATACGATCATCATCTTCTCGGCAGACCATGGTGAGCTCGGCGGAAATCACCAGATGCGCGGCAAAGGCAACTGCGCTTACCGGCAGCAGAACCACGTTCCGCTGATGATCCTCCACCCTGCCTATCCCGGTGGGATGGACTGTCAGGCCGTCACCTCTCAGCTTGACCTTGCGCCGACGATACTGGCTTTGACGGGGGCGAGTGCTGCGGATCAGGCCAAGGCAGCCGCGGGGCTGCCCGGGCGCGACATCACGCCCCTGATGGCCGCTCCCACCAAGGCGCGAGCGGATACGCTGCGGCCTGGGGCTCTTTTCTGTTACGACATGCTTACCTTTCAGGATGCGGCCTGGGCTGCATTGACGGAGAGCTACGCGCGGTCCTCCGCCCCCAGATCCGAGAAAATCGCTTTTTTGATCAAGAACGAGCCCGACTGGTCCAATCGCTGCGGGATTCGCAGCGTCTTCGACGGAAGATATCGTTTCTCCCGCTACTTCGCACCGAACGATTTCAACACGCCCACCACGTTCGAGGCGCTGACCGCGCACAACGACATCGAGCTCTATGATTTGCAGGAAGATCCGGAGGAAGTGCGGAACCTTGCCTATGGGTCCTCCATGCCGCGCGACCTCGTCATGGCCATGAACGACAAGCTGAATGCGCTTATTGCCGACGAGGTCGGCGTGGATGACGGTCTCTTTCTGCCGCTTCGCAACGGCCGGATGGTCTTCCCCGAGTCTTCAGGTGCGACCGACGCGAGCGACGCCAGCGACTCTCAGCGTTGACACTGTCAGCATTGACGCTGTGCTTTTGTGGAGCCTCGCTTTTGGGGGCGGTGAAATGACAGCAGGGATGATGATGCGAATTTCCGCTTTCGCGGGGATGGAAGCGCGGCTGTTGCGGCTTGCTCGGCGGCGGGCGCGGCGCTGTTCCTGGCCTCCGACGAAAGCAGCTTCGTGAACGGGAGCGAGCTTTTCGTGGATGGGGGTTCCGCGCAGGTTTGAGGCGCGCTGGCCGGCGTGGTGGGTGGCGTCAGGGTTTCAGAAGCTCCGTCCGATATTTCGGAGCCAGCGCCGTGGCCTTTGCGATGAAGGCCGCCTGGGCAGCGGCGTCGAGCCTCGGTGGCGGGGTCGTCCGGGTCGCGACGGGAACGCCGACCAGCATGAAGAATTCTTCCGTGCCGGCGGGCGAGCAGAGGCAGAGCAGCCGCGCCGGCTTGCCGGAAGCGTTGGTGAAGGAATGCGGCGCGTTGGCCGGCACGTTGATGGAATCACCGGCCCGCGCGACCAGTTTTTCGTTGCGAAAGGTGATTTCGATCTCGCCCTCGAGGACGGAGAAGTTTTCCTCGAAGTCGTGGCGATGGGGAGGAGGACCGCCGCCGGGCGGGACGTGCATGTCGATCAGGCAGTAGCGGCCGGCGGTGTCCTTGCCCGTCACGAGAATGGTGTAGGTGTCGCCGACCAATCCGATATGCGGCAGGGTCTGGTCGTCGTTCGCCCGCGCAACCGCGAGGGTCCGTCCTGGGTCATCGGCCGGAATCGCCGCGGCCGGTGCGGTTGATGTGTTCGGGCTGTCGCTCATGGTGCTGCTCCTGTCGCCGTGATGTGGGTGGGCGGCCGCGGGAGATTGCGTCATTACGGGGCCTGGCGGATAGTTCAATCAATCGACAAGGCTGCCTGCCTGCGGACGACCGGGCGGGCGGCGAAGACGGGAGGAGTGTGCCGATGCGGACCGTGATGATGGCGCTTGTGATGCTTGGCGCGATGGTGCTGCCGGCGGCGGCGCAGGCGCCGAAGCCGGCGGCGGACAGCAGCGAGGTTTTCTGGGTGTTCACGCTGAAGGTGCAGCCCGATCAGTATGATCAGCTGAAGCAGCTCGTTTCGCAGATCGTTGCGAGCGTGGAGCAGAAGGAGCCCGGCACGCTGGAGTATGAGTGGAACATCAGCGAGGATCACGGCACGCTCACCGTGTTCGAGCGCTATGCGGATTCGGCGGCCGTGGTGCAGCATGGGAATGATTTCGGGCCGTTCGCGAAGCCGTTCTTCGCGCTTGCGACGCCCACGAGCCTGGTGGTGTTCGGCGCGCCGGATGCGGATGCGAAGAAGGCGATCGCCGGGCTGCATCCGGTATACATGACGACGTTCGACGGATTTACGCGCTAGGGACCAGGTACTCTCCACCCCCCTACCCTCACCCGGCTCGCTTCGCGAGCCACCCTCTCCCGCGATCGCGGGAGAGGGGAAGAAAGCCGCGCAGCGCTATTGGGGGTCTGGGGCCTCAAGGCCCCAGCGGTCGGGTTCCCATCGCGCCTGCGCGATGGGGCCCGGTCCAGGGGCAGAGCCCCTGGCCTAAGTCCCCTGGCCTTGGCAGAGCCCCTGGCCTGGAC
>JASHRV010000308.1 GCA_030037175.1 Acetobacteraceae bacterium
CGTGCCCGTGCGCCAGCTCGAAATTCCGCCCCTCGACCTTCACCCGCTTGCCGACATCGTTCGCCGGCACGCCGAGCGATTTCGTAAGCGCCACGCCGAAGGCCTTCCCCGCCTCGACGAGCGGCACGCGGTCTTGCGGCCGTTTCGGACCAGAAATGGAAGGCCGCACGCTCCCGAGATCGAGCGCCACGGTGTCAGTAAAGCGCGGCTCCGGCGTCGTCTCATCGCGCCACAGCCCCTGCGCCTTGGCATAGGCCTCCGCCAGCGCAATCCGATGCGGATCGCGCCCCGTGAGGCGCATATAGTCGAGCGCCACCTTGTCGAGCGGGAAAAATCCGCAGGTCGCGCCGTACTCCGGGGACATGTTGCCGATCGTCGCACGGTCGGCGAGCGCAAGCTGATCGAGCCCGGGCCCGAAGAATTCGACGAACTTCCCGACCACGCCCTTCTTGCGCAGCATCTCGGTCACGGTCAGCACGAGGTCGGTCGCGGTCGAGCCCTCCGGCAGCCGGCCCGTCAGGCGCACGCCGATCACGTCCGGGATCAGCATCGCGATCGGCTGGCCGAGCATCGCCGCCTCCGCCTCGATCCCGCCCACGCCCCAGCCCAGCACGCCGAGCCCGTTCACCATGGTCGTGTGGCTGTCGGTGCCATAGACCGTGTCGGGATAGACATAGCTCTGGCCATCGATCTCGCTCGTCCACGCACCCTGGGAGAGATATTCGAGATTGACCTGATGGCAGATGCCGGTGCCGGGCGGGACGACGCGGAAATTGGCGAAGGCGTCCTGCCCCCAGCGCAGGAAGCTGTAGCGCTCGCCATTGCGATGGAACTCGGCGGCGACATTCTCGGCGAGCGCATCGGCCTTGCCGTACACATCGACCATGACGGAATGGTCGATCACCAGATCGACGGGCACCAGCGGGTTCACCTTCGCCGGATCGGAGCCGAGACGAACGATTCCGTCGCGCATCGCGGCGAGATCGACCACCGCCGGCACGCCGGTGAAATCCTGCATCAGGATGCGCGCGGGCCGGAACGGCACCTCGCGCTCGGAATGGCCCTCCGCGAGCCAGGAAGCGATCGCGCGCGCATCATCGACGGTGTAGCTCTTGGCGTCCTCGCAGCGGAGAATGTTCTCGAGCAGAACCTTCAGGCTCACCGGCAACCGTGAGAGATCGCCAAGCTCCGCGGCCGCGGCGTCGATCGAGAAATAATTGTATTGCCTGCCATCCACCGCGAGCGTGCGGCGGGTTTTCAGGCTGTCCTGCCCGATGCTCATCGATCCGTCCCTTTGCCGTTATGCGGCGCCCGCATAAACCATAGACTTCCTCTCGCCGACAACAAGCCGCCGTTGAAGGGGAAGACTGTGCTGCAAGCGGATCAGCTCGCCGCGATCCGGGCCGAGAGGCTGATCTTCCGCGATCTCTCCTTCACCCTCGGCGCGGGCGAAGCGCTCATCGTGCGCGGCCCGAACGGCGCGGGAAAATCAACCCTGCTCCGCGTCCTCGCCGGCCTTCTTCCTCCCGCCGCCGGCCGCCTCACCTGGCAAGGCGAAGACGCCCTGCTCGATCCCCCGCTTCACGCCCGCCGCATCGCCTATCTCGGCCATCAGGACGCGATCAAGCCCGCGCTCACCGCCGCCGAAAATCTCCGCTTCGCCGCCTCCCTCTCCGGCGGCGACATCGCCGCCGCCCTCGCCGCCCTCGCCCTCGCCCCGCTCGCCGACCTGCCCGCCCGCCTCTTCTCCGCCGGCCAGAAACGCCGCCTCGCCCTCGCCCGCATCGCCCTCTCGAACGCGCCGCTCTGGCTGCTCGACGAGCCGACCAACGCCCTCGACGACGCGGCAGTCGCTCTCCTCGCCACCCTCATCGCCACGCACCTTTCCCAGGGCGGCCTCCTCATCGCCGCCTCGCACACCCCCCTCCCCCTCCCCCGCACCACTGAGCTCACTCTCGGATGACACCCTTCCTTGCGCTCATCCGCCGCGAGCTCGCCCTCGCCGTCCGCCACGGCAGCGACACCGTCGCCGCCCTCCTCTTCTTCCTGGTCACCACCGCCCTCTTCCCGCTCGCGATCGGCCCCGCGCCCGCAACCCTCAGCGGGCTCGCCCCGGGCATCGTGTGGGTTGCCGCGCTGCTGGCCACTCTCCTCCCGCTCGACCGCCTCTTCGGCGCGGATTACGAGGACGGCTCGCTCGACCAGCTCCTGCTCTCCGGCCTCTCCCCGCTCGGCATCGCCGCCGGCAAATCCATCGCCCACTGGCTGCTCACCGGCCTGCCGCTGCTCATCGCCGCCGGCCCGATCGCCGTCATGCTCCGCATCGACCCCACACACATCGCGCCCCTGCTCGCCGGCCTCCTGCCCGGCACGCTCACCCTCTCGCTCCTCGGCACCGCCGGCGCCGCCCTCGTCCTCGGCAGCCGCCGCCCCGGCACCCTGCTGCCCATCCTCATCCTCCCCCTCGCCACCCCCGTCCTGATCTTCGGCACCATCGCCGCCACCACCGACCACCCCAAACCCGAGCTCCTCCTCCTCACCGCCCTCCTCGCCGCCGCCGCGCCCCTTTGCCCCCTCGCCGCCGGCGCCGGCCTCCGCGCCGCCGCCCAGTAAAAAGGCAAGCAAGACCAAGGGGGCTCTGCCCCCTTGGATCCCCCGCCAAGGGCTGAGCCCTTGGAACCCTTTCGTTGGCGGTGGAAAGGCCGGTCGGGCTCTGAGCGTCTCCGCTCAGAGCCCGACCGGCCTTTCCACCGCCAAACGGATGGGGTCCAGGGTCCGAGACCCTGGCAGGGGGTCGGGGCTCCCATCGCGCTTGCGCGATGGGGACCCGTCCAGGGGGACAGCGTCCCCCTGGCTGTGGCCGTTTTGGGATTCGGAAACCCCTAGGGGGTGGATAAATTATACTTTATTTTCAAAAACTTAAACATGTTCGAAACCCTTCTACGGGCCAGATGGTACAGTTATCCGGCCACAGTGCCGAGCCCGGCGCGGAGGCGCTCGAGGGCGCGGGAGAGGCAGGTGGGGGACTGGGCGAAGCAGATGCGGATGTGCCCCTCGCCGCCTTCGCCGAAGGCGCTGCCGGGGGCGGTCGCGACCTTGTGCTCCAGCACCAGCCGTTCGGCGAGGCTCATGCTGTCGGCCAGCCCGTCGATGCCGATGAAAGCGTAGAAGGCGCCTTCGGGTGCGCTGTAGCGGATGCCGTTCATGCCGGCCAGCGCCTTGCTCACCATGGCGCGGCCCTCTGCGCAGAAGCCGCGGAAGGCTTCGGGGGTGGTTGTGTCGCCGAGCGCGGCGATGCCGGCGTGCTGGATGAAGGGTGCGACGGAGGAGTGGGTGACCTCGACGATCTCGGCGATCGCCTCGCGGGTATTCTCGGGCAGCACCATCCAGCCGAGGCGCCAGCCGGTCATGATCCAGCTTTTGCTGAAGCTGTTGCAGACGATGACGCGGTCGTCGGGGTCCGCGATGTCGAGCAGCGAGGGCGCGGCGGCGCTGCCGTCGTAGGTGAGGCGGGAATAGACCTCGTCCGAGATGAGCCAGGTGCCGTTCTTACGGCAGAGATCGAGAATGGCGGCCAGCTCCTCCCGGCTCGCGGTCCAGCCGGTGGGGTTGTTGGGTGAGTTGAGGATGAAGGCGCGTGCCCCCGGCAGCAGGCTCGCGAGCCGGTCGAGGTCAAGCCGGAAGCGTCCGTCCGGGAGCGGGGTGAGGGGCAGGGTGAGGATTTCGGCGCCGTGCAGCCGGGCGGCATTGGCGCCGTTCGGCCAGGCGGGCGTGTGCACGATCAGGCGCTCGCCGGGGCGGACCGTCGCGGCAAGCGCGAGGTTGAGGGCGGCCATGCCCGAGGCGGTGACCTGGATGCGGCCTTCCGCGACCGGCTTCGCGTGCAGCGCCGTGAGATAGGCGGCGAGCGCCTCGCGCAGCGCGGGCACCCCCCGCACGTCCACATATTTCGTCAGTCCGGAATCGATCGCCGCAAGGACCGCCTCGCGCGCCACGCCGGGGCTCGGCTGGTCCGATTCGCCGAAGCAGAGGAAATCGACATCGGGATCAGCGAAGGCGAGCCGCGCGATCGCGACGATCCGCGAGCCGGGCAGGCGATTGATATCGGGCATGGGGCTAAAGCGGTTTTTGCGCCTTTTCCATCAGGCGGGAGAAGAGCCCGGGTTTCTTCGGCTTCGGCCTCTCGGCCGGCTGTTCCCGGGCCCGGACTTCCGCCTCTTTTTCTTTTTCCCTCGAATCGAGCCACTTCTCGAGGCTCATGCCGGCCTTGGCGGCGCGGCGGGTCTCGTAGGCGCGTTGGCCCTCCGACATCGGCTTCGGCACGGTCGTCCCTTCTGCATTCCAGGCAATTCGGCAGGTGCTTGTCGCAGGGCAGCCAGGCGAGTTCAAGTTACGGGATGGCGATGTCCGAGCCGAGGGTGAAAACGGAGATCTGGGTGCGGATGGCGCTTCGCCTCGGCGATGCGGCCGGGCGCCCGGGCGTGATGCTGCGCCGCGGGGACCGCGACGCCGGCGGCGTGCTCGTGGTTCTGCGTGCGAGCGAGGGGCTCTGTGTGCTGTCCCAGTTCCGCACCGCGGAGGGGGAGCCGGCATGGATGCGCGCCACCGGCCCGGCTCCCGTCGATGAAGAGGCCGTGGACGCTTACCTCGCCCGCCAGGTAAAGAGCGATCCCGATCTTTGGGTGATCGAGTTCCCCTCGCCGGATCTGCTGCCGCCTTTCGCGGCGCGGATCACGTGACAAGAAAACTGTTACAAATGGTGTTGCCGATCTGCCTTTAAGGCTGTGGCATTTCCACCACACATACTCACAAAATCGCAACGGACTTCTGGCCGAGCATGACGTTTGTGGTAAAGGTGCTGACAGCACACGCAGAAAGGCGGAAGTCGTTCCGGTAAGGGGAGGCTTGTCGTCTTGACTGCGAAAGCGTGAGCGGAACGAGGAGAGGACCCATGAAGCTCCGGACTGCGCTGTTGGCCGCAACGGTCATGGCGGCGCCCGTGATAGCACAGGCGCAGCCCGTGACGGGCCTCTATGTAGGCGGCGGACTTGGCTACAACATTCTCAGCAATGAGAAGATCGACGCGAATTCGTCGCTCGGAACGGCCCAGACGCATGCGAAGTTCAACGGCGGGTTCGTCGGGCTCGGCAGCGTCGGCTGGGGCTTCGGCAACGGCCTGCGGGTAGAGGTCGAGGGCGACTACTACGCCAACCAGATGACCGGAACGACCAGCAGCAGCATTTATCTGAATGGCTGGGAGAAGAAGTACGGGGTGATGGTCAACGCCCTCTATGACTTCAATCTCGGCCTTCCGGTGATCCCCTATATCGGCGCCGGCGTCGGCTATCAGTGGGCGAACTGGAGCCACACGACGCTCTATAGCCTGAGCCCGGCCATCACGGCGCACATAAGCCAGACCGAGGGTTCGTTCGCCTATCAGGGCATCGTGGGCGCCGCCCTGCCGATCGCGCCGATGCCCGGCCTCGCGCTCACCGCCGAATATCGCTTCATGGGCATGCCCGGCACGCGCAATTACAGCATCTCGGGCGGCACCGCTGGAACCGGCGGCACCCTCAAGGTCGTGCAGGACTTCAACAACAGCTTCCTGGTTGGCCTCCGCTACAATTTCGGAGTCGCCCCGCCGCCGCCGCCGCCCGCTCCGGTCGCGGCACCCGCTCCGGCTCCGGCGCGCACCTACCTCGTCTTCTTTGACTGGGATCGCTACGACCTGACCGATCGCGCCAAGGAGATCATCGCCGAGGCCGCGCAGAATTCGACCAAGGTCCAGTACACGAAGATCCAGGTGAACGGCTACACCGATACGTCGGGCACGCCGCAGTACAACATGGGTCTGTCGATCCGCCGTGCCGAGTCGGTGAAGGCGCAGCTCATCACCGATGGCGTTCCGGCCAACGCGATCGCGATCATGGGCTATGGCGAGACGCATCTCCTCGTCCCGACCGGCCCGGGCGTGCGCGAGCCGCAGAACCGGCGCGTCGAGATCATCATCGAATAGTCTCGGCGAGACACGGCGCGGGATCTTCGTCGATCCCGTCTGCTCCCACTGCGAAATGGCTGGTCAGGCTTCGGTCTGGCCAGCCTTTTCGTATGTGGACTTTTGATCCGGGAGCAGTTGCAGGGTTGCAGAGCGGCGGCTGACGAGGCACCTCTGCTGAAAGAGGGGAGAAAGAGGGGATGCAGTTTCGCTCAGCGCTGCTGCTGACGGCGATCCTGGCCGCGCCGGCCGCGGCGCACTCGCAGCCGTTCCGGGGCGTCTATATCGGCGGCGGCGCAGGACTGAATATCCTCGGCCAGGAGAGCATTCACTCCTCCACCGGGCTTGGCCTGTCGAGCGGCCGGGCGCTGCTCTCCAACGGCTTCGTCGGGCTCGGCAGCGTCGGCTACGGCTTCGGCAACGGGCTTCGAGTGGAAATCGAGGGGGATTGGCGCGACAACCCGCTGCACGCCATTCTCCGTCCCAACGACCCGACCGCGCCGGCGGGCCGGCAGGTCACCAAGGGGGTGATGGCGAACGCGCTCTTCGATCTCGATATCGGGTCGCGCTGGGTCTTCCCCTATCTTGGCGCCGGTGTCGGCTATGCCTGGACGAGCTGGCAGAATGTGTCCGCAACCGCGCCGGGCAGCGTCTTCTCCGCCAACGACACCGCCGGCCGGTTCGCGTACCAGGGCATTGCCGGCCTCTCCTTTCCGGTCTGGCATGTTCCCGGCCTCTCGCTCACCGCAGAGTACCGCTTCTTCGGCGTCCAGGGCCCCATCACCATCTCGAGCAGCTACACGAGCGGTGGGCACACCGCGACGGGCAACACCGACTTCTCCTTCGAGCACAACCAGAGCGTCCTCATCGGGGTGCGCTAT
This sequence comes from Acetobacteraceae bacterium, assembly GCA_030037175.1. Taxonomy (GTDB): domain Bacteria; phylum Pseudomonadota; class Alphaproteobacteria; order Acetobacterales; family Acetobacteraceae; genus JAKAWQ01. The sequence goes on from JASHRV010000308.1 coordinate 6,877, forward strand.
GCGTTCGGCGTCACGCCGCCGCCCCTGCCGCCGGTGGCCGCCCCCGTGGAGGCGCCGGCGCCTCAACCCCGCAGCTTCCTCGTCTTCTTCGATTGGGATCGCGCGGACCTCACCGACCGCGCGAGACAGGTCATCGCGGAAGCCGCACGCACCGCGACCGCCGGCCAGGTGACCCGGATCGCGGTGAACGGCTATACGGACACGTCAGGCACGCCGCAGTACAATCTGGCACTTTCCAGGCGCCGCGCCGCCGCGGTGGCGGCCCAGCTCGTCACCGACGGCGTGCCGAAGTCGGAGATCGCCATCATGGGCTATGGCGAGACTCATCTGCTGGTGGCAACGGGTCCGGGCGTGCGCGAGCCGCAGAACCGCCGCGTGGAGATCATCCTCCACTGAGGAAGGGCAGGGCGATGGCCAAAGCTTCCAGCTTTCGCACCGCGTGGGAGCCGCGTCTGCTCAGCCTCGTCCGCCTGGTCGCCGGGCTGCTTTTCATGGAGCACGGAACGGCCAAGCTCTTCGGCTTTCCGGCCGGTGGCCATCACGTGGCGCTGTTCTCGCTCCTCGGATTGGCCGGCGTGCTCGAAACCTTCGGTGGGCTGCTCGTGGCGGTCGGCCTCTTCACCCGTCCCGCCGCCTTCATTCTCTCCGGCGAGATGGCCGTCGCCTACTTCAAGGTCCATTTCCCGCACAGCTTCTTTCCGCTGCTCAATGGCGGCGACGCCGCGGTGCTCTACTGCTTCCTCTTTCTCTATATCTCGCTCACCGGCGGCGGGTCCTGGAAGCTCGACCAGCTTCGGCGGCGCTGAGCGCCGGCCGCGCGAATGGAGGAATGCGATGGTTATGGAGATCGGCCACTTCATCGACGGCAGGAAGCTCGCGGGGAAGAGCGGCCGTGCCGGGGAGGTCTACAACCCGGCGAGCGGCGAGATCACGGCCCGCGTAAGCTTCGCCTCCGGCGCGGAGGTGGACGCGGCGGTGCAAAGCGCGAAGCGCGCCTTTCCGGAATGGTCGCGCACGCCTCCGCTCCGCCGCGCCCGCGTGATGTTCGCGTTCAAGGATCTGCTCGAGAAGAACCGCGACAGGCTCGCCGCCGTCATCGGCGCCGAGCACGGCAAGGTGCTGGCCGACGCCGCCGGGGAGGTCACCCGCGGCATCGAGGTCGTCGAGTTCGCCTGCGGCATCCCGCATCTCCTCAAGGGCGAATTCACCGAGAACGTCAGCACCAATGTCGATAGCTATTCGATTCGCCAGGCGGTCGGCGTATGCGCCGGCATCACGCCCTTCAATTTCCCGGCCATGGTGCCGATGTGGATGTTCCCGGTGGCGATCGCCTGCGGCAACAGCTTCGTTCTCAAGCCGAGCGAGAAGGTGCCCTCGGCGGCGCTCCTGCTCGCCGAGCTGCTCCGCGAAGCAGGTCTGCCCGAGGGCGTGTTCAACGTCGTGAACGGTGATCGCGAAGTGGTGGACGCGATACTCGCCCACCCGGACATCGACGCCATCAGCTTTGTCGGCTCGACCCCGATCGCCGAATACATCTATCACACCGGCACCGCCCACAATAAACGGGTGCAGGCCCTCGCCGGCGCCAAGAACCATATGCTGGTCATGCCGGACGCCGACATGGACCAGGCGACCGATGCGCTGATGGGCGCGGCCTACGGCTCGGCGGGCGAGCGCTGCATGGCGATCTCGGTCGCCGTCGCGATCGGCAAGGCGGGCGATGCATTGATGGGAAAGCTCGCCCCGCGCGTGAGGAATCTCAAGATCGGGCCGGCCACCGATCCCGAGGCCGAGATGGGCCCGCTGGTGACGAAGCAGGCCTACGACAAGGTCCGCGGCTATGTCGATCTCGGGCTCGAGGAAGGGGCCGATCTCGTCGTCGATGGCCGCGGCCTCAAGCTGCAAGGCTACGAGGGCGGATTCTTCCTCGGCGGCTGCCTGTTCGACCATGTTCGTCCCGAAATGCGCATCTACCGCGAGGAGATTTTCGGCCCCGTGCTTTCGGTCGTCCGCACGGACACGTACGAGGAAGCGCTGAATCTCACCAACGACCACGAGTTCGGCAATGGCGCCGCGATCTTCACCCGCGACGGCGACGCCGCGCGCGAATTCGCCTCGCGCGCGAAGATCGGCATGATCGGGGTCAATGTCCCGATCCCGGTCCCGATGGCCTTCCACTCGTTCGGCGGCTGGAAACGATCGCTGTTCGGGGACCACAACGTCCACGGCCCCGACGGCGTTCACTTCTACACCCGTACCAAGACCATCACCTCACGCTGGCCCACCGGCATCCGCGCCGGCGCCGAGTTCGTGATGCCGACCATGCGATAAGACCAGGGGGACGCTGTCCCCCTGGACGGGTCCCCATCGCGCAAGCGCGATGGGGACCCGACAAGGGGCAGAGCCCCGTGGCCTAATGCGCGATCTCCTCGAGCTGCATCCTGAGCGTCCGCGGGCCGAATCCGCCGATCGTGATGATCATCAGAAGCATCGCCGCGCCGATGAAGAGCGCGACACCGATCGTTCCGCCCCGGTGCAGGAAGAAGCCGATCAGGAGGCCGGCGAACGCGGCGCTGACGCGGCTCCAGGAGTAGACGAAGCCCACCGCGCGGGCGCGGATTCGCGTCGGGTAGAGCTCGGACTGGTAGTTATGGAGGGCGAACGAAAGCCAGTTGCTCGAAAGCGTGACCAGCACGCCGAAAAATATGACCGCGGCGCCGTTCTCCTGGAGCGCGAACAGCAGCATGAAAACGGCAATGCCGATGCCGGCAAGGACGAGCTGCCATTTCCTTTCGATCTTATCGGCGATGCGCATGCCGAGGAGCGGCCCGACCGGATTGGCGAGCGCGATGATGAAGGCGTATTGCAGGCTGGTCGTGATGTGCACGCCCTTGGCGATCAGCAAGGTCGGTACCCACGCCGCGAAACCGTAGAACCCGATCGTCTGAAGAAGGTTGAAGATCGAGAGCACGAGCGTGCGCCTGCCATAGGGCGGCTTCAGCGCTTCGGAGAAATCCATGCTCGCCGAGACGATTTCCCGGGCCGGGCCGGGCGCCGGCAGCGTGCCGCCGATATCGCGGGACACGCGCGCCTCGATATCCTGCATCACCGCCTCGGCCTCGCTCTGGCGCCCGCGCAGGGCGAGCCAGCGCGGGCTCTCCGGCAGGCTGAGCCGCATCCACCACGACGCGATCGCGCCGACCGCGGCGATGAGCGGGATCCAGCGCCAGCCCTCCATCCCGAACGGCTTGATCGGCACCAGGAGCCAGCCGAGCAGCGCCACCACCGGAACGATGCAGAACTCGACGAACTGGTAGAACGCGAAGGCCTTGCCGCGTCCTGACGGCGGCACGAGCTCGGAGAGGAACGTGTCGATCGTCACCTGCTCGAGCCCGACGCCGATCATGGCGATGAAGCGCCAGAAATCGACCCCCGCCGCGGTGGGCTGAAAGGCCATGATCGCGCTCGCGATCGAGAACCAGACGAGGGAGATGGTGAAGATCGTGCGTCTGCCGAGGAGATCGGCGACGAAGCCGCAGCCCAGCGTGCCCACGAACATGCCGGCGAAGCTGCAGAAGACGAAGAACCCGACGCCGCTGATGCCGAAGAGCCCCACCGTGCTGGTGGCGAAAAGCCCGCTCTTCACCAGGCCCGGCGCGATATAGGCGGTCATGAACAGGCTGTAGAGCTCGAACACGCCGCCGAGCGAAATCAGGAACACGAGCCACCAGATGCTGCGCGTGAACGGCAGCCGGTCGAGCCTCGCCGCGATTTCCGCGGCATATTCCTGGGTTACGCTTGCTCTCATGGATCCCCCCTCGTTCTTGCCTCTGCTGAATTGTCGGAGCGGCCCGCCCCGTTCACCGCTCCATGCGATGGATCGCCTCGGCAACCAGATCGCCCATTTCGACGGTGCCCACGCGCTGCGCGCCGGGCTGCATGATGTCGGCCGTGCGATAGCCCTCGGCCAGCACCGAACGGACGGCCCGCTCCACGCGCGCCGCATCGTCCTCGCGCGCGAAGGAATGGCGCAGCAGCATTGCCGCCGAGAGGATTGCGGCCAGCGGATTTGCAATGTCCTTGCCCGCGATATCCGGGGCCGTGCCGTGAACGGGCTCGTAGAGCCCCTTTTGGTCAAGGCCGAGCGAAGCCGACGGCAACATGCCGATCGAGCCCGTCAGCATCGCCGCCGCATCGGAAAGAATGTCGCCGAACACGTTTCCCGCGACGATGACGTCGAATTGCCGCGGATTGCGCACCAGCGCCATCGAGGCGGCATCGACATAGAGATGGGTGAGCGTCACATCCGGATAGTCTCGCCCGACCGCGATCATCACCTCGCGCCAGAGCTGCATCGTCTCGAGCACGTTCGCCTTGTCCACGGAGCACAGTTTTCCGCGCCGCGCGCGCGCCGTCCGGAACGCGACATGGGCGATGCGCTCCACCTCGGACTCGGAATAGCGCATCGTGTTGATCCCGACCCGCTCGCCCGATGCCTCGCGCACGATCCCGCGCGGCTCGCCGAAATAAAGATCCCCGTTCAGCTCGCGCAGAATGACGATGTCGAGCCCCTCGACCACCTCCGGCTTGAGCGTCGAGGCGCCGATTAGCTCGGGAAACATGAAGACCGGCCGGAAATTCGCAAAAAGGCCGAGCGCCTTGCGCAGGCGAAGAAGCCCGACCCCGGCACCGGCGGCGGGCGGCCGGTGCTCGTCTTCCGGCACGCCCGCGCCCCCGAGCAGGATCGCGTCGGACTTGCGCGCAAGCTCGAGCGTGGCCGCCGGCAGCGGATCGCCGGCCGCATCATATCCGGCCCCGCCGATCGGCGCCTCCCGCATCTCGTAAGACTCGGCATTGCCCAGCACCGCCTTCAGCGCCTTCACGGCCTCTGCCGTCACTTCCTTGCCGATCCCGTCGCCCGGAAGAACCGCGATCCTCATCCCCACTGAATCGTCCTCTGCCCGCCTTAGAAATTCTCGCGCCCGTATCGCCGCTCGAAGGCCTCGATCTCCCCGATCTGCGAGAGAGTGAAGGCGAGCTCATCGACGCCGTTGAGAAGGCAGTGCCGCGCGAACGGATCGATCTCGAACCGGTGCATCGTGCCGTCCGGCAAGGTGACGCGCTCGGCTTCAAGGTCGATCGCGACCATCGCGCCGGGCTCTTCCCGCAAATAGCCGAGCAGCCCGCTCACCACGTTCTCCGGCAGGACGACGGGGAGCAGACCGTTCTTGAGGCTGTTGTTGCGGAAGATGTCGCCGAAGCTCGGCGCGATCGCCGCCTGGAAGCCGTAATCCTGCAAGGCCCAGACCGCGTTCTCGCGCGAGGAGCCGCAGCCGAAATTCTGTGCCGCGACCAGCACCGCGGCATCGCGAAAAGCGGGCTGGTTCAGCACGAACGTGGGGTCGGGCGCGCCGTCCGGCCCGAATCTGAGGTCATGAAACAGATATTGCCCAAGCGTGCCGTCGCGCGGCTTCTGCAGGTAGCGCGCGGGAATGACCTGGTCGGTGTCGATGTTGGGCCGGTCGAACGGCACGGCGACAGAAGCAAGCTTCGTGAAGCGCCGCATCGCTCACGCCCCCGCCATCAGCCGGCGGACATCGACGAAATGCCCGCTCACCGCCGCAGCCGCCGCCATCGCCGGGCTCATCAGATGCGTCCGCACCCCGCGCCCTTGCCGTCCGACGAAATTGCGATTGGAGGTCGAGGCGCATCGTTGCCCGGGCGCCGCGACCTCGCCGTTGGTGCCGAGGCACATCGAGCAGCCCGCCTCGCGCCAATCGAAGCC
>JASHRV010000309.1 GCA_030037175.1 Acetobacteraceae bacterium
ATGCCGCCGACCAGCACGTGGTGGCCAATCCGGAACGGCCGGAAGATCAGCAGCATGACGCCTGCTGCGAGATTGGTCAGTGTTCCCTGCAAGGCGAGGCCGATCGCCAGGCCGGCAGCGCCGATTACGGCAACGAGGCTTGTCGTCTGAATACCGAATTGTGACAACACGGCAAGCAAAGTAATGGTAAGCACGAAGTAGTAGGCGATGCTGCCGAAGAACCCCTTCAGCATCTCATCAAAGTTCCGTGCCCGACCTAAGGCTTTGGCGACGAGCCGATGAGCTCTGCCCGCGAGCCAGAAGCCGATGAGTAGAATGATGATCGCGCTCAGCAGATGCAGCGCGTTGGCAACGATCAACGGGAGCAGTTGCTGCGCCTCAACCACGAGATGTTGGGGGTTCTGATTCAGCATATCCGGCCTCATTCGCGGCGATCGACCTCATGGTTTTAGGAAATTCGCTCCGCGACTCCACCAAAGCCATGTTGATCCAGTTCGGCACTTCCAAACGGAATGAATACCGCAAAAAAGATCGATAGCGGGGCGAAAGCCTCACGAATGTCTGCACCGATTACTTGATCGGTGAAAAATCGGTCGGGCGGAGAAGACGGTTCTCCTGCGCGACCAGAAGGCCGAGTTCGCCCGCCTTCCTTAGATAGGCCCCCCAGGCGGGGTCGGCAGCCATAGCCGCGCGGCGCGCTTCGCGGTCGGCCTGGCTCTCATAGGCCCAGAGATGCACCACTTGGTTGAGCGGGCCCTCGGCCGTAACGAACCAGCCGAGGCACCGCCCAAGGTGTTTTTGCTGTAACGGCCAAGCCTCGGCCTCGTAGAGTGCAACGAACTCAGCCGTCTTGTTGGGCCGGGTGGTGTAGATGCGCAGATCGACGATCATGTCGGTCCTCCTCCATGTGGCGGGTGAGCCGCTGTCGCAGAGGCTGCCCGAGCCTGCCGCACAGGTAAACCCAGCGTCGACGCGCTCTCAGGAAACGCAGCAGCGATCAGGGCGCGGGTATAGGCCTCGCGCGGGGTGGCAAAAATCTCGTCCGCCAAGCCTTGCTCGACCACTCGGCCAGCGCGGAGCACGACAAGTCGATGCGCGAGCGCGCGCACGACCGCAAGATCGTGGCTGATGAAAAGATAGGCCAGATCGTTGCGGAGCTGAAGTGTTCGCAGCAGGTCCACGATCTCCGCCTGAACCGACGCATCGAGCGCGCTGGTCGGTTCATCGAGGACGACGAAGCGCGGCTTCAGGATCATCGCGCGTGCAATCGCTATGCGCTGACGCTGGCCCCCAGAGAACTCGTGCGGGTAACGCTCGGCGGCTTCGGCAGGCAGACCGACTTCCTCTAGAGCAGCAATCACGCGTTCATCGCGTTCGGTCCGAGAAAAGGAACGCATGTGGACCGCAAGCCCTTCGGCCACGATTTCACCTACCGAAAGACGTGGAGAGAGGCTGCCGAACGGATCCTGAAACACGATCTGCATGCGCGCACGAAGTGGTCGAAGCGCTCTGCGCGAAAGTTGACCGATAGCGCGGCCTTCAAACAAGATTTGTCCCTGGGCGGCTTCGAGTCCGAGCAGGGCCATACCAATCGTCGTCTTCCCTGAACCCGATTCACCAACGAGGCCGAGCGTCTCCCCTTGCCTCACAGCGAGAGAGACTCCATCCACTGCACGCACTGCACTGATCTGGCGGCGCAGAAGCCCGGCACGGATCGCAAAATGGACGCGAAGGTCCGAGGCCTCGACCAGCGGAGCATCGCCGTGCGGTCGGCTGGCCGGACGCCCCCGCGGCCTCGCCGCAAGAAGAGCGCGGGTATATTCGTGGCAGGGGGAGCCAAAGACCTCGGCACTGCGGCCCATCTCGACGATGCGCCCAGCCTGCATCACGCAAACGCGGTCCGCCATCCGTCGAACAATGGAGAGATCGTGCGTAATCAGGAGAAGAGCAAGACCACGAGCCTTCTTCTCGGCCTGAAGGAGATCGAGAATCTGCTGCTGGATGGTGACGTCGAGCGCGGTGGTCGGCTCATCAGCGATGAGCAGGGCAGGATCATTGGCCAACGCCATTGCAATCATAACGCGCTGGCGTTGACCTCCCGAAAGCTGATGAGGGAAGGCATCGATACGCTCTGCGGCATCGGCAAAGCCTGCGGCGCGCAAGAGCGTCTCGACGCGTACACGCAACGCCGCCTGCTTCAAGGGGTGGTGCAACAGGATTGCCTCAGCAACCTGACGGCCGATCCGATGCAACGGATTGAGGCTCGTCATCGGTTCCTGAAAAATCATCCCCGCTGCATTGCCACGTAGCCGACGCAGCACGGATGCTTCTGCGCGGATGACGTCCTCGCCGTCGAGCACGATACGGCCGGCCGTGACACGAGCCGCGCCAGGCAGAAGCCTGAGCAGCGAAAGAGCAGTCAAGGTCTTGCCTGAGCCCGATTCACCGACTATCGCCAGTGTTTCCCCAGAATCCAGAGTGAATGAGACGTCATCCACTACGGTGCGCGCACCGAACGCGACCGAAAGACCATCGACCTCAACTAGACTCACGAGCGGGTCTTGCGCGGATCGAAGGCGTCGCGCACCGCCTCACCAACAAAGATCAGAAGGGCCAGGGTACCGCCCAGCACAACGAACGCGGTAATGCCGAGCCAGGGAGCCTGGAGGTTATTCTTCGCCTCTGTCACAAGTTCGCCAAGCGAGGGAGAGCCTGGCGGCAGGCCGAAGCCAAGGAAATCGAGGCTGGCAAGTAGCGTGACAGAGCCGGAAAGGATAAATGGAAGAAAGGTTAGCACGGCAACCATCGCGTTCGGCAAGACGTGTCGCCACATCACCACCGCATCAGAAACGCCAAGTGCGCGAGCAGCGCGGACATATTCGAGATTGCGGCCGCGCAGAAACTCCGCCCGCACGAGGCCGGTAAGAGTCATCCAGCTGAATAGCAGAAGGAAGATGAGCAGAATCCAGAAAGAAGGATTGATGATGCTGGAAAGGATGATGAGCAGGAAGAGCTGCGGCATGCCCGACCAAATTTCCATGCCACGCTGCCCGAAAAGATCGACAAGACCACCATAGAAACCCTGTACAGCTCCGGCGGCGATGCCGACGATGGAAGATAGTATGGTGAGCGTGAACCCGAACAGAACCGAGATCCGGAATCCATAGATCACGCGGGAAAGCACGTCACGTGCCTGATCGTCCGTGCCGAGCCAATTCTGCCAGCTTGGCGGGCTCGGCGCTGGCGAGGGGAGGTTGTTGACGATCGTGTCGTAATGATAGGGAATGAGCGGCCAGAGCATCCAGCCGTGCGCGCGGATCGCTGTCTTGACCATGGGATCGGTATAGTCAGTCTCGGTTGGCAGAAAATCGGGACCGAAATCTGTACCGGGATAGTCCAGGAATATCGGGAAATACCATTGCCCACGATATTCCATAACAATTGGCCGGTCATTGGCGATGAACTCGGCGAAGAGCGACACGGTAAAGAGAACGAGAAAGATCCAGAAACAAATGACTCCACGCCGATTGGCTCGAAAAGCGGCGAGCCTCCGGCGTGTGAGGGGCGAGAGCCTCATCGTCGCACCTCGAAATCGATCCGCGGATCGACCAACGTGTAGCAGAAGTCTCCGATGATCTGCAGCACCAGTCCAGTTAGAGTATAAATGTAAAGTGTGCCGAACATTACCGGATAATCACGTTGCACGGCCGCCTGAAAGCCGAGCAGTCCAAGGCCACTGAGCGAGAAGATGATCTCGACCAAAAGAGCGCTCGTAAAAAGGATACCTACAAAGGCCTGGGGGAAGCCCGCCACAACCAGCAGCATGGCATTGCGGAAAACATGGCCGTAGAGCACGCGCCTCTCCGAGGCCCCCTTAGCCCGTGCCGTGACCACATATTGCTTGCCTATCTCCTCGAGGAAGCAGTTCTTGCTGAGCATGGTGAGGCTGGCGAAGCCTCCGATCGTCATCGCCATGATCGGCAACACCATGTGCCAGAAATAATCCGCTATCCGATCTGGCCATGAGATCTGCGACCAGTCCGCGCTGATGAGGCCGCGCAGCGGGAACCACTGCACGAAGGAGCCGCCCGCGAACAGAACAATGAGGAAAATGGCGAGCAAGAATCCCGGCACGGCATAGCCGAGGAGCACTACCGTCGTGCTCGCAATGTCGAATCGACTGCCGTCGCGCACCGCTTTGGCGATGCCAAGCGGGACGGAAACCAGATAAATGAGGAGCGTGGACCATAGGCCGAGTGAGATCGAGACTGGCATCCTGTTAAGCACGAGCGTCAGCACCGGCTGATCAAGGAAGAAGCTGCGGCCTAGATGGAAGGTGGCATAATCGCGCAGCATGTCGAGGAAACGCGTGAGCGGCGGCTTGTCGAAGCCGAACATGGTTCGAATCTGGGCGATAAGATGCGGATCAAGCCCCTGCTGGCCACGATAGAGCCCCGGTCCGGCAGCTTCCGGTGCGCCTTGCCCGGTCACACCGGACAATACCGCTCCCTGGCCCTTGAAACGCGCGATCATCTCCTCGACCGGCCCACCCGGCGCCAACTGCACCACGACGAAATTGATAGCGATAATCCCGAACAAGGTCGGGATCACGAGCAACAATCTCCGCAGGAGATAAGCCGCCATCACACACCTCCGACAGTGCCCATGTCCTGGCTTCTGAAGGAAGGCAAAAGGCTCCGCTTCTTGGCTCTGTCAAAAGCTGACCCCTTAAAGCCGCTCCCTATGGACAGCGGCAAAGTGCCTCGGGTCTTGGCCGGGGGCCAGGAGACAGCGTCCCCTGATCGTCTTCGAAGCGGGAACTCGGGCAGCATCGATTCTAGAGGCCAGCGCGGCGGGCCGCGTCAGTGACTTTGGCAAGTTTTTCGTCGATCCACCAGGCGTCGAACACGTAACCTGAGCGAACGGGCTCCGTGGGAAAACCGAAGCGGTTCCAATAAGCGAGGTTGAAATAGTTGGAGTGGTATTGAGGCACGATGTACCACCCCCAAAGCAGCACACGATCGAGCGCGTGAGCGGCGGCGAGGAGGGCGGCGCGATCGGATGCGTCGATCAGTTTCTCCACCAGCACGTCTATAACCGGGCTGCAGACCCCCATCAGGTTCTGACTACCGAGCGTATGGGCGGCGGCGCAGGTCCAGTAGTTACGCTGTTCGTTGCCTGGAGTATCCGATTCCGGAAAGACTGTCATCGTCATGTCGAAGTCGAAATCGTTCATCCGCTGCTCGTACTGGGCAGGATCAACAACCCGCACTGAGGCGGTAACTCCGAGGCGCTTGAGCCAAGTCGCGTAAGGAATGGAGACGCGTTCGAAAGTCGGGTCGGGGAGCAGAATCTCGAAGCTGAGGGGAAGACCAGTTTGGTTGACCAGCCTGCCGCCGGCGAGGCGCCAGCCCGCCTCTTCGAGCATATGAAAGGCCGCGAGGAGCTGTCTCTGGTTATTGCCCGAGCCGTCGGTAATGGGTAGCGTGAACGGCGTGGTGAAGACTTCGGCGGGAAGTTCCTTGCGGTAGGGCTCAAGCAGAGCGAGCTCGGCACCTTGCGGGATGCCGGAGCAAGCGAGGTCGCTGTTGGAAAAGTAGCTGAGCGTGCGCGTATAGAGGCCATAGAAGAGGTTTTTGTTTTCCCACTGAAAATCGAATGCCCAAGCCATCGCCTGGCGAACGCGGCGATCAGCGAAGACCGCGCGGCGGGTGTTCATGGCGAAGCCCTGCATGCCAGTCGGCAGGTGATAGCGGACGCGGCGCAGCTTGACGAGACCGCGCCGAACCGCCGGAAAATCGTAGCCAGTTGCCCAGTTCTTGGAAACGTTCTCGTTGCGGAAATCAATGCTGCCGGCCTTGAACGCCTGGAAGGCAACTGTGTCATCGTCGAAATACTCGGTTTGAATAACGTCGAAGTTGTAGAGGCCGCGCGCGGTCGGAAGATTTGCGGCCCAGTAGTCGCGGTTGCGTTGATAGGCGATCGAGCGAGCGAAGGCAAAGGTACCAACACGGTACGGCCCAGAGCCGAGAGGTGGGTCCATGAGGGGCCGCGAGAAATCGCGGTGGGCGAAGAAACGGGCTGGTAGAACAGGAAGTTCACCAAGGATCAAGGGCAATTCCCGGCTTTTCGTAGAGCGAAGGCGGAAGCGCACGACGCGAGGCGAGAGCGCGGCTACCGAGGCGACTGCGGTATAATAGGCGCGATAGAAGGGCTGGCCCTCGTTGACCAGAGCATTGAAGGTAAAGACCACGTCGGCTGCCGTGACGTCCGTGCCGTCATGGAAGTGGGCGGCTGAGTTGAGGGTGAAGGTGATAGTGGCGCGGTCGGGGCTGATTTCAACGCGTTCGGCGAGGTGCGCGTAGGCGGTGCCCGATTCGTCCGCCGAGGCAACGAGCAAAGTGTCCCACAGGCGGGAGAGGCCGTCGGCCGGAGTGCCGCGGATAATGTAGGGATTGAAGCTGTCGAAGCTGCCGAGTGCGAACAGGGTGACGGTACCACCTTTCGGTGCATCCGGATTGACGTAGGGAAAGGCAGTAAAGCCAGATGGTAGCGCAGGCGGGCCAAGGAGAGAGACGGCGTCGGTGCGTGGCGGCGGGGTCGTGGCGCGGGCCCATCGTGCGGCGGGGAGGGCTGCGGCGAGACTCCAAGGAACGCTGAATAGGAGCGAACGACGCCGCATGATGTCCTCCGTCGCTGAAGCGCGTCTGGGGCAAATGGTGTAGGCTTCGGCATACTGGCATCCATTCCTGGATGGGATGCGATCGGGCCTAGCCGCCCAGAATGGCCAGCGCCTGCTCAAGCAAAGCAGGATCACCGACCGCCAGCACCTCTCCCGTGGCATCTGGGGCAAGCGTCCTGCCCCGCCAGTCTGTCACTCGCCCGCCCGCTCCTTCAACGACGGGGACTAGGGCCGCCCAATCCCAAAGCTTAAGCGAGGCTTCGGCGATCACGTCGATCTGGCCGAGCGCCAGCAACCCATAAGAATAGCAGTCCCCGCCCCAAGTGATGCGCCGGCAGGCTGACTCGAGACTGGAAAAGCGCGCGGCCTGATCGCCGCGAAACATGTCCGGCAGAGTGCAGGAGAGTTCCGCTGCGCTCAGTGCGGCGCACGCTCGGCAACCGACGCGACCACCAAACGGGCCGGAGAACCGGGTCGGATAGCCGGCCAGCCCAAGCCACCGTTCACCTGTGATTGGCTGGTCGATGAGGCCGAAGAGCGGGCGGCCTGCGTCGAGCAGCGCGATCAGCGTGCCGAAGAGCGGACGGCCAGTGATAAAGGCACGGGTGCCGTCGATCGGGTCGAGCACCCAGCAGAAGCGGGCCGCTGGCCGCTCATGCCCGAACTCCTCCCCGAGGAGGCCGTGGGCGGGAAAGCGTTCGGCGAGCACGGCGCGCATCGCCTGTTCGGCCGCCCGATCGGCCAGGGTGACCGGGCTGAGATCCTCTTTCTGCTCAACGGCGAGCGACGCACGAAAATAGGGCCGGATGGCGGCAGCCGCCGCGGCGGCGGCGGCCTCTCCGGCGGCCAGCAGGGCATCCGTGGAGGGAACGCTCAACTGGGAATGGCTATGGTTTTGCAGGTACGGAATTTGCTGGAGCAGCAGGGGCCGGTGCGGGAGCAGCCGCCTTGGCGGGCGCGGCAGCAGGCAGCGGCACAGGGTGTGACGAGAGCGTACGCAGAAAGGCGATCACATCCGCACGGGTTTGGGTCTGTGGGATCCCAGCGAAGGTCATCAGCGTGCCAGGTGCGACGACCTGCGGATCATGTAGCCACAGATTGAGGTTGTGGTACGTCCAGGTGCCGCCAAGGCTCTTGAGCGCAGAAGAGTAATTGAAGCCCGCGACCGACGCACGGGGGCGGCCGACCACATTATAGAGATCGGGGCCGATCTTGGCGCCGCCACCGGCGGTATAATTGTGGCAGGCGGCACAAACCTCCTCGACGAATTGCTGCCCAGCCTTCACGTTGGCCGTCGCGAGCAAGGGTGAGATCGCGGGAACTGGCGCAGGCTTGGCGGCGGCGGACTGGCTCGACTGTTCCGCCTGCATCGCGATCTGGAGGACAGGCTTGGCGAGTTCCCTCGGACTGACGACGGCATCCGCGATGAACCCGGCGACCATGAAGGCGATCCCGGCCACCAACACGGCGGCAATGATCTTGTTGACCTCCAAGCTGTCCATGCGGCGTTTCCCGTCTGATCCCGTTATGCACCGGATAGGGACGCTTCCCCCGTAGC
>JASHRV010000310.1 GCA_030037175.1 Acetobacteraceae bacterium
CGCTCCCGAGCCCCGAGGAAGCCGCCGCCTATCCCTACACCGAGGCCGAACGCGAACGGGTCGAGCGGATGCGCGCGCGCATGTTCGCCGGCGCCGCAAGCCAGGTGGCCGAGCGCCTCGCCACCCTCGGCCGGGAGCTCAAGGTGGAGGAGATCGCGATCCTCACCACCGCCCACGACCCCGAGGCACGGCGGCGGTCCTACGAATTGCTGGCACGAGAGTTTTCACTCTCTTCGGCAGGGGCTCCGCCCCTGCACCCCGCCAGGGCCCCCAGGGTTCAAGCATGAGGCCCTGGACCCCATCCGATTCTCAATAAGCAATGGATTGCAAAGGCTCAGCCTTTGCTTTGCCTATCTGGGCCTATCTGGCCCGCCACACCAGCGTCGCCGAAACCGCGTAGTTCCACACCACCCCGATCGCCGCGCCGGCGGCGCCGGCGAGCGACCAGTTCGTGTGGCTCTGATAGAGCATCCCCGCGATCCCGACATTGGCCACCGCCCCGATCCCGCACACGAGGATGAAGAGCACCCGCCCCTGCCAGAGCCTCTGCCCGCGCAGACGCTGGTCGCGATAGGTGAGCCGGTTGTTGAGCTCGAAATTCGCCAGCATGGCGACGAGGGTGGCGAGGCCCTGGGAAAGATCGAAGCCGAGGCCCCCGAGCTTGGTGAGCAGGCCGAGCACGGCCAGATTGACGAGGATCCCAAAGGCGCCGACGCAGGCGAAGGCGATGAAGCGCAAGGGCAGGAGCCCGCCCGAGAGCTTGTCGAGCAGCAAGGCCGCGAACTGAACGATGACCAGCACGTCGAGCTTGCTTTCGCCCGCGACCCGGGGGCGGAAGACGAAGGGGATCTCGACGACACGAAGCCCCTTCCCCGCCGCCAGCACGATATCGAGCAGGATCTTGAATCCTGCCCCCGTGAGCCGCGGCGCAAGGCGCTCGAAGAGCGGGCGCGGCAGCGCGAAAAAGCCGCTCATCGGATCGGAGAGCCGGACCGGCAGGAAGAGCTGGGCGACGCCGATGCCGAGCTCCGAGGCGCGATGGCGCCAGGCCGGTCCGAGCCCCGCCGCATCGCCGCCTTCGGCGTGGCGGCTGCCCACCGCGAGATCGGCCGTGCCGGCGCGGAGCGGCGCCAGCATCGCGGGCAGGCGCGTCTCGTCATGCTGGAGGTCGCCGTCCATCACCGCGACATACTGGGCCGAGGATGCGAGCGCCCCCTCGATCACCGCGGAGGAAAGCCCGCGCCGCCCGATCCGGCGGATGCAGCGCACCCGGGAATCCAGAGCGCCGAGCCGCAGCACCTCGGCGGCGGTGCCGTCCGGGCTCGAATCATCGACGAAGATCACCTCCCAGGCGATCCCGGCGAGCGCGGCGCCGAGCCGCGCCACGAGCGGGCCGACATTCGCCCGCTCGTTGTAGCAGGGCACGACCACGCTGAGCTCGGGCGCCGGCCGCGGCGCCATCCTTGCCGGCGCGGGCGCCGCCTCGGCGAGCGTCAGCATGGGCTGGAGCGTGATGACCGCAGGCGGAGCAAGCCGGAGGTCTGAATCACGCGAGAAAACAAAAGGCTTAGAGCGGGATAAGTGAGCGAGAGCGAACGCATCCCGCTCTAGAGAGGAACGCCGGCGAGGTCGCGGCTGGTGCGGATCGTCTGCAGGGTGCGCACCTGGCTCACCTGGGGCGCGCCGGTCAGGCGCTCGGTGAGCTGATTCTCGTGGGTCGTGTCGCGCGCGACGAGCCGGAGCAGGAAGTCGCCGCCGCCGCGGATCATGTGGCACTCCCGCACCTCCGGCCAGTCGCTCACCATCCGCTCGAACGCGGTGAGCACGGCCTCCTTCTGGCTGTCGAGGCCGACAATGGCAAAGAAGGTGATCGGCCAGCCGAGCCGCGCCGGGTCGAGCTCGGCATGGTAGCCATGGATCACGCCCGCCTCCTCGAGCCGCCGCACCCGGCGCAGGCAAGGCGGGGCCGAGATGCCGGCGCGCTCGGCCAGCTCGACATTGGTGATGCGCCCGTTGGCCTGGAGTTCGGCCAGGATGCGGCGGTCGATGCCATCCAGCGCGGGCGGTTCGGCGTTGCGGGTTTTCATCGATTGATTCTTGGCAAAGGCCGTTCGGCTTCGAAACCGTTTCGATGACCCACGGCCGGCTTGAAATATTATTGCACGCCCGGCCATCTGCAAGCCAGCGCGCCAAGCGTGGCAGGGTGTTTTCCTTGCGTGCTGCACTGCCACGCCAATATCCTGTTCTGTCATCGAATGGGAAGAATTTATGGCCGAGTCGCATCGCAGCCCCGTCCTCGTCATCGGTGCGGGGCCGGCAGGATATACGGCTGCGATCTACGCCGCCCGCGCCGCGCTCTCGCCCCTGCTCGTGGCCGGCCTGAGCCCGGGCGGTCAGCTCACGACCACCACCGATGTCGAGAACTATCCCGGCTTCGCCTCGGCGATCCAGGGCCCGTGGCTGATGGAGCAGATGGCCGCCCAGGCCGCCCATGTCGGCACCAGGATCGTCGCGGATCTCGTCACCGGCGTGGATTTCTCGCAAACACCGTTCGTCTGCCGGGGCGATTCCGGAGACGTCTATCGCGCCGATGCCGTCATCATCGCCACGGGCGCGGATGCGAAGTGGCTCGGCCTGCCCTCGGAGCAGCATCTGCGCGGTGCCGGCGTCTCCGCCTGCGCGACCTGCGACGGCTTCTTCTTCCGCGCCAAGCGGGTGGCCGTGGTGGGTGGTGGCAACACGGCGGTCGAGGAAGCGCTCTACCTCACCCACCACGCCGCGGAGGTCACGCTGATCCACCGCCGCGATTCGCTCCGGGCCGAGAAAATTCTCCAGGCGCGGCTCTTCGCCAACCCGAAGATCCGGGTGGTGTGGGACAGCGTGGTCGAGGAGGTGCAGGGCGGCGGCATGCCGGAAACCGTCACGGGCCTCAGGCTGCGCAACGTCCGCACCGGCGCGCAAAGCGATCTCGCGGTGGAAGGGCTCTTCGTCGCCATCGGCCACCGGCCCAACACCGATGTCTTCGCGGGCCAGGTGGCCATGGACAGGGAGGGCTATATCCTCACCGAGCCCGGCTCGGCCCGCACCTCGCTCCCCGGTGTCTTCGCGGCCGGGGATGTTCAGGACCGCATCTTCCGCCAGGCGGTCACCGCCGCCGGCAGCGGCTGCATGGCCGCGCTGGAGGCGGAGAAATGGCTGGCGGCGCGGCAGGATTCTCCCGCCCTCGCCGCGGAATGAGTACCGGCTGTAGACCTTTTCATTACGCCGGACGCAGCCAAGGCGCCCGGCAAAGCCTCAATCTGATCGCCGAGCAGCAAACGGATCAGGGCGCATCCGGCGGCGCCCGACAGCGGATGTACGGGGATGGCTGACAACATGGACTGGGACAAGCTGCGCGTCTTCCACGCCGTGGCGGAGGCGGGCAGCTTCACGCACGCCGGCGAGACGCTCAATCTGAGCCAATCGGCGGTATCGCGGCAGATCTCGGCGCTCGAGGAGGCGCTGCAGGTGCCGCTTTTCCACCGCCACGCGCGCGGCCTCATCCTGACCGAGCAGGGCGAGGCGCTGAACCGCACGGTGCGCGAGGTCTTCGCCAAGCTCGCGATGACCGAGGCGCTCCTCACCGAGAGCAAGGAGAAGCCGGCGGGCCGGCTCAAGGTCACCACCACGGCCGGGTTCGGCTCGCACTGGCTCGCCCCGCGCCTGCATCGCTTCCTCGATCTCTACCCCGACGTCTCGATGACGCTGCTGCTCGACGATCTCGAGCTCGATCTCGCGATGCGCGAGGCGGATGTCGCGATCCGCATGCATCCGCCGCGACAGCCCGAGCTGGTGCAGCGTCACCTGCTCGAGATGAGCTGGCATGTCTGCGCCTCGCCGGGCTACCTCAAGCGCTATGGCGTGCCGCAGCGGGCGGAGGAGCTCGACGAGCACCGGCTGGTGCTCTTCGGCGATTACCGCCCGCCCGTGCCGGACGTGAACTGGCTCGCGGACGCCGGAAGGCGCGCGGGCGGGTCGCGGCGGGCGGTGCTCGAGGTCAATTCCCTGCACGGGATGGCGCTCGCCATGCTCTCCGGCCTCGGGATCGGCGCGCTGCCCGACTATATGGCCCAGGAGATGCAGGGCCTGGTGCGCGTGCTCCCCGAGCTCAAGGCGCCCAAGGTCGGGGTTTATTTCGTCTATCCGGAGGAGCTCCGGAACTCCAAGCGCGTGGCCGTCTTCCGCGACTTCCTCCTCGCCGAGCTCGCCAACAACCGCTGAAACGGCTCAGCCGCCGATCCGGTAAAGGGTCAATCCGGACTCCGGATCGTGCCAGAGCGGACGGAGCCAGGGCGGGACCCGCCCCCGCTCCAGCGCGCCCGCGAGAGTGGGATGCGTCCGCGCGCCTGCCGTCACCGGCACCGCCGGGCGCGCGCAGAAAAGGAGCAGGCGGGCGCCGGTCGCGCGAACCGCCTCGGGCACCGTCCGGCCCGGATCGGCATCCCAGGCCGCGCGCAGGCGGAGAAAGCCGGGCACGTCGCGCAGATAGAGCCCGCCCACGGTTCTCACGCCCGTGCGATAGAGCAGCTCCGGCGTCAGATCGGCGCTGGCCAGCACAATCTCGCCTGCGTCGGGCGCAAGACGCCCCGCCACATCGGCGAGCGCGCAGCCCGGTCCCGCCTGCTGCACCGGAGCGAAGGAAGGGGCGATGCGCGGAACGAAAAGAACGAGCGCAAGCAGCCCCACCCGTTTCACCGCGCCGATCGCGCTCAGCACCACCGGCAGCATGGCGGCACCGAGCGCCTCGCCATACGGGGCGAAGCGCATATAGCGGGCGCCAAGGACAAAGATCACGAGCCCGCAAAGCGCGCCGTAAAGCGCGAGCCAGGATCGCTCCCGCCGGGCAACCCAGGCCGAAGCCGCCACGCCGAAGGCGCCGCCGAGAAGAAGCGCGATCGCGAACGCGGGCGGCGAGGCCGGACGCATCTCCGAGACGGAGGCAAGCATCACGGCAGCACCCGGGCTGGCCGTCATTCCTGCGGGGCCGAGCAGCGCACGGGGAAAAAGAGCCGCCCAAACGCCCAGCAGCGCGACGGCGAGCGCGGCACCCGCGCCTGCCCGCCCGGCCGCGCCAAGGCGCAGGCGATCGATGCCGGCAAGCCCGGCGCCCAGCGCCGCGATCGTTGCCGCCAGCCCGAGATGGACGACCGAGACATGATCGAACGCCACCGCCCGTCCGGGCGGCGGATCGACCAGCAGAACGGCAAGGACGAGACTGCCGAGCGTGGCTCCGGCAACCGTCAGCGCCCGCGCCGTGCCCTCATTGCCGGCGATCCACCCGACACCGATCGCGCCCAGCGAAAGAAGCCCGAACGGCCAGGTCTCGGGCGTGAGCCAAAGGCCGAAGGCGAACCAGGCGCCGGCCGGCACGGCGGCACCGCGCCATCCGGCCGCGGCACGAAAGCTCCAGCCCGCGACCATCACGGCAACGAGCACGAGAAGGACGTGATGGTGGATCACGCCGAGCCGGCCATAGGCGCCGATCCCCGGCGCCACGCCGACCGCAACCCCGGCCCACCAGCGCATGCTTGGCTCCGCAAGCGGCGCCGTCGCCCAGGCAACCGCGATCGCGAGCAGGCCGACGCCGACCGGCCCCGACGCCGCGCCGACCCAGAAGAGGGCGCGGTGCCAGCCAAGCCACGGCACAAGGGGGGCAGCCGCGGCGAGCAGAATGCTGTCGAGCAGGTGCGACCAATGCAGCACGAAGCCGCCGCGGGGGATCGCGTAGCCGATCTGGCCGGCACGCAGTCCGGCCTCGATCCGCACCAGGCGGATATAGCTGTCGGGATTGAAGAGATTTCCCGCGAACACCTGCGGAATGCCGCGCCAGTCCCCGAGCAGGTCGAAACCCACGGCAATCCCGAAAAGAAGCGCCGCCTCCATGCCAGGAGTCTGGCGCCGAGCCGTGAATCCCGCCTCAACGCCGCAAAGACCAGGGGGACGCTGCCCTGCGGCAGTCGGCCAGGATATCGGCGAGCGTGCTCGCCCAGGGAATCTCGGGCCGCCAGCCGAGCATCCGCCGGGCGAGCGCCGGGTCGCCGACGCTCCGCGGCAGGTCGTCGGGCCTCAGGCGCGCGGGGTCGGTGCGCACCGCGATCGGCACGCGGGCCTCTGCGAGGAGCTCGTCGAGCACGGCGCCGATGCGCCGCGCGACACCCGAGGCGAGGTTGATCGCGATCCCCGGCGCAAGCGCATCGGCATGCGTGAGCGCGGCCGCGTAGGCCGCGCAGACATCGCGGACATCGAGGAAGTCGCGCTCCGCGTCGAGCGCGCCCACCGCAAGCTCGGGCGGCTGCATGCCGGCCTCGATGCGCGCGATCTGGCGCGCGAAGGCCGCGATCGCGAAGGCAGGGGACTGGCCCGGCCCGATATGGTTGAAGGGACGGAGCCGGATAAGCCTCAGCCCCTCGCTCGTCATCGCCGAGAGCGCCATCTCCGCGGCGGCCTTGGTCGCGGCATAGGTGTCGAGCGGCTCGAGCGGCGCGGTCTCCGCGACCGGCCCGCCCGAAGCGGCGCGGAAGGAGCGGCCATAGACGGCCGCGCTCGAGACATAGAGCAAGCATGCCTCGGGCACCGCCCGCAGCACCGCGCGGGCAAGCCCGCGCGTGGCGGAGAAATTGACCTGCCAGGCACGGTCCGCCTCCCGGTTCGCCTCTGGAACGGCGGCGACGGCGGCAAGATGGATCACGGCATCGGGCCGGAATTCCTCGAGAACCGCGAGCGTGGCGGCGGCGTCGGTCACGTCCATCCGCGCGATGCCGTCTCCGGCGGCCTCGCCGGTGGCAAGCAGGGCCGCCTCAGGGAAGGAAGCGGCAAGGCGCGCGCAGAGATGCCGCCCCACGAAACCCGCCGCCCCGGTGAGCAGGATGCGGCGCGGGCGCACTCAGCTCGTCTCGCGCAGACGGCGATGGCGCGCGAGATCGGCCTCCACCATCTCCGCCGCCAGCTCCTCGAGGCTGCTCTCCGGCTGCCAGCCGAGCACGGACTCGGCCTTCGCCGCATCGCCCCGCAGCACGTCCACCTCGGCGGGGCGGAAGAGCGCGGGATCAACGCGCACGAACTCGCGGTGATCGAGCCCGGCATGGGCGAAGGCGATCCGGCAGAACTCGCCGACCGAGGTGCTGCGGCCGGTGGCGACGACGTAATCGTCCGGCGCCGGCTGCTGCAGCATCAGCCACATCGCGCGGACGTAATCCCGCGCGTGGCCCCAATCGCGCCGCGCCTCGAGATTGCCGAGGCGGAGCTCGCACGCGAGGCCGAGCTTGATGCGCGCCACACCGTCGGTGATCTTGCGGGTGACGAACTCGATGCCGCGCAGCGGGCTCTCGTGGTTGAAGAGAATTCCCGAGGAGGCATGAAGGGAAAAGCTCTCGCGGTAGTTCACGGTCATCCAGTGGGCGTAGAGCTTGGCCGCCGCGTAGGGCGAGCGCGGGTAGAAGGGCGTGCGCTCGTTCTGGCGCGGCTCCTGGATCTTTCCGAACATCTCCGACGAGCTCGCCTGGTAGAAGCGGGCGCGCGGGGCTGCGGTCCGCACTGCCTCGAGCATGTTGACGGCGCCGAGCCCGGTCACCATCCCGGTCAGCAGCGGCTGCTGCCAGGAGGAGGCGACGAAGCTCTGCGCGGCGAGATTGTAGACCTCGTCCGGCTCGTGCTTCTGCAGAATGCGGATCAGGCTGCCGAGATCGCTCATGTTGCCGTCCAGCAGCTCCACCCGATCGAGGATGCCGAGCCAGCGCAGCCGCTCGCCGATGACATCGGAAGAGGCCGAGCGGCGCAGCAGGCCGAGCACCCGGTAGCCCTTGCCAAGGAGGAACTGGGCGAGGTAGGCGCCGTCCTGGCCGGTGACACCGGTGATGAGGGCGGTGGGCATGTCGATCTGGCTTCCCTTGAGGCTTTCGCGAGTTCCCGGGCAGGGCTTGCGCCGCCCGGGCGATGCGGGGATGGCTGCCCGGGCCGGCGCGGGCATGGCGGAGTGTCGGCCGGCCGAGGCTTTATCGGCCCGCGGCCGGGGCTGGCAAGGGCGGCCGATGACGGGCGCCAGGAGGCGCGCCAGGAGGTCGTGACGAGGGGGTCGTGACGGAAGACGAACGCGCCGGCGTGCCATCCCCGGCTCCGGTCCCGGGGCCGCCCCGGACGCGCCTTGCCAAGCGCCTGGCGCGCCCGCTCTGGATCCTCGCGCGCCCGGTCGTGCGGCCGCTCGCATGGCGGACGCGGACCTTCCTGCTCGAGATGATTCGCCAGGATCTCGCCGAGCTGCGGGCCGGGCAGGCTCAGCTCGCCGCCACCCAGGCACAGCTCGCAGCGGGCCAGGAGCGTCTGGAAGCAGCGCTCGCCGCCCTCGCCCGCCAGACCTCCGAATCCGGGCCGCTGGCGGAGCAAATCGGCGGCATCGCCGCCACGCTCGAATCGGCCCTGCTCACGATCGCGGTCCCCGTCTGCCCGGCGGCGAAGGAACCGCAGCCGGAACCTCCTAGGGAACCGGCCAGGGAACCGGCCAGGGAACCGGATTGAAGAAAGATCGTTCTCTTCTGAAAAAGAGACCTCTTGTCCGTCTCCCGTTCGGAGTCCCCGGCCGGCGCCGGGTCCGGAAAACGGAAAGAAGTCTTTTTGCTTCTTTTTCTTCAGAAAAAGAAGCCTTTGAACACGCTTCAGGCCTGCTGAAGCCAGTCCGCGAGCCGGCGCGCGAAATCCTTCCAGGTCGGAACCCTGAGCCTCGCCGCCTCCGCCCACAGCCGGGCGGCGATCTCGTCGTCGCACAGCATCCGCACGGCGGCTCCGATCGTCGGCGCATCGGCGCTGCCGAGCCGCATTTGCCCGAGCGGCGGCAGCAGGCGGATGCTGGGCATGGTCTCCGGCACGATCACCGGGATGCCCGCGGCGAGCGCCTCGAAGGGCGGCAGGCCGAACCCTTCGGCAAGGCTCGCCGAGACGAGCGCGCGGGCGCGGGAAAGGACGGCGCGCAGGCTCGCCTCGTCGGCCTGCTCGACGAAGGTGAAGAGAGGTGCTTCGGAGAGGGAGGAAAGAAGCGCCCGTTCGTGTGCGCTCGTCTCGATCATCCGGCCGAGAACGACGAGCGGTGCCGCAACTCCCTCCGCCCAGAGCGCCCGAAACGCCTCGAGAATCGCCCCGACATTCTTGCGCGGCTCGATCGTGCCGAGCGCTACGAAGCATTTCCGCGCCGGATCGAATCTCTGCCGCGCCAGACCGAGCCCGTCGCCGCCGAGCGCGAAAACCGGTCCGCCGCGTGTCTCGTCGCGCATCACCGCGCGCCGGTAATCCTCGCGCGTGTCCTCGCTGATGAAGGCGACACGGGGAACCGCGCGGAGCGCGCGCAGGAATTCCATTCCGTGAAATCCGGGCCGGCCATGGAAGAAGCGCGGTTCGAGCCAGGGCAGGAAATCATAAACGAGCCAGCTCACCCGCCGCGCCCCGCTGCCGCAGAGGCGGCGATAAAACTCCGCCCGCTGCCCGTCGTAGAAAAGCTCGGGATTGAAGATCGTCTTCTTCGCGATCTCGCCGCCGACCGGCAGGGCTTCGGCGCTCGCCGCGGCAAGTCCGGCGCGCTCGCGCTCGAGCGCGTCGGCGCCGCTGCCGCTGCCCGCCTCGAGCATCAGCTCGAGAACACTCCCCGGCAGCCGCACGAGATCGGCTGAACCGGCGTCGAAGGCGCAAGGCGCGAGCGAAGCCGGTCCCGGCCAGTTCCGGATCAGCTCCCGCTCGACCCGCTGGATGCCGGTGCGCAGCGGATGAGCGAGCAGCTCCGAAAGATCGATCAGCACCTCGCTCATGCCGCCTCGGCCCGCCTCGTGTCGAGCTCGAGCAGAACAGCAAGCCGCTCCGCATAGCGTGCGAAATCATGGGAGGCCGCATATTCGTTGCGGGCCTCGATCGGCCGGCTCGCATGCGCGCCCTCGGCAAGAAGATCGGCGAGCGCATTGGCGAGCAGCAGCGGGGAAACGGGATCGGGAATGCGCCGGACGAACGACGGCGCTTGCAGCGTCTCGGCGAGCTCGGCATTGGCAACGCTGGGCAATCCCACGCCGATGCAATCGGCAAGCGCGCCCGAGACCTGACCAAAGCCGAAGCTCCGGAGCTGGATGCCGAGATCGGCGGCGAGCAGCCAGTCGCGATAGGATTCCTCCCCCGCATAGAAGTCGAGAAAGCGGACGAACGGTGCGAGGCCCAGGTGGCGGACGAGCCCGCGCGGCGCACTTCCATCCCCATCCACCGCGCCGATGAAGGCGAGCCGGGCGGGAATCCTCCAGCCGCGCAGCATCTCCAGCGCCCAGATGCAGTCCTCCGGCATCTTGCTCTCGTGCACGGTGCCGAAGCTCGCGAGCACGATCTCGTCGGGCGCGAGGCCGAGCCGCGCCCGCGCCGCGCCGCGGGCGGCGGGGGTGAGTTCCTCCGCGCGCCATCGGTGCCGCAGCGCGAAGGGCAGAACGGCCTCTCCAATCCCGTAGCGCCCGGCGGCGAGCCGCGCGGTCGCGCGCGAATGGAACATCAGCGGCGCGCAGGCGCTCGCAAGCTCGCCATAGAACAGCGTCGAGAGCTGCGATTCATCCGCGAACCAGGCCTCGATCTCCGCCTCCGCGACCGGCCGCCCGAGCTCCGCCCCTGCGACGGCGCACGCCCGGCCCCGCCCGAGAAGGTAGCCGTAAAACCCGAGCAGCCGCGCATCGTGGCAGATCGCAGCCCCGCCATGGCGCAGCAGAAGCGAAAAAATCTCCCGGTGAAACTCCGAATTTCCCATCACGCCGACGACGCGGTCGAAAGCGGGCGAGAGGAACGGCAACGCGGAGAGCGGGCGGATGCTCGCCGCACCCGCAAGTGCTGGGGGCGCGCGCGTGGGCGTGAAGAGATGAAGCTCGACCCGCCGGGCGAGCTCGGCAACGGAGGCCGCCGAATAATCGGCGCAGCCCGACCGGTCGGGCGGGAGCGGCGTGAGCAGGGCCAGGCGCGGTCGCCGCCCCGCCTGGAGCATCGGCGCCTGCAGCGTCGGCGCCGCAAGCCGCGCCGAGGCGGCCCGCTCGGCGATCGCGCCCCAGAACCGCTCCGCCACGAGAGCGGCACGGAACCGCGGCCAGATCTTTTCCTGCTTCGCGACGATCCCGCGCGCCCAGTCCGGGTCCGAAACGAGATGCTCGATGAGGCCGCGAAGCGCCGCATCGTCATCGGGAGCGAAACGGGGCGCGGCATCGCCGATCAGCTCGTCATGCGGCGGAATCGCGGAGGCGAGCACCGGCGTGCCGGCGGCCATCGCCTCGATCACCGGCAGCGAGAACCCCTCCGCGCGCGACGGGCAGACGAGAACGAGCGCCTCGCGATAAAGACGCGACAATTCCTCATCCGAAACGGACCCGGCAAAGGACAGCAAGGACGGGCTTCCGCCGGCTGCCTCGTAAAGCTCCCTGAGCCGCGCCGCCTCGCCGGGCGGGTAGCGCCCGGAGACAATCAGCGGAACGCCGCCATCGCGCAGCGCCGCGCTCGCGGCGTGCGCCCGGAGCGCGCAGGCGACATTCTTGCGCTCGTCCGCCCCGCCCGCCACCAGCACATGCTGCCGCCCGGGGCGCCGCGGCAGCACCTCGCCTCGGTTTTCGAAGACGGGCCGGCTTTCGAAAGCAGGATCGAGCGGCGCACCGAAAACTACGTCCGCCGGCATACGCATCACACGGGCGAGATCCGCCGCGGTCGCCTCGGAATTCGCCAGATGCAGGCGATAGCGCGCGAGCCAGGCGAGCGAGACATGATAGGAAAGCCGCGTGCCGGCGGCGGCGAGATAGCGCTCGGCAGACGCCAGCGGAATGAGATCGTGGACGACCGCGGCGGAAAAAATCCGCGGATGCGCGACGAGCCGAGCCGTGAACAGGGGATCATGCGTCATCGGCGAAGGCGCGATGAACCAGGTCGGGTGCCGCATCGTCCCGGTATCGGCGGTGCAGCGCTCGGCATCGAAAAGCGCGCGCCGCGGGGCCGAAAGCTTCGGCAGGCGCGCATCGACGAGCGCGATCAGCCGCGCATCGGCAAGCCCCGGCGCCGCCCCCCGCGCGTGGGCGAGAAGATTGGCCGCGAGCCGCCCGATCCCCCGCTCCGCATATTCGGGGTCCTGCAGCGCGCGCGCATCGACGAGGATGTCGCGCTCTGCGCTCATCGCGCGGCGAACCCGGGCATCGGACATCCTTACAGAGTGAACATGCAAAGGGTGACGCGCCCTCCCCGGCCTGACAAGCCGGGCCGAGGGGCGCAGCGCCCGGCCTGTGGCCGTTCTGGGATTCAGAAACCCGCCGGCCGGGAAAAAATATCTTTTATAGTCAAAATATTAAATCTGTCCCACCACGCGCGACGGGCCAGATGGTACAGTTCTTTTTGGGCCCTCTTCAGGCCCGGCCGTAGCTGTCCTCGAGGCGGACGATATCGTCCTCGCCGAGATAGCTCCCGCATTGCACCTCGATCAGGGTGAACGGGATTCGGCCGGGGTTCTCCATCCGGTGCACCGCGCCGAGCGGGATGTGGATGCTCTGGTTCTCGGTGATGAGGTGCTTCTCCTCGCCGAGCGTGACGACGGCGCTGCCCTCCACCACCACCCAGTGCTCGGCGCGGTGGAAATGTTTCTGCAGGCTCAGGATGCCACCCGGCTTCACCACGATGCGCTTCACCTGGAACCGGTCGCCCAGAATGAGGCTCTCATAGAAGCCCCAGGGCCGGTGGACGCGCCGGTGGCTCACCGCCTCCGGCCGGCCCGAGGCCTTGAGCCGGTCCACCACCGCCTTCACGTCCTGCGCGCGCCCGCGCGGCACCGCGAGCACGGCATCCTCGGTCGCGACCACCACGACATCCGTGAGCCCGACCACGGCCGCGAGCCTGCCCTCGCTCCGCACATAGCAGCCGCTGCTGTCCTCGAGGAGCACGTCGCCCACGGCGACATTGCCGGCCTCGTCCTTGGCGCCGATCTCCCAGAGCGCGCGCCAGCTCCCGATATCCGACCAGCCGAGATCAGCCGCGACCACGGCGGCGCGGCTCGTCCGCTCCGCCACCGCGTAGTCGAGGCTGATGTTCGGGCAGGCAAGAAAGGCCGCCGCGCCGAGGCGGATGAAGTCCGGGTCCTCGCGCCGCGTCTCCACCGCCCGCCGCACCTCCGCCAGCAGCGCCGGCGCATGGAGCGCCAGCTCGCCGAGCAGGGCGCCCGCGGTGAAGACGAACATCCCCGAGTTCCAGAGATAGGACCCGGCCTCGAACAGCCGCGCCGCGGTCTCCGTGTCCGGCTTCTCGATGAAGCGGGCAACCGAGCACGCCTCCGGCGCCTCGGGCAGGAGCGCGCCGGGCTCGATCCAGCCATAGCCGGTCTCGGCATGGGTGGGCTTCATGCCGAACGTGACGATCCAGCCCGCGCGCGCCGCGGGCAGGGCGGCGGCGAGCGCCTGGCCGAGCGCCGCGGGATCGCCGATCGCCGCATCGGCCGCCATCATCCAGAGCACCGATTCCGGGTCGCTCTCGGCAGCGAGCAGGGCGGCGGCGGCGATCGCGGGCGCGCTGTTGCGCCCCTCCGGCTCCAGCACGATGCGCGCGCCCCCGATCCCGGCATTCTGCATCTGCTCGGCGATCAGGAAGCGGTGCGCCTCGTTGGCGACGATCAGCGGCGGGGCGAACTCGGCCCCGGCGGCGCGCAGCGCCGTGTCCTGGATCAGCGACTGCTCCGAGACGAGCGGCCAGAGCGGCTTGGGGAAGCTCTCGCGCGAGAGCGGCCAGAGCCGCGTGCCCGCCCCGCCGCAGAGAATGACGGGAACGATGGGTCCTGCGGCGGCACCACGGGCAGGCCCCGGGGCAGCCCCCTGGGCGGGTGTTGCGGAAGGCGCGGGGCCGGGAGCGGGGGAAAGAACGGTCATGGCGGTTTCCGGTCTCGTTGTGCGTCTCAGGGGGCGCGATCTTTGGCCCCGATCATCGCCGATGACCATCCTCGGTTGAAACAAAAGATATCATTGCAAGCGGCCGCGCAAGCTTCCGTCGGGCGCCCGGCTTGACCTCGGCCCTCGCCTTGCCGAGTGTTCGTCCTCGTTCGGGACGAGGATGGCGGAATGAAGGTGGACATCGAATATTGCGGCCGGTGAGGCTATGAACCGCGCGCCTTAGCCGCGCGGGATCTGATCCTGAGCAAGGAGCCCGGCGCCGAGATCGTCTTGCGCAAGACCGGCGGCGGCGTGTTCGAGATCACGGTGGATGGAAAGCTCCGCTTCTCCAAGAAGGCGGAAGGGCGCTTCCCGACCGAGACCGAGCTGATGGCAGCGCTCGGCTGAGATCCCCGAGGCACCGGCCGGACGGCCGGAAAAGGCGCGATGCCTGCTGCGTGACAGCGGCACGTCTGCCCAATGGATAACAGCCCAATGGATGACAGCATGAACGAGGGCTCCGCCGCGGCGTCTTGCCCGCGCCGCGCGGTGCTTTCATGATGCGTTGCAGCATCGTTCAAGGTAGATGATGGCCGACACCGCCTCCGCCCGCCTCAACGACCCCGGCTCCGAGATCCGCGCCGCCGCCGATCGCATCGCCCCCGCGCTCATCGCCATCCGCCGCGACATCCACGCCCACCCCGAGCTTGCCTTCGAGGAGGTGCGCACCGCCGCCCGCGTCGCCGCCGAGCTCGACCGGCTCGGCATCCCCCACCGCACCGGCATCGGCCGCACCGGAATCGTCGGCCTGATCGAAGGCGGTCGCCCCGGTCCCGTTCTCGCCATCCGCGCCGACATGGACGCGCTGCCGATCGCCGAGCAGACCGGCCTTCCCTTCGCCAGCGAAGTCCCCGGCCTGATGCATGCCTGTGGGCACGACATCCATACCAGCACGCTGATCGGCGTCGCCGCCGTGCTCAAGGAGCTCGCGCCGCAATTCGCCGGCAGCATCAAGCTCGTCTTCCAGCCGGCCGAGGAATCGCTCGGCGGGGCCGCGGAAATGATCAAGGACGGGTTGCTCGACGAGCCCAGGGTCGATCTCGCCCTCGGCTTCCACAACCACCCCGACATGCCGGTCGGCAGCTTCGGCTATTGCCGCGGCGCCTGCCTCGCCGCCTCGGACCGCTTCGCGATCACCGTCCACGGCCGCTCCGGCCACGCCGCGCACCCCGAAACGGCGATCGACCCGATCGTCGCCGCCGCCCACCTCATCACCCAGCTGCAAACCGTGGTCTCGCGCGAGGTCGATCCGATCCGCCCCGCCGTGGTCACGGTGGGCGCGATCCATGGCGGAACCGCCAACAACATCATCCCGGACGAGGTCACCTTCCGCGGCACCGTCCGCACGCTCGATGCGGAGACGCGCCGCGTCGCCGAGGCCGCCATCCGCCGCTTCTGCGAAGGCGCGCTCGCCAGCCTCCGCGTCCGCTGCACGCTCGATTACGTCCACGGCGTGCCCGCGCTCGTGAACGACGATGACGTGCTCGATCGCACCGTGGGCGCCGTGCGCGCGCAGTTCGGCGACGTCATCGCCGCCGGCAAGCCGAGCCTCGGCGGCGAGGATTTCGCCCTGATCGCGGAACGCGTGCCCGCGTTCCAGCTCCGCATCGGCTCCGGCCAGCCCGGCCGCGACGACAGGCTCCACAACTCCGCCTATCAGCCGGACGAGGCCTGCATCGGGCTCGGCGTGCAGGCGCTCGCGCGCGCCGCGATGGAGCTCCTTGCATGACGAAGCACCTGCTCGCCCATCTCACGGCCGCGGAGGCCCGCGCCCGCCTCGCGTCGCGTCCGGTCATCCTGATCCCGCTCGGCAGCCACGAGGACCAGGGCCCGCACGCGCCCATGGGCGATTTCCTCCACGCCGCCGCCATCGCCGAACGCATCGCCACGCGCGCGGAGACCCTCGGCACGGATGTGCTGGTCGCCCCCACGGTCCCCTTCGGCGCCGCCGACCATTTCGGCCACGCGCCCGGCGGCATCGCGCTTTCGCCCGCAACCTTCCGCGCCCTGCTCTCGGAAATTCTCGAAGCACTCCTCCGCCACGGCCAGACGCGGCTGATCATCGTCAACGGCCACGGCGGCAACGTCCCCGTGATCCACGAGGTCACGCTCGCGATCCGCAAGGCGCGCGGCATCGTCATCCCGAGCTTCTATCTCTGGCGCATCGCCGGCGCCCTGCTGCCCGACATCGTCGGCCCCGAAAAGGCGCGCGCCGCAACCGGCCACGGCGCCGATCCGCTCACCAGCATCGCGATGCATCTCTTCCCCGCGCTGATGCGCCCGGACCTCGTGCCCGCGCCCGCCGCGCCCGCTCCGTTCATGGGCCTTCCCGTCACCGGCCTTGGCACGGCACGCTTCGAATCCGCCGAGATCGCGCTCCCGATCGAGTTTCCCGAATCCGCGCCGGGTGGGGCGCTCAATTCCGATGCGCGCCTCGCCTCTTCCGAAACCGGCGCCGCCCTGGTCGAGCGCCTCACGGAGCTCGGCGCCCGCTTCGTCGCGCACTGCGCGAAAGAGACCGCGTGAAGCTCTGCGTCTTCGGCGCCGGCGCGATCGGCGGCCATGTCGCCGCGCGCGCCTTCAAGGGCGGCGCGGACGTTTCGGTCCTCGCCCGCGGCGCCTCGCTCGCCGCGATCCGGGCAAACGGCCTCACCGTCCGCGCCGCGGACGGTGAGGTCCGCTTCAATCCCGCCGCCAGCGACGATCCGGAAAAGCTCGGGCCCCAGGATGCCGTGCTGGTCACGGTGAAAGCCCCCGGCCTCGCCGCGGTTGCCGCCACCATCGCGCCGCTGCTCGGGCCCGAAACCCCCGTCGCTTTCATCATCAACGGCATTCCCTGGTGGTATTTCCTCCGCCATGGCGGGCCGCTCGACGGCCGGCGCCTTCCTCGGCTCGACCCCGGCGAAGCGCTTCACAGCGCCGTCGGCCCGGACCGCGTCATCGGCGGCGTGGTCTGGTCCGCCTGCACCGCAACCGCCCCGGGCATCGTCGAGGTCGCGACCCGCACCAACCGCCTCGCCCTCGGCGAGCCGGACGGCAGCATCTCCCCGCGCCTGCAGTCCCTTGCCGCCCTGCTGACCGCGGGCGGCCTGCCCACCGAGGCGAGCCCGGACATCCGCAGGACGGTGTGGCAGAAGCTCGTGCTCAATCTCTGCAGCACGCCGATGGCGGTGCTCGCCGAGGCCGGGCCGAACCTGCTCTACCATGAGCCCGCCTGCGCCGATGCGGTGCGCCGCATCGCGGCCGAAACCGAGGCGATGGCCGCCGCCCTCGGCCGCCCGATCGCCGTGGATGCGGAGGCCCAGCTCGCCGCCGGCAGGAACCTCGCCCACCTGCCGAGCATGGCGCAGGACCTCAGGCTCGGCCGGCCCATGGAGGTCGCGGCGATGTTCGACGCGCCGCTGGAGCTTGCCCGCCTCGCGGGTGTGGAGACCCCCACGCTCGATCTCCTCGTGGCGCTCGCGCGGTTGCGCGCCAAGGCCGCCGGGCTCTACTCCTGAGATGATGGGGATGGGCCCGCGCGCTGGAAGAGACAACCCGATGGAGGCGGAGCGGCCCGCCCTCAGACTGCTGCGCCCGATCCAGGCGATTCCCGCGACTTTCTACAGCTACTTCGTCGTCGGCGGGATCGCCACCGTGGTCGATATCGGCGGCTTCATGATCCTCACCGGCAAATACGGCGTGCCCTGGTTCTGGGCCGCGATGATGAGCTTCGTCGTCTCCGTCGTCGTCAATTACCTGCTCTCGATCCGCTTCGTCTTCGAGAGCGGCGTGCGCTTCCGCCGCCATCACGAGGCGGCGCTCGTGCTCGCGGTGAGCGTGATCGGCCTGCTGCTCAACGAGGCCGCGCTCTGGGTGATGATCGAGATGGCCGGCACCGGCCGCCTGCCGGCCAAGCTCGTCGCCACCGCCGTCGTCTTCCTCTGGAACTACGGCGCGCGCCAGAATTTCATCTTCCGCGCCCCGCGCTAGGTGCAGGGGCTTTGCCCCCTGCACCTTCACCAAGGGCGGAGCCCTTGGAACCCTTACGCGGCGAATATCGCGGGCCCACCCAGGCCTTAGCCCGACCCGCATCCCGTGATACGGGAAACGCCAACAACGACCCCGGGGAAACATGTCCGGAAACATGTCCAGGACCGCCGCCCGCCTGATCGCCGAAAGCCTGGAAGCGCACGGCATCGACCAGATCTTCTGCGTGCCCGGCGAAAGCTATGTCGGGCTCACCACCGCGCTCGCCGAGCGCAACGCGATCCGCCTCATCGTCTGCCGCCATGAGAGCGGCGCGGGCTTCATGGCCGCCGCCGACGGCCGCCTTCGGCCGCGCGCCGGCGTCGCCATGGTCTCGCGCGGTCCCGGCCTCTCGAACGCGATGGTGGCGCTGCATTCCGCGTATCACGACGCAACCCCCATGGTGATGCTGATCGGCCAGGTCGAGCGCGCGGAATTCGGCCGCCAGGCCCTGCAGGAGCAGAATTATTCGCGCCTGCTCTGCGATGTGACGAAATCGGTGATCGAGGTGAACGAGCCCGCCCAGGCCTCGGAAGCGATCGCGCGCGCCTTCCATCTCGCCGAAAGCGCAACCCCCGGCCCCGTCGCGGTGATCCTGCCCGAGGACCTCTTCGACGAAGAGACCGACGCCCCCTTGAGCGCGCCCCGCCCCCGCGCCCTCGCCGCGCCTCGCGCCGCCGATCTCGCCCGCCTCGCCGACATGCTCGACCGCGCCCTGCGCCCGCTCGTGCTGGTGGGCGGAGCGTTCATCTCCGACTCCCTCGCCGACCCGGCCGCCAGCGAAGATCTCCGCCACCTCGCCGAGCGCTGGATGCTGCCCATCTGCCCGACCCACCGCCGCCCCCAGCTTTTCGATACGAGCCATCCGAATCACGGCGGCTACATGGGCATCCGCGTCCCGCCGCCGCTCCTCGAGGAGATGCGCAAGGCGGACCTGATGCTGGCGCTCGGCGAACGCCTCACCGACACCGTGAGCCAGGGCTATCGCTTCCCGCGCGCGCCCGAGCCCCAGCTTCCGCTCGTGCATGTCTGGCCGGACGCGGACGAGATCGGCCGCGTCTGGCGCCCCGAGCTCGGCCTCGCCTGCTCGCCGCACGAGGTGATCCAGGCCCTCCTCGCCGCCGACGCGCCAAAGCGAACCGAATCGCGCCGCGCCTGGGTCGCGCGCCTGCATTCGCTCCATCGCGGCCTGATGGAGCCGCGCTGGGACCCGGTGCCGGACGGGCTCAACTTCGCCGCCATCGTCTGCGAGGTGAACCGCCATCTCGCCCCGGACGCGGCGGTCACCTCGGATGCCGGCAATTTCGGCTCCTTCGTCCACCGCTATCTCGATTTCCGCCCCGGCCAGATCTTTCTCTCCTCCGTCGTCGGCGCCATGGGCTCGGGCGTGCCGATGGCGGTCGCCGCAGCACTCCGCCATCCCGGCCGCCAGGTGGTGGCCTTCGTCGGCGACGGCGGCGTGCTGATGAGCGGGAACGAGCTTGCCACCGCCCGGCAGTACGGCTGCAATCCGATCATGATCGTCTCGGACAATCGCATGTACGGCACGATCGGGATGCACACGCACATGCGCTATCCGGACCGCCCTTTCATGGAGGCGACCCGTCTCACCAACCCGGATTTCGCCGCCTGGGGCCGCGCCTTCGGCGCCGAAGGCATCACCATCCGCGACGAGTCCGAAGTGGCGGAGGGCATCGACGCCGCCTTCGCCGTGAAGACCCGCCCCGTCGTCGTGCATTGCACGACCTCGGCCCTGCAAATGAGCGCCTGGCGCCGCTACGATCGCGGCGAGCACATGCCGTGACCGATCTCGCCGCATTCCGCGCCAGCCTCGCGGGCGAAGCCCCGCCCGCTGACCTTCCCGCCGCGCTCGCCGCGCTCTGGTGGGATGCGAAGGGCGATTGGCACCGCGCGCACAGCTTCGCCCAGGAAGACGAGGGAAAGAACGGCTCCGCGGTGCACGCCTATCTGCACCGCAAGGAGGGCGATCTTTCCAACGCGCGCTACTGGTACGCGCGCGCCGGCCGCCCCGTGGCGGGCGGCACGCTCGAGGCGGAATGGGAAGCCTTGGTGCACGAGCTTGCGGGGGAAAAGCAGCGATGAACGCGGATGCGAAAAAGACCGTGCTCCGGATGATCCCTTACGGGATCTACGTGATGACCGCGCTCGACGGAAAGGGCGGCGTCGCCGCGGCAACCGTGAACTGGGTGACGCAGACCGCTTTCTCGCCCCCGCTCCTCGTGGTCGGCGTGAAGGCGGATTCCGGCGCCTACGCCGTCGTCAAAGCTGCGGGCAAATTCGCGCTCAACATGCTCGGCAAGGAAGGCAAGGGCCTCGCCTTCACCTTCTTCCGCCCCGCCGAGCTCAACGGCGAAAAAATCTCGGGCCAGGCCTTTCATCTCGGCGCCAACGGCGCGCCGATCCTCGAAGCCGCGGTCGGCGCCGTCGAATGCACGGTGAAAACGATCGTCGAACAGGGCGATCACCACATCGTCGTCGCCGAGGTGACGGAGGCGCATCTCCCCTCCCCGCTTGCCGGCCGGCCGGACGCGGCGATCCTCGAAATGAAGGACCTCGGCGACGCCGTCTTCTACGGCGGCTGACCAGGGGCTCTGCCCCTGGACCCCGTCAGGGCTCCGCCCTGAACCCGCTGGGGCCTTGAGGCCCCAGACCCCCGATCGTTTTAAGAACAAATGGATTGCAAAGGCTCCGCCTTTGCTGGGGGTCAGGGGGCAAAGCCCCCTGCCTTCAATCAATCGAGGCCCGCCGCCTCCCATGCCGCGCGGCTGATATCCCCGATGATCTCCTCGCCCGCGTGCGCGTCGGGCGGGAGGTGGCAGAAGATGCTGAGGATCAGCGCGCCGCGCCTGGTCATGATGAACCCGACATCGTTGCACACGCCCGGCACGCTTCCCGTCTTCGAGCCCCAGCGCGGCCGGCCGTCCTTCGGCAGATACCGCGCGATGCGCCTCTCGTTCTGCTGCTTCTCGAGCATCGCGATCATCGCCCCGCACGAAGCGGAGGACGCCGCCTCGTCATCCAGCAGCGCCGCGATCACCTTGGCGTAGTCGTTCGGCGTCGCCCAGTTCTCGTCCTTCTCCGCGGCCGCCGCACGCCCCTGCATCTTCCGCCGCAGCCCCGAGCCGGACATGCCGAGGCCGCGCATGGTCGCGTTCACCGCCTCCATGCCGACTTCATCGATCAGGATGTTGGTCGCCGTGTTGTCGCTGATGGAGATCATCAGATAGACGAGATCATTGAAGGTGAATTCCATCCCCTCATGCAGATGGAGCATCACCCCGCTGCCCGGCGCGCGGTCCTCGGCCCGCAGCCGATAGGTGTCCGCAAGCCTGCGCTCCCCTGCATCGATGCGGCGAAAAAGCTCGATCATGAGCGGCACCTTGACCGTGCTCGCGGCGACGAAGCGCCGGTTCTCATTGTGGCCGAACCGCTCGCCCGTCGGCGCGATCACCGCAACGCCGAGCACGGTCTCGCCCCGCTCCGCGCGGGCGATCGCCGCCGCAACACCGGCCCAGTCGGTCCTTGCGTCAGTCCTTACGCTCATCCGCGTCCCCTTCGGCATCCTTTGCCATCAGGCATCCCGCAGACGTTGCCGGCAATAGGCCGCCGCGAAAAAGGGAAAATCCTCAGGCGGGAACCTTGGCCCGGAACCGCATCGGCCGCGTTTCCGGCATGACGAGAAGAACGATGAGCAGCGCCGCCCCGCCCGCGGCGGCCAGCCCCAGAAACGCAGCGCGCAGCCCGAACATATCGGCCATCCACCCGGCGACGGTTGTGCTGACCGTCGCCCCGAGGCTCGCCGCAAGCCCGAACGAGCCGATCGCCAGGTTGAGAAAGCCCGTCCGCCGCGTGAGGTCGGCCGCGATCAGCGGAATCATGATCCCCATCACCGCCGCGCTCACACCGTCGAGCAGCTCGTACCCCACCAGCAGCCCGGCCCCGGGCAGAGTCGCGAACAACAGCGCGCGCAGCGGCAGCGCTGCGAACCCGATCACGAGCAGCGGCCGCCGCCCCCAGCGGTCCGCGGCATGACCGAGCCAGGGAGAAAACAGCACCACGACAACCTGTGCGGCGATGATCGAGCCCGTCGTCGCCAGGCCGGCCTCCTTGTGGTGCGCGGCCAGCGCATTCAGCGCGATCGGCAGAATCGCCGTGTTGGCGAGCCCGAACAGGGCGACACAGAGGGCGAACGTATGCAGGTGCAGCTCGAGAAAGACATGATGGTGCCGCGCCTTGCGCTCTATCGGATGCAGCATCGCCGGATGGTCGCTCCGCCGGTCGATCTTCCCCGGCATGATCATCTTCCCCGGCGTGATCAGGAGGAGCGACATCAGCGCCGGAATGGTGATCGCGGCGGTGAGAAAGAACACCGCCCGGTAGGACATGTGGGAAGCGACCACGCCGAGCAGCGCCGCCGCGCCCGCGTTGCCGAGAGAGGCATAGCGGGCATTGCCGCCCACGCGCTCGCCGAACGCGCCGTGCCCGGACAAGGTGAGCGTCAACGCCGCGATCGCCGGCGTCAGCACCGCGCTGCCGAACGCGTGCAGGATCTGCGCGCCCCACACCGGAACGAGCCCGGGCCAGAAGGCGAGCATCAGCGCGCTGAACCCAACCCCGCCCAGGCTCACGGCACAGATGAGCCGCTTGTGATACACGTGATCGACCAGCAGCCCGCCGGGAACCTGGCTGACAACGCTGGCTATCGTGCCGACGCTGAGCGCCAGCCCCACCGCCCCTTGGCTCCAGCCGCTGCCGGAAAGGTAAATGGCGAGAAACGGCCCGAACCCGGTCTGCAGGGCCGCGGTGAAGAAATTGAAGCCGTTGAGCCCGATCCGCGTCCACATGACGGACGACGGCGCGCTGGTCTCACCCATCCCCGTCATCCTCGCGGATCATCGCGGCACCCTTCTCGGCGATCATGATCGTCGGCGCATTCGTGTTGCCGGTGGTGAGCGTCGGCATCACCGAGGCATCGATCACCCTGAGCCCCGCAAGTCCGCGCACGCGCAAGCGCGAATCCACCACCGCCATCGGGTCCTCGCCCATCCGGCAGGTGCCCACCGGATGATAGAGCGTCGTGCCGTAGTGCCGCGCATAATCGGCCAGCGCCTCGTCGGTGCTCACCGCCGCCCCCGGCAGCGTCTCGCCGGCGCTGTGGCGCGCGATCGCCGGCTGCGCGAGAATCGTCCGCACGAAATGCAGCCCCGCGATCAGCGCGCGCACATCGCTCGGTGCGGAGAGATAGTTGGGCGTGATCACCGGCGCCCGCCCCGGATCGGCGGAGGCCGCCATGACCGTGCCGCGGCTGTCCGGCCGCACCGGGCACACGGCAACGGAGAATCCCGGCGCGCGCTCGAGCGTGCCGAATTTCTGCGGATCATGGCTCGCCGGGGTGAACAGAAGCTGCAGGTCCGGGCTCGCCAGCCCCTCGCGTGAGCGGCAGAAAACCTGCGCCGTCGTCACGCCGAAGGTGAGCGCCCCGCGCCCCGTCAGCGCGAACCGCAGCGCCTCGCGCGCAAGCGGCAGCCCGTGCGCAAGCTGATTGATCGAGACCGCATCCTTCGCCCGGTGCGCAATCCGCGCAACGTAATGATCGATGAGATTGCGCCCCACGCCCGCCAGCGCATGAAGAACCGGCACCCCGATCGCGGCGAGATGCTCGTCCGGCCCGATGCCCGAAATCTGCAACAGATGCGGCGAGTTCACCGTCCCGCCGCACAGCACCACCCCGCGACTGGCTCGCGCCACCACGTCCTTGCCGCGCTGGCGGAACGCAACGCCCGTGCAGCGCGTGCCTTCGAAAAGAAGCCGCGTCGCCAGCGCCTCGGTCTCGATGCGGAGATTCTCCCGCCCCTTGGCCGCGGCAAGGAAGGTGCGCGCGGTCGAGGCGCGAAACCGCCCGCGCCGCGTCATCTGCGAATAGCCGACCCCCTCCTGCGCCCGCCCGTTCAAATCCTCGCTGAAGGGATAGCCCGCCTCGCGCGCCGCCTCGACGAAACGATGGGTCAGCGGCAGGATGGTGCGATAGTTCTCCACCCGTAACGGCCCGCCCTTGCCGCGCACCTCGGCATCGCCGGATTCCGCATCCTCCGATTTCCTGAAGAAGGGGAGCACGTCGGAAAAGCTCCAGCCGCGGCAGCCCATCTGCG
>JASHRV010000032.1 GCA_030037175.1 Acetobacteraceae bacterium
TACAGCTTCGATCGCAACGGCAGCGCCGACCCCGCGAACCACGAATACGACATTCAGGATTTCTACAACGCGGTGAAGAGCGGCAACTTCCCTGCCGTCTCCTACATCAAGATGCCGGCCTATGAGGACGGCCATGCCGGCTATTCCGATCCGATCAACGAGCAGACAGGTATCGTCGACCTGCTCGATTTCCTCCAGCTTCTGCCGTCCTGGAAGAACACTGCCGTCGTCATCACCTGGGATGACTCGGACGGCTGGTACGACCACGCCTTCGCGACGACCACCAACGCCTCCTTCGACCCGCAGGCCGACCAGCTCGACGGACCCGGCAAGTGCGGCAGCGGGACGCCCCTTCCGGGCGTGGCCGGCAAGCCCGTCAATGGCCGCTGCGGCCCGGGCACCCGCCTTCCCTTCTTCGTCATCTCGCCCTGGGCGAAACCGAACTATGTGAGCCACACCTATATCTCCCAGGCCTCGGTCGTCCGCTTCATCGAGGACAACTGGCTCAAGGGCGCGCGGCTGGGCGACGGCGCGTTCGATGCCACGACCGGCTCGATCATGGACATGTTTGACTTCTCCCCGAACGGCGGCCACACCAAGCGGCTCTTTCTCAACCCGTCGACCGGGGTGGTCGTCCTGAATCCGTGATCGAAACGATAGAAACAACAGCTTTAAAGTGAGCTCTTCGAGCCATCAGGGTGCCGGGCCTCATGGGGGCCCGGCACCCGACCCTCTCTTCACGAATTCCGCCCCCCACGGAAAACTTTCCCTTGGGGCGCTCGTGCGGGGGCCTTGGCGCTGGCCGCTGACCGGCACCTGCATCGTGCTTGCGCTGCTGATCGGCGCCGGTGGCGTCACGATCGCCGAAAGCCCGGTTCCTCTCGATCAATGGCTCAGCAGCCCGATCGCGAGCTACATCCTCAGCGAGGGCGAGAATCCGCACCCCGTGGCGCTCATCCGCCCTCCCGCCCTCCCCTTCTCGGCGATGGCGCAGCTTGGGCAGCGCATCTTCTTCGACCCGAGCCTCTCCGGCTCCGGCAAGCTTTCCTGCGCCTCCTGCCACAGCCCGGCGCACGCCTACGGCCCACCCAATGCCCTTTCCGTGATGCTCGGCGGACCTGACCTCACCCGCCAGGGCGTGCGCGCCGTGCCCTCCCTCATGTATCTCGAGCGCCAGCCCAATTTCAGCATCGGCCCCGACAACGACACGAACGAGACGGTCAGCATCACGCAGATGGTGGCGGCCAGCCAGGACACTTCACGGACCCAGAAAACCGCGCAGGACACAGCAGCCACCGCCGCCAATCTCGTTCCACAGGGCGGCCTCTTCTGGGACGGGCGCGCGGATACGCTGCAGGACCAGGCCGTCTTTCCCCTCCTCAGCCCCTTCGAGATGGACGGCGGCAGCATCGAAAAGGTGGCCGCGAAGCTCCAACACGGGCCTTACGCTTCGCTCTTCGTCCAACTCTTCGGGCCATCGATCTTCTCGAACCCGCGGATGGT
The DNA here is from genome assembly GCA_030037175.1 of Acetobacteraceae bacterium. Lineage (GTDB taxonomy): Bacteria > Pseudomonadota > Alphaproteobacteria > Acetobacterales > Acetobacteraceae > JAKAWQ01. The sequence continues at coordinate 1,504 of JASHRV010000032.1, forward strand.
GGTCGCGGAAGCGATGTTCGCCGTGGCGCGCTACGAGATCGAGGACCCGGCGTTCCATCCCTACACCAGCAAATACGACTACTGGCTCGAGGGCAGGGCGCGGCTGACGCGCACGGAGATGCGCGGCTATATCCTCTTCAACGATCCGGCGAAGGCCGATTGCGGCGGCTGCCATCTCGACCAGCCGGATCCTGACGGCCAGCCACCTCTCTTCACCGACCACCAGTTCGAGGCGCTTGCCGTGCCGCGCAACCCGGCCCTCGCCGTCAACCGCAATCCGAACTATTTCGACCTCGGCATCTGTGGTCCGTACCGCACGGACATGGCCAAGGATACGCAGTATTGCGGCCTCTTCCTCACGCCCACCCTGCGCAACGTCGCGACCCGCCACGTCTTCTTCCACAACGGCATCTACCACAACCTTCAGCAGGTGATGGATTTCTACGATTTCCGCGACACCAACCCGGAAAAAATCTACCCGCGCGGCCCGAACGGGAAGGTCGAGAAATACAACGACATTCCGTCGCGCTACTGGGCCAATGTCGACGTGATCGATCCGCCGTTCGACCGCAAGCTCGGCGAGCAGCCGGCGATGACCGCTGAGGACGAGAAGGACATCATCGCCTTCCTACAGACCCTGACCGACGGCTACCACCCCGCCAAGGGCCACTGACGGGATCAGCTGCGGCGCCCCGCAGCCCAGGCGTCGCCCGGTTCTCCCCGCGGCCTCGTGGACCAGCGCTGGCCGTCCTTCACCCGCTCTGGCAGCATCGGGTCATGCTCGACCCGATCGCCCTAGCGGTCCTGCAGAATCGCCTCGCCAGCATCGCCGCCGAAATGGGCGAGGCGATGCTGCGCACCTCCTATTCGCAGATCCTCAACTCCTCGCGCGATTTCTCGGTCGGGCTGCTGGACGGGAAAGCCCGCCTGATCGCCCAGGCCGATCACATCCCGGTCCATGTCGGGGCGCTTCCCTGGGCGGTGCGGGCGCTTGCCGAGACCTTCCCCGCGCCCGAGCCGGGCGCGGTCTATCTCCTCAACGATCCCTACCATGGCGGGAGCCACCTGCCGGACATCACCGCCTTCATCCCGATCTTCGCCGAGCCGGATGCGATCCTTTACGCGGTGGTCCGGGCACATCAGAGCGATATCGGCGGCGCCACGCACGGCGCGTACAACGCCGCCGCGACCGAGATCTGGCAGGAGGGGCTGCGGATCCCGCCCATCCGCCTCACGGAGAACGGCGTGATCCGCGAGGACCTGGTTGCGATGCTCGCGGCGAATGTCCGCCATCCGAGGAATTTTCGCGGCGATCTCGCCGCGATGATCGGCGCGGCACGGCTCGGCGTCACGCGCCTTCGCGAAACGCTCGCGGAATTCGGCGCCACCGCCGTGCTCACCGGGATCGACGCGATCCTGGACGGCGCCGAACGCCAGGCCCGCGCCATCGTCGCCGGCTGGCGCGACGGCGTCTACGAAGGCGAGGCCGTGCTCGACGATGACGGCCACGGACGAACCGACATCCGCATCCGTGCCCGCGTCACCAAGCGGGGCAGCGAGGTCCATATCGATCTCTCGGGCTCCGATCCCCAGAGCACGGGCTTCGTCAATTCTTCGCACGCGAATATGCGCTCGGCCGCCGCGATGGCCTTTGCCTTCCTTCTCGATCCCGACCTGCCGCGCAACGAGGGCGCGTTCCGTCCGCTCTCCGTCACCGCGCGGCCTGGAACGATCGTCTGGGCCGAGCCGCCGGCGCCGGTCACGCTCTGCACGAGCCATTGCTCCAACGAAATCATCGAGGCGGTGATCACCGCGCTCGCACCCGCCTGTCCCGAGCGGGCCATGGCCGGCTGGGGCCGGCGCTTCCGCATCGCGCTCGAGGGCAAGGACCCGCGCACGCGCCATCGCTTCCTCTGGCATCTGTTCCAGGCCCGGCCGGGCGGCGGCGCATCATCGGCGGGCGAAGGCTGGCCTGCAGCCGGGGAATGGCATTCGGCAGGCGGGCTGAAGTTCGGCAGCATCGAGGTGACGGAGGTTCGTTTCCCGCTCTTCTTCGAAAAGCACGAGTTCCGGCCGGGATCCGGCGGCGCGGGAAAATTTCGGGGCGGCGACGGCTCTTCGCTCAGCGTGGTGGTCGAGACCGAGGAGCCTTGCCTCGCCAACACGGCCGGCGACGGGGTGCGTCACGGCGCGCGCGGCATCCTCGGCGGGGCGGACGGCTTGCCGCACGACTACCGGCTGGATGCGCCCGGAGAGAAGCTCCGCCCGCTCGGAACCAAGGAGACCGGGATCGTCATCCCGCCCCGCAGCCGGCTCGTCGTTCAGTCGGGCGGCGGCGGCGGGTGGGGAGCGCCATGAGCGGGCCTGCGATCGGAATCGATGTCGGCGGGACCTTCACCGACATCGTGATCGCCGCGCCGGATGGGCGCATCATCACCGCGAAGGCGCCGACCACCCCCTCCGACCAAACCGCAGGCGTGCTCGCGGGGCTCGCGCTCGGCGCCACGGAGCTCGGCCTGAAGCTCTCCACGCTGCTCGCACAGACAGAACGTATTGTTCACGGAACGACCGTCGCGACGAATGCGTTGATCGAAGGCAAGACCGCGCGCGTCGGGATGCTGACGACCGCGGGCCATCGCGACGTGATCGAGATGCGCGAGGGGCTCAAGCCCGAGCGCTACAATCTCAGGATGCCTCCGCCGCAGCCGCTGGTTCCCGCGGAGCGGAGGCGCGCCGTCCGCGAGAGGCTCCGCGCGGACGGGTCCGTCGCTGTCCCGCTCGATCGCGAATCGCTGCAATCCGCAATCCGGCAGATCGGACAGCACGGCGTCGAGTCCATCGCGATCTGCTTTCTTCATTCGTGGCGGAATCCGGGCCACGAAGCCGAGGCCGCCGCCGCGGCACGAAAGATGCTGCCCGGCATCTACGTCACCCATTCATCCTCGGTCCTGCCCGAGATCAAGGAATTCGAGCGGTTCTGCACGACGGCCGCGAACGCCGCGGTCGGGCCGATCGTACAGGATTATCTGGCGCGGCTGGAGCGCAGGCTCGCGGACGAAGGGTTCTCCGGCCGGCTTCTGATCATGCTCTCGCATGGCGGGCTCGCCTCGGTCGCGGAGGCCGGGCGGCTCGCCGCCGGCACGGTGCTCTCGGGGCCGGCGGGCGGTGTCGCGGCCGGCGCTGCGCTGGCACGGCGTGGGCTCGGGCCCGCGCTCGTCACCTTCGACATGGGCGGCACCTCGACCGATATCGCGCTGGTCCAGGACGGAAAGGCGGCGCTGGCCAAGCCGCGCGGCCTCGGGGAAGCGCGGATCGCGCTTCCGGCGCTCGATATCGCCACCCTCGGCGCGGGCGGCGGATCGATCGCGCGGATCGACGCCTCGGGCCTCCTGCAGGTGGGGCCGGAAAGCGCCGGCGCCGATCCCGGCCCCGCGTGCTACGGCAGGGGCGGCGAACGGCCAACGGTCACGGACGCGAACCTCGTGCTCGGGCTGCTCGATCCCACGAACTTCCTGGGCGGGCGGCTCGATCGGGCGGCGGCCGAACGAGCGGTCGCGGCGCTGGCGCAGCCGCTCGGGCTCACGCTCGCCGAGGCGGCTGCGGGCATCCATCGTGTGGTCAATGCGCGCATGGCCGACGGGCTCAGGCTGGCGACCGTGCAGCGGGGGGTCGATCCGCGCGGCTTCACCCTGCTCGCGTTCGGCGGCGCGGCGGGGCTGCATGCAAGCTCGGTCGCGTCATCCGTCGGCATCGCCGCGGTCGCGGTGCCGCTCGATGCCGCGGTGCTCTCGGCGTGGGGAATGCTCGGCACCGAGCTTCGCCTCGAGCTCTCGCGGACACGGCTCGATCCGGCCGGAATCGATGCGGAGAAGCTCAGGGCCGATTTCGCGGCGATGGAGAAGGAAGGAAGGGAAAGGCTCGGCTGGTTCGAGGGGCCGATCGGAGTCCGCCACTCGGCCGACATGCGCTACGGCGAGCAGGT
>JASHRV010000311.1 GCA_030037175.1 Acetobacteraceae bacterium
GCAGGATCGCCTCGAGGAACTTCTTCGGCAGATTCCCGCGCTCGGCAATCTCGCTGATCAGCATCACGTCTGGCCCCTCCTCGCGCGCAAGCACGAGGAGCGCACGAAGCGCGTATTTGCATTTCTGGGAAAGCACCTCGTCCGTCCTTGCACGCCTGGCCGCCACGCGGCCCTGATTCGCCTCGTTGCAGATGAGCACGATTCGCGGCATTTCGCACAACCCGCCGCCGAGATGTTTGCTCGCCGCTGATTCTCTATATGGTCGATAATATTTCTTGACTCAAGTTGGCCCAATCTCTCACCCTCCCCCACCTGCCCGGAAAGATCCCACCGGAGGCCCGCCATGATGAGCACCCGGACCGCCACCGCCACCGCCTTCCCCGCCCCGCACGCCCAAAGCCCCGCTCGCCCGAAAAACCTCGTCCGTCTCCCCCGCCTTCGCCGCATCGCCGCCCCGCTCCTCTTCCTCGCGGCCTGGCAGGCCGCCGTCGCGCTCGGCCTGATCGGCGCCCGGCTGATGCCGCCACCCTCCGCCATCGCCGAGAGCTTCTGGCACCTCGCCATCTCCAACCAGCTCCTGCCGAGCCTTCTCGTCTCGCTCGCCCGCGTCACGGTCGGCCTTGCCATCGGCGTCGCCGCCGGCACCGCGCTCGGCCTCGTTACCGGCCTCTCCCGGCTCGGGGAGGATCTGCTCGATCCCACGCTGCAGATGCTCCGCACGCTCCCGCATCTCGCGCTGATCCCGCTGATGATCCTCTGGTTCGGCATCGGCGAGGTGCCGAAGATCGTGCTGATCGCGCTCGGCGCCGCCTTCCCGATCTACCTCAACCTCTACGCCGCGATCCGCGGTGCGGACCGCAAGCTCTTCGAGGTCGCCGCAACCATCGGCCTCTCCTTCCCAGAGACCGTCGCCCACCTCATCCTGCCCGCTTCGCTCCCCGGCTTCCTTGTCGGCCTGCGCCAGGCCCTCGGCGTCGCCTGGATCACGCTCGTCGTCGCCGAGCAGATCAACGCCTCCGCAGGGATAGGCTATCTCATCATGAATGCCCGCGAGTTCCTCGAGACCGACATCATCTTCGTCGGCCTCTGCCTCTACGCCGTCCTCGGCCTTGCCACCGATTATGCCGTGCGGCTGCTCGAAACCCGGCTGCTTGCCTGGCGCCCTTCGACCCTCGGCGCGCTCGGGCGCCGCGCATGAACGCGGCCCCGCCCGTCCCCGCTGCTCAGGTCATCGGCCTCACCCGCAGCTTCGGCGGACCTCCGGTGCTCGACCGGCTCAGCCTCTCCCTCCGCCGCGGCGAATTCGCCGCCCTCCTCGGCCGCTCGGGCACCGGCAAGTCCACACTGCTCCGCACGCTCGCCGGCCTCGATCCCGCGCCCGCGGGCAGCGTCCGCGTCCCCGCCGCCCGCGCCGTCGTCTTTCAGGAACCGCGGCTCTTTCCCTGGCGCCGCGTCTGGCACAACATCGCCCTCGGCCTCCGTTTCGCAGACGCCCGATCCCGCGCCCTTGCCGCCCTGGCGGAGGTCGGCCTCAGCCACCGCGCGCAGGCTTGGCCGCTCACCCTCTCGGGCGGGGAAGCGCAGCGCGCGGCCGTGGCCCGCGCCCTCGTCCGCCAGCCCGAGCTCCTCCTGCTGGACGAGCCCTTCGGCGCCCTCGATGCGCTCACGCGGCTGCGCATGCAAACCCTGCTGCTCCGCCTCTGGCAAAATCACCGTCCCGCCGTCCTGCTCGTCACGCACGACGTGGACGAGGCGCTCCTGCTCGCGGATCGTGTGCTCGTGCTCGAAAACGGCCGTATCGCCCTCGACCGCCCCGTGACCCTGCCCCGGCCACGCCACCCAGCCCACCCGGACCACGCCCGCCTGCGCGAGCACCTCCTCGCTTCCCTCGGCGCGGGACAGTCTGATCGCGAACAGTCGTAGCGAAGTATTGAGACAGGTGAGGGGCTCCGCCCCTGCCAGGGGGCTTTGCCCCCTGGCCCCCAGCAAAGGCGGAGCCTTTGCAATCCATTTGCGGCTTACGCGGCTTGAAACGGGCGGGGGGTCTGGGGCCTCCCACACTTGAACCCATGGGCCCCAGCGGGGTGCAGGGGCAGAGCCTCTGCTTTTCGATAGTCGGCTGGAGCAGATCGCGATCTGCTCGGGAAAACGCTCTAGCCGCCCGGCGCGGGAACAAGCGCATCGTCGATCGCGCGCGCCCGCACCGCCGCCGGGCGGTCGGCAAGCCGCGCCCAGTAGCGCTGGAAGGCCGGACGCTTCTCGATCGCCCCGAACTGCATTCCGAACCCCAGATGCGAGCCGAGATAGAGGTCGGCGGCGCTGAACCGGTCGCCGACGAGGTATTCGCGTCCCTCCACCGCGCGCTCCAGCGTGTTCATCACGTCGCCGTAAGTGCCGTAGCCCATCATCCGCTCGCGCCCTTCCGGCACCGCGAACCCCAGCGCATGGTTGCTCGCGGCCGCATCGAGCGGCCCGGCGGCGAAGAAGAGCCAGCGGTAATAGGGGCCGCGCAGCGCGTCGCCCGAAGCCGGCGCGAGCCCGGCCTCCGGGAAAACATCGGCGAGATAGGCGCAGATGGCCGCGCACTCGGTCACCACGATCTCGCCGTGGCGAAGCGCGGGCACCTTGCCCATCGGGTTGATCGCGAGGTACTCGGGCCCCTTCATCGCCGGTCCGTATTCCACGATCTCGGTCCGGTAGGGCTGCCCGACCTCCTCCAGCATCCAGCGGGCGACCCGTCCGCGCGACATCGGGTGGGTATAGAAGACGATCTCGTCCGCCATCCGCGCCTCCTGGTTCCGGGCCGGAGCCTACTGGATCCGGTTGATCTGGTTCTCGCTCAAGGCCCGGATGAAGTCGGGCAGGGGGATGAACTGTACGCTCTCGAGATATTTCGGCGCGTTCCCGCCCTCGGGCGAGATCGCCCAGAGAAGAAAGTTCCGGATCGAAGCGGCGGTTGCCGCATCGGGCTGCCGGGTTGAAACGACGGCGTATTCGTAGTTGATCAACGGGTAGGAGTTGCTGCCGGGCGCGAAAACAAGGCTCAGCCGCTCATCGGCCGGCGTGCGCGGGTCGAGCTCGGAAGCCCCCGCCGTCACGGTCTCGGTCGTCGGCAGCAGGAACTGCCCTTCCTGGTTGCGCAGCATCGCCACGCCAAGCTTCGCCTTCGCGATCGCGTCGGCAAAGCTGATGCCCACATAGCCGACCGAATAGGGCGTGGCGGCGAGCGTCTTCACCATCCCGTCATTGCCGCTCGCCGTCCGTGCGCCGGCAATGGCGGGCCAGGGCACCGTCGTTCCGTACCCGACCTCCTCGTCCCAGGACGAGGTCGAGAAATCGAGGAACTGGGTGAAGATGAAGGTATCGCCGGAAGCGTCCGCGCGGCGGATCGGGATGATGGCGTGATGGGGCAGATGCAGGCCGGGATTGAGCCCGGCGATCTCCGGCGCATCCCAGTTGCGAATGGTCCCGGCATAGATCCCCGCGAGCACCGGCCCGTCGAGCTTGAGCGGCGTCGCGTTCATCCCCGGCAGGTTGTAGTTCACGGTCTGCGCCGAAATCGCGAGCGGGATGTTGAGAATCCACCGCTCGCTCTCGGCCTGCTGGTCGGACATATAGGCGTCCGAGGCGCCGATCTGCACGTGCCCGGCAATCGCCTCGGCCAGCCCCGCGCCCGAGCCCGTCGCCGCGCTTGCGATCGTCGTGCCGGGATTGGCCGCCGCGTAAGCCGCGCTCCAGGTCTGGAACAGCGGGTAGAGCAGGGTCGAGCCCGTCTCGTGCAACGTCACGTCGGCCGCCCCCGCCGGCTGGACCGCGAGCAGCCCGAGCGCCAGCGGGAAGAACGCGAGCAGACGGCGGCTCATAGGCCGACCTCGTCGAGGCTGATCCCGGTGGTCTCGATGCGGTAGAGCCAGGTGACGATCGCTCCAAGGATCGACGTTATCACCAGCCCGTAGAGCAGGAAGCGCGTGCCGATCGCCGCGAGCAGGATCGGGAACAGGAACGCGGTCGCCACCGCGCCGATCTTGGCGAAGGCGGCCGCGAACCCGGCCCCCATGCCGCGAACCTCGGTCGGGAAAACCTCGCCCGCGAGCAGGTAGGTCTGCGCGTTCGGGCCGAGATTGGTCATGAAGCTGAAGAGCATGAAGCCCGCGAAGATGATCTCGATCTTCGCGGGCCCGCTGAAATCGATCGAGAAGGAGGCGAGCAGCAGCCCGATCGCGCAGCCGACGAAGCCCCAAACCTGCAGCCGGATGCGCCCGACACGGTCGGCGAGGATGACGGCGCAGAAGATGCCGACGATCAGCAGCACGTTGATCATCGCCGCACCCTTGGCGGCAAGGATGCCGTCGGAGATCACGTCGCTCAGGCTGCGCACATGATCCGCCGGCCCGCCGAGCGCGGCGGCGAGAATGGTGGGCGTGAAGATGCCGATGCCGTAGGTGCCGAGATCCTGGAGGAACCAGGGGACCGAGGCGAAGATCGTCGCGCGGCGGTTGCGGCTGTTGAACAAAGCCGCGAACGAAGGCTTGGCCGGCGCGTTGCCCCCGTCCTTGACGCGGGGCTTGAGCTTGATGCCGGTCGGATATTGCGGCTGACGGGTGAGCAGCCTGCCCACCTCCTGCTCGGCCTTTTCGTGATGGCCGCGTACCAGCAGCCAGTGGGCGCTCTCGGTGACGAAGAAGCGCCCGAGCGTCACCGCGATGGCGGGGATCAGCGCGGTCGCGAACATCCATCGCCAGGCATCGAGCTCGGGCATCAGCGAAAGAACGAGGCACCCAACCCCGGTCCCTCCGAGCGCGCCGACCGCCTGGAAGCCAAAGGCCCCGAGCACCAGCCTGCCGCGGTTGGCGCTCGGGATGTTCTCAGAGATGATCATGTGCGCGGTCGGGTAGTCGCAGCCGAGCGCCATCCCGAGGCCGAAGAGGCAGATCACGAGCGAGATGAAATTGGTGCAGAGGATCAGCAGTGCGAGGAAGGCGCAGAAGATGATCATCTCGGCGATGAACATCCGTTTGCGGCCGAAATAATCCGAAAGCCCGCCGAGCAGCACCGCGCCGACCAGGATTCCGGCGAGGCTGGCTGCGCTGATGAAGCCCTTCTCGGCGGCGCCGATGCCGAACTCGCGCGCGATCAGCGGCAGCGCGACGCCGGTCATGAAGACGACATAGCCCTCGAAGAACTTGCCGGCCGCGGCGAGCCCCCAGATGCGCCATTGCATCCGGGTCATGGGCGCCGCCTTCAGGTTCGTGCCGTCCGACCAGACCGGCAGCTCGTCGATATAGTCCTGAACCGACCGATGGCCGGCGGTGGCCGCCGGCGGGACGCCTGCAATCTCGTTCATGGGCGGGATTTCCCGTATGGCGCAACGATTATGGCACAAGGAGGGGGCCGGACGAAGCCCGGCGCGTCGACCCGGACTTGGCCATGCCTGTAACGAATGGGCACGTGAAGTTTTCATGTCGCAGCACCGGTCCGTTCGAGCCTGCCCGGCCCAGAACATCCACCTCGGCGCAGGCGGTACCGCTCGCGTTCCTTGCCGAGCTCCGGCTTGAACTCGTCCGCCGCACGCCTCGCCTTCGTGCGGCAGGCAAAGGAGGTTGTTCTCTTTTGAAAAAAAGAACCGAAAAACTTCTATCTGTTCTTATCTCTTCGTTCGAAGTCCCGAGATGAGTCGTATGTCCGGATAACGGATAAAAGTCTTTTTGCTTCTTTTTCTTCAGAAAAAGATGGCTCTTCCTTCTCATCCTTTTCGATCTTCCGCTCCGTGAGAAGCGGCCTGTCCCGGTGCGGGGCCGGCAGCAGCGTCACCGGCGCATCCGCCGCGTCGCCCATCACCATCCCGCCGGCGATCTCGACCTCCACTCCCATCCCGGCCTGCAGCCCCAGCGCGAGCGCTCGCTCGCTCGCCAGGCTCGCCTCGAGGCTGAGCCCGTCTCGCGCGACGCCAACCCGGCTCATCGCCCCGCCCGCCGTCAGCTCGGCAACTCGCCAGTCTCCAGCTTCGTTCGGACGAAGGGCGATCTGATGCGGCCGGACATAGGCGATGCCGCCGCCCGTCCCCATCTCGGCGCGCCCGAGCAGGAACCCCGCATCGGCGATCACGAAGCCGTTCTCGATCCGGCACGGAATCTCGTTCGCCTCGCCGAGGAAACGGCACACGAACGGATCGACGGGCCGGCGATAGAGTTGCATCGGCGCCCCGCTCTGGCGGATTCGTCCCCCATTCATCACGACCACGCGGTCTGCGAGCTCGAACGCCTCCTCCTGATCGTGCGTCACGAACACCGTCGTGATGTGCATCTCCCGGTGCAGCCGCCTGAGCCAGCGCCGAAGATCGCGCCGCACCACCGCATCCAGCGCGCCGAACGGCTCATCGAGCAGCAGCACCCGCGGCTCGATCGCGAGCGCGCGCGCGAGCGCCACGCGCTGCCTCTGCCCACCCGAAAGCTGCGCCGGATAGCGCCCGCCCAGGAACTCGAGCTGCACGAGCTTCAGAAGCGCGCTCACCTTTTCCTCGATCCGCCCGCGTGGAACCTTCCGCACCGCAAGCCCGAACCCGATATTCCGCGCGACAGTCATGTGCCGGAAAAGCGCGTAGTGCTGGAACACGAATCCAACCCCGCGCTCGCGCGCCGGCCGCGCCAGCACATCCTCACCGTCGAACCGCACGGCACCCCGGTCCGGCCGGTCGAGCCCGGCGATCATGCGCAAGAGCGTCGTCTTGCCCGAGCCCGAAGGGCCGAGAAGCGCTGCAAGCTCGCCGGGCTGCACGACAAGATCGATGTTGTCGAGCACCATTTGCCCCGCCAGCATCCTGTGCAACCCTTCGATCTCGATCCGCGTGCTCATGCCCGTCCTCCCTTCATTCCGCACGCGCCCGCCGCGCGGCGCTGAGCTCGTCGCGGTGCCGCCATTCCAGCGCGGCCTTGAGCAGCAGCGTGACGATCGCAAGCCCCGCAAGCAGGGAGGCGGCGGCAAATGCCCCTTGCACGCGATAGCCGTCATAGAGCGCCTGAATCTCAAGCGGCAGCGTGTTCGTCTGCCCCGGCACCGCGCCCGAAACGACCGATACCGCTCCGAACTCGCCGATCGCGCGCGCATTGCAGAGCAGCACGCCATAAAGCAGCCCCCAGCGCAGCTTGGGCAGGCTCACGCGGAAGAATGTCTGCCAGCCCGAGGCGCCGAGCGTGATCGCCGCTTCCTCCTCCTCGCTTCCCTGCGCCTCGACCAGTGGAATCAGCTCGCGCGCAACGTAGGGAACGGTGACGAAGATCGTCGCCAGCGCCATGCCGGGCACCGCGAAGATGATGTGTATCCCGTGCGCCTCCAGGAACGCGCCGAGCAGCCCGCCGCGCCCGAACAGCAGCACCAGAAGCAGCCCCGCCACCACCGGGGAAATCGAAAGCGGCAGCTCGGTCAGCGTCACGATCGCCCCCCGCCCGCGAAAGCGGAATCGCGCGAGGCACCATGAGGCGATCAGCCCGAACACGGTGTTGAGCGGTACCGCCGCCAGCGCGATCCCGGCCGTGAGCCAGAGTGCCGCGCGCACATCCGGATCGGCGAGCGCTGCCACATAGGCCCGGGCGCCGAGTGAGAACGCCTCGGCGAAGATCACGCCGAGCGGCAGAACCAGGAAAACCGTGACGAACGCGAACGCAACGAAAATCAGGACCCGTCGCGCCCCCCGCGTGCGGACCGGCGCGCGCAGCCGCGCGCCCATCGGCCCCGCGGCGAGCGCGGCCGCTGCGTCAGCCGCCATGGCGCCGCCGCACCCAGGCCTCGATCCCATGCACCGAAAGCAGCAGCAGGAACGAAGCCGCAAGCATCAGCGTCGCGATCGCCACCGCGCCCGGAACATCGAACTGCTCGAGCTCGGTCACGATCAGCAGCGGCAGAATCTCGGAAACCATCGGCTTGTTGCCGGCGATGAAGATCACCGATCCGTATTCGCCGAGCGCACGCGCCAGCGCCAGCGCGAACCCCGTCAGCAGCGCCGGCGCCAGCGGCGGCAGCAGCACCCGCAGGAACGTTGCCGTCCCCGAGGCCCCGAGCATTTCGGCCGCCTCCTCCTGCTCCGCCTCCAGCTCCGCGATCACCGGCTCGAGCGTGCGCACGATGAAGGGCAGGCCCACGAACATCAGCGCGACAACGATGCCCGCACGCGTGTACGCAACCGCAACCCCGAACGGCGCCAGCACCGCGCCGATCGGCCCCTCTTTCGCGTAGATCGTGGCGAGCGCGATGCCGGCCACGGCGGTCGGCAAGGCGAACGGCAGATCGATGAGCGCATCGATCGCCCGCCGCCCCGCAAACCGGTACCGCGCCAGCACCCACGCGATCACCAGCCCGAACACGACATCGATCGCGCTCGCCGCGAGGGCCGAGGAAACGCTCACCGAAAGATCGCCGAGCACGCGCGGCTTCAGCACCAGTGCCCAGAATCCGCTCCAACCCAGCCCAGCCGCCGTCGCCAGCATCACCGCAAGCGGTGCCGCCACCAGAAGCCCGAGCCAGAGCAGCGTCGCAGCCAGGCTTGGCGCAAATCCAGGCAGCACGCTCGGCTCGCGCCAGGCACCCCGCCTGCCCATCCAGCGCCCGCTCTCCACGCGCGCCTCCGCCACGCGCCTGCTCACTGGCTCTGCACGGACGCCTGATCGAAAATCCCGCCGTCGGCGAAGAACATCTTCTGCGCCGCGTCCCAGCCGCCGAACGCCTCATCCACGCTCACCATCGGCACCGGCTTGAATCGGGCGGCATATTTGCGCGCCACGGCCGCCAGCCGCGGCCGGTAATAGTTGTTCGCGATCAGCTCCTGCGCCTCGGGCCCGTAAAGCGTGCCGAGATAGGCCTCCGCCAGCGCCCGCGTCCCGCGCCGGTCCACCACCTTGTCCACCACCGCAACCGGCGGCTCGGCCCGGATCGAAAGCGAGGGCATCACGAGCTCGAACCGCTTTTTCCCCGCCTCCGCGATCGCAAGCAGCGCCTCGCTCTCCCACGCGATCAGCACGTCCCCAAGCCCGCGCTGCACGAACGAAAGCGTCGCATTGCGCGCGCTCGCGTCGAGCACCGGCACATGCCTGAGCAGCGCCCCGAGATAGGCCCGCGCCTTCTCCGCATCCCCCCCGTTCGCCTTCAGCGCCCAGGCATAGGCGGCGAGGATGTTGTAGCGCGCCCCGCCCGAGGTCTTCGGATTGGGCGTCACCACCTGCACCCCCGGCCGCACCAAATCGGGCCAGTCGCGGATCTCTTTCGGGTTGCCCTGGCGCACCAGGAACACGATCGTGCTGGTGAAAGGCACGCCGCCGTCCGGCAGCCGGCTTCGCCAGTCTGGCGCGATCAGCCCGGCCCTGGCGATTTCATCCACGTCGAAAGCGAGGGCCAGCGTCACCACATCGGCCGGCAGCCCTTCGATCACCGCGCGCGCCTCGGCGCCCGACCCGCCGTTCGAATCGTGGATCGTCACCGGCGTTCCGGTCTTTGCGCGCCAGCTTTCCTCGAACAGCGCATTGTAGGCGCGGAACAGCTCGACCGTCGCGGAATAGGAGGCATTGAGCAGATCGCTCGGCGCCGCGGCCAGGGAGCGAAAGCTGACGATAGCGGGTGCGAGAGCCGGCCCAAGGATGGGCGCGGTGGCAAGCAGCGTGCGGCGTTTCATGGGCATCTCCTGTCCGGGACCATCGCGTTTGCCGGCTCTCCGTGCGGCGAAATCTCTTCTCAGCCCATCAATAAACTATACTTGTAACCCCCAAAAATCCGTCACCTGCCGCTTCCCTGCTATCCAACGCCATTAATCTCTACTGAGTCAATAGAAATAAATAACCTCGCCCTCGCCCCGCCATTGCCAGCCCCGCCGCAACCGCCGAGCATCCCCCCGACCCCGAAGGGAAGAGCCGCCATGGACTTCACGCCCCCGCCGCACACCACCCAGCACTGGCAGCTCACCAAGCCCGCAGCCCGCGGCCGCCGCGGCATCGTCGCCTCCCAGGCCGCCGCCGCCGCCGGGGCCGGCATCGCCATCCTCGAAGCCGGCGGCAACGCCGCGGACGCCGCCGTCGCCACCGCCTTCGCCCTCGCCGCGGTCGAGCCCTGGAACTCCGGCCTCGGCGGCATCGGCTTCGCTCTCGTCCACCCGGCCGGCGCCTCCCGCGCCGAGGTCGTCGATTTCGGCCCCGTCGCTCCCCGCGCGCTCGAGCCTTCCCGCTTCCGCCTCACCGGCCGCATCAAGCAGGATCTCTTCGCCTGGCCCGAGGTCGAGAACGACGCCAACATCCACGGGCCCCTTTCCTTCGTCATCCCCTCCTCGGTCGCGGGCTACGCCGCCCTGCACGAACGCTTCGGCCGCCTCCCGCTCGCCGAAATCCTCGCCCCCGCCATCGCCCTTGCCCGCCGCGGCCTCCCCGCGGACTGGTTCACCACCCTCAAGGTCGCCAACTCCGCCGCCGTGCTCCGCCTCTACCCCGAGAGCGCGCGCATCTACCTTCCCGGCGGCCTGCCTCCCATCGCCCCCTACCAGGGGACGCCCGGCTTCTTCCGCCTCGGCAACCTTCCCGAAACGCTCGAGCGCCTTCAGCGCGCGGGCTTTCGCGATTTCTATGAAGGCGAGATCGCCGCCTCGATCGCTGCCGACATCGCCGCCATGGGAGGCCTGCTCGATGCCGAGGACCTCCGCGCCTGCCGCGCCCGCCTCGGTCCCGCCACCGAAATCGCCTGGGCTCCCGGCCGCACGCTCTCGCTCCCCGGCGGCCTCACCGCCGCCCCCACCTTCGCCCGGGTGCTGGAGCTCTGCCGGCGCGCCGCGGCCCCCGGCACGCCGGATTCCGCCCCGGACACATCCCCGGGCGCATCCTGGTACGTCGCCCTCGCCCGTGCGCTCAAAACCGCTTACGCCGAGCGCCTTGCCGGCATCGGCGACGCCGAGCCCAAGGCCGCGGAGAGCTGCACCACCCACCTCTCCGTCTGCGATGCGGAGGGCGGCATGGTCGCCATGACCACCACGCTCCTCTCCTCCATGGGCAGCCGCGTCGTGCTGCCGCAAAGCGGGGTGCTGATGAACAACGGCGTCATGTGGTTCGACCCGCGCCCGGATCAGCCGAATTCGATCGCGCCCGGCAAGCGCCCGCTCTGCAACATGTGCCCGAGCCTCATCCGCGAGAGCACCCGCCCCTGGATCGCCGCCGGCGCCTCGGGCGGCCGCCGCATCCTTGCCTCGGTCGTCCAGATGCTCGCCTTCGTCGCCGATTTCGGCATGGACCCCGAAACGGCCGCCCACCACCCGCGCATCGACGTCTCGGGCCCGGACGAAATCACCGCGGACCGCCGACTCGCTCCGGAAATCCTCGCCGCGCTGGCCGCCGAAGGCCCGCTCGAAACCGTCGAGCACGCCGTGCTCCCGGTCAATTTCGCCTGCCCCAACCTCATCGAAAGCCGCGCGGACGGCACCCGCATCGGCATCAGCGACACCATGTCCCCCTGGTCCGCCGCCCTTTCCCAAGCCTAGAGCGTCTTCCGTTCGCCCTGGCTCACGGAAGCCGCTCTCGCTCTTTGTTTTCGCGGGCAGATCGCGATCTGCTCCAGCCGACTATCGAAAAGCAGGGGCTCCGCCCCAGACGGGTTCCCAACGCGCAAGCGCGTTGGGTGCCCGCCCCATCCTTTTTAAGCCGCGTAAGCCGCAAATGGATTGCAAAGGCTCCGCCTTTGCCGGGGTCGCAAGGGGCAGAGCCCCTTGCTGAGGGTGGGGCTCCCATCGCGCTTGCGCGATGGGGACCCGGTGCAGGGGGCAAAGCCCCTTGCCGGGGGCCAGGGGGCAAAGCCCCCTGCCAGAGCCCCTTGGCTTCCTACCCCGCGCTGCTCATCGCCCAGCGCCAGTCCTCGTGCTCGGGCGCGTAGTTGCGGTTGTTCTGCCCCGGATCGCGGTTGACGAGATGACGGTTGAAGAACGGGTGGCGCATGCTCCGCACCTCGTGCTGAACCGCGAACAGGGGCCGCCCGTCCGCCGGATCGACGATCTGCTCGAACCGCCACTGGTGCTGGTCGCTCTCCTCGCTCACCAGCCCGCGCTCCAGAAGCCACCGATAGGGCCCCGAGAAATTGGTGATGTAGATCGCGACATGGTGCCCGTCGAACGGCGGCTGCGCCCGGTCCGTTTCCTCGAAGAGCAGGAACTGCTCCGCCCCCACCAGCACCCGCGCGCGCTTTCCTTCCTCGCCCGCCTCGACGCTCGCCGGCGCCGCCATCACCTCGCGATAGAACCGCGCGATCGGCTCGGCCGTCCCCCGCGGCACGTCGAACAGCACATAGGCGATCCCGAGCGAGACCG
This sequence comes from Acetobacteraceae bacterium, assembly GCA_030037175.1. GTDB lineage: Bacteria > Pseudomonadota > Alphaproteobacteria > Acetobacterales > Acetobacteraceae > JAKAWQ01. The sequence goes on from JASHRV010000311.1 coordinate 12,320, forward strand.
GCCCGAACCGCTTGTCCGGCGCATGGGCGCGGATCCGGTTGCCCCAGGGCGAGATCACCAACACATGGTCCGCCTCCTCGCGGAAATCGAAATCCGTCCCCGCCAGCGGCTCGCGCTGCGCCGCCAGCCGCCGCAGCAGCGCCGCCCGGTCCGGCAGCACGAGCCCCGTCACACCCCGCAGCACCTCGGGCTTGCCCGTGGGCAGGTGGAACTGGCTCCGCCCGGCATTGGCCCACATATTGTCGGTGCCGGTCATCATGTACGGATCGCGCGTCAGGCCGAGCCCGGAAATATAGAAAACCGTCGCCAGCCTCTGGTCCGGAACCCGCGTGTTCACGTGCTCCAGATGCACGATATTCCCGAGATCCTCCGCCCCGCGATCGAATGCACGCTGCATCGTTTTCCCTCCCACGCATCGTCCGCCCGCCAAGTCTAGCAGGAAGCCGCGAAAAGGAAGGGCAGGGGGCTTTGCAGCGCCCTGTGGTATCCCTCGGGCCATGCGTCTCCACGACGTCGTCGCTTCCTCCCGTTCCGTCAGCGAGACGAGCGCCCGCTCGGACAAGATCCGCGCGCTCGCCGCCCTGCTCCGCCGCGCCGAGCCCGAGTCCGT
>JASHRV010000033.1 GCA_030037175.1 Acetobacteraceae bacterium
GCCGACGCGCTCGCGAAAACCCCCGAGCCCTCGGGCGGCCTCGCCGCCTATGCGGCCGGCTATCTCTCCCGCGCCCATCGCGACGATCTGGCCGGCGGCTGTGCGACGGCGGCGCTCGCCGCGGAATCGGTCCGCCAGCCCGCCGGCGCCCGCGCCGCCCTCACGGCCGCCCTGAAGCAGCAGATCGAAGCCTTCGCCCGCCTCGCCCCGGGCGCAGACGATGCGGAGAGGCGCCGGGCGGCGGTCGGCTTCTGGGCGGCGATGGTGGGGGCGATGATCCTGGCCCGCGTCAGCGACGACGAAACCCTCTCCGGGGAGATTCTCGACGAAACCTGCGCCTGGCTGGCAGACCGGAGCCCATGATTGAGGGTGTCACCCCAACCCTTTGAAAAACCTCCCAAAACCCAGATTGTCCAACCTCGCAAAAACTATCCATTTGATTCCAAAATAAAAATTCCCCCGGACCGCCCCCGTCATGTCCAATTCGTCTAAAGCTCGAGCTCGCTCAACCCCGGATGCTCGTCCGGCCGCCGCCCGAGCGGCCAGCGGAATTTCCGGTCCGCCTCCAGGATCGGCAGATCGTTGATGCTCGCGATCCGCCGCCGGTTCAGCCCGTGCTCGTCGAACTCCCAGTTCTCGTTCCCGTAGGAGCGGAACCAGTGCCCGCTGTCGTCGTGCCACTCGTACGCGAACCGCACCGCGATCCGGCTGCCCGCGAAGGTCCACACTTCCTTGATCAGCCGGTAGTCGAGCTCACGCGCCCATTTGCGCTTGAGGAACGCGACGATCTCCCCCCGCCCGACCAGGAACTCCACCCGGTTCCGCCACACGCTCTTCTCGGTGTAGCCGAGCGCCACCCGCTCCGGGTCGCGGCTGTTCCACGCATCCTCGGCCGCGCGCGCCTTCTCCGCGGCGGTCTCGGCGTTGAAGGGCGGCAGCGGCGGTCGGTCGGACATGATCGCACTCCCAATCCTTTTGGCTCACTCTACCATCCGTTCACGCGCGGCCAGACCTCCGCCACGCCCACCCCGTCATCGGTCACGAAATACCGGTCGTGCGCCGCCGCGGTGAGGCAGATATGATTCGGCGCCACCAGCACCTTATCGCCCACCGCGAGGGCGGGGAACGCAAGCGCCGGATCGCACGCGACCACTCCGTGCTCCTGATAGGCCCGCTGCACGAGGGCGCGCCCCAGCGCCGCGCCGCCTTCCACCGCGCGCAAGTGCCCAAAACCCCAATCCTCTGCCGTCGCCTCGGTGCTGCGGTCCTTGGAAAGCGCGATCGCCCCGGCATCGATCAGGAGCTGATGCCGTTCCGCCCGCCTTCCGATCACGCTCGCCAGCACCGTCACCGCGATATCCTCCGGCCCGTGCGTGCCGATCGCCGCCTGGAAGAGATCGCCGAACATATAGACCCCGGCCCGCACCTCGGTGATGCCCGCATAGGAGGCCGCGGCGAGCGCCGTGGGCGAGCTTCCCATGGAGACGATCGCCACCGTCTTTCCCGCAGCGCGCAGCCGCTCCGCCGCCCGCACCACGCCCGCCCGCTCCGCCTCGGCAATCGCCGCCATGGCCGCCTTGTCCCGCGCCCCATAGCTGTGCCCCGCGTGCGTGATCACCCCCGCAAGGCTCGGCCCGAGCGCCTCGGCCACCGCCATCAGCGCCTCATCCTCCGGCCCGACCCCGCCGCGTCCCTCGCCGGTATCGATCTCGATCAGAGCCCGCACCGGAGCCGTCTGCGCCCGGATCGCCGCCGCCGCATCGATATCATCGGTGATCACCGCGACATCCGCCCCCGCCGCGTTGAGCTTCGCCACCTGCTCGAGCTTCGCCGGCGTGATCCCCACCGCATGGAGAATGTCGCCGATGCCGTGCGCGGCGAAATACTCGGCCTCCGCGAGCGTCGAGACGGTGATGCCCCCGCCCGCATCGCCGAGTACCAGCCGCGCAACGTCGATCGACTTCGCGGTCTTCATGTGCGGGCGGAGCGTCACCCGATGCCGCCCCAGCGCCGCGGCCATCGTCGCGATGTTGCGCTTGAGGATCCGCCGGTCGAGAACGAGGGAAGGCGTCGGCAGCTCGGCAATCTCCATCATGCAACCCCGAGAATCTCGGCGATCCGCGGGCCCGCCTTGAGCCCGCTTCCCGTCAGCACCAGCACCGTCGTCTCTTCCGCCGCAATGGTCCCGGCCGCGATCAGCCGCCCGAACGCCGCTGCCGGCTGCGAAGCCGTAGGCTCGACGAAAAATCCCTCCCGCGCGAGCCCGAGCGTCGCCGCCTTGATCTCGGCCTCGCTCAACGCGATCGCACCGCCGCCGCTTTCCCGCAAACAGCGCAGCACGGTTTCGAACCGCACCGGATGGGCGATCGCCGTTCCCTCCGCGATCGTCGGCCGCACCACGCTCGCGACCTTCCCCTCGCTCCCCGCCGCGAATGAAGCGGCGATCGGCCCGCAATTCTCCGGCTGTGCGGCGAAAATCCGAGGGCTGCGCGCAATCCCGCCCGCGCGCAGAATCTCCCCGAACCCGATTGAAAGCCCGAGCACGTTCGAGCCCGCTCCGCACGGCACGATCACATTGTCGGGCGCGCGAAACCCGAGCTCCTCCCAGAGCTCGTAGGCGAGCGTCTTCGTCCCTTCCAGGAAGAACGGGTGCCAGTTGTGGCTCGCGTAGAAAATCATCTCCGAGGCCGCGAGCGCCGCCTCCGCGGTCGCCTGCCGGTCCCCCGGGACCAGCTCCACCTTCGCCCCGTGCGCGCGCATCGCGAGAAGCTTTGCCGGGCTCGTCGCCGCCGGCGCCAGGATCGTCGCCGCCATGCCTCCAGCCGCCGCGTAGGCCGCGATCGCCGCCCCGCCATTGCCCGAGCTGTCCTCGAGCACCGCCCC
>JASHRV010000312.1 GCA_030037175.1 Acetobacteraceae bacterium
TTCGCCCTGGATCTCTTGTGGGGAGGTGAGGCGCCTGTCGTCCTGACCGGGGCCATGCGCAACCCAGCGCTTCCCGGCGCAGATGGACCAGCCAATCTGCTCGCTTCGGCATGGGTGGCTGCGAGCCCGCTAGCGCGGGGTCTGGGCGCGCTTGTGGTATTCAATGATGAGGTGCATTTGCCACTGTTTGTGCGCAAGACCCACACCGCGAATCCTGGTACGTTTCGTTCACCACTTACCGGCCCGATCGGATGGATTGTCGAGAACCAGGTGCGCATCGCACTGCGGCCGGTCGCACGGCATCATATCGGAATCACCGTACCGTCCGAACCGATCGCACCGGTAGCATTGCTCAAGATCGGGCTCGGCGATGACGGCAGGTTGGTCGAAGCAGTCCGGGATCTCGGGTACCGTGGGTTGGTAATCGAGGCGACCGGTGGGGGCCATGTGCCCGGCGCAGTGGTGGAGCCGCTTGCCAGGCTCGCGGGAGTCATGCCCGTGGTGTTTACGTCGCGCACCGGCGCGGGAGAACTGCTGCGGAACACATACGGTTTCCCTGGATCCGAAACCGACCTTTTGCGTCGCGGCCTGATCCATGGTGGCATGCTCGACGGACTGAAGGCACGAATTCTGCTGGCGGTGATGTTGACTGGCGGGGCTGAGTTGGGAGTGATTGCCCAGGCATTCGAAGCGGTTGGCAGCCCTGGCAGCCGGCCAGCATTCGTCTGGCCAGCCGGGGCCGACGATGTCGAATCAGCGAGGAATCGTTGCGATGGCTGACCTGGATCTTGCGATTCGCGGCGGTACTGTGGTCACGGCAGCCGACGTGACCCGCTGCGACGTCGGAATCAAGGATGGAAGGATCGCTCTTCTCGCCGAGTCCGTCACGGATGCGCCGAAGTCTCTCGACGCGAGCGGACTGCTGGTGATGCCCGGTGGTATCGACAGCCACGTGCATCTGGCCCAGCACGCCTTCGGTGCGCGGATGGCCGATGGCTTCGAGACCGGCTCCCGATCGGCCGTGGCCGGCGGCACCACCACGGTCATTCCGTTCGCTGTCCAGCCACGCGGCGCGTCGCTAAGGGAAAGCGTTGTCAATTACCACAAGGAGGCCGATGGCAAGAGCCACGTCGATTATGGCTTCCATCTCATCGTCACCGATCCCACGGCGTCCGTACTCGGCCAGGAATTGCCCTCGCTCGTGGGCGACGGCTACACCTCATTTAAGGTGTTCATGACCTATGACGATATGGTTCTGAACGACCGGCAGTTGCTGGAGGTGTTCGAATGCGCCCGGCGTGAACGGGCGCTGGTAATGGTGCATTGCGAGGGCTACGACGCCATCAAGTTCATGACTGAGCGGCTGGAGGCGGCAGGCAAGACCGCGCCCTATTACCATAGCGTTTCGCGCCCGCAGATCGTCGAGCGCGAGGCGGCGCACCGGGCGATTTCGCACGCGGAGCTTCTCGATGTACCAATCATGATTGTCCATGTCTCGGGACGGGAAGCAATGGAGCAGATTCGCTGGGCGCAGCAGAGGGGGATGAGGGTCTATGGCGAAACCTGCACGCAGTACATTTCACTGACGGCAGACGACCTCAAAGGCCTGAACATGGACGAGAGCGGAGGCAAATATGTGTGTTCTCCGCCGCCGCGCGATCATTCGAGCTGGGAAGCGATCTGGGAGGGCATCACGCAGGGTGTATTTCAGACGTTTTCGTCTGACCATTGTCCGTTCTTCTATGAAGGCTCGGAGGGCAAGCTCAATCCGAAGGCACGTACCTCGTTCCGCTGGGTGCCCAACGGTATCCCCGGTGTCGAAGTGCGGCTGCCTATTCTGTTTTCCGAGGGTGTCGTGAAGGGACGCATCACGTTGGAACGATTCGTCGCGCTGACCTCCACGAATCACGCCAAGATGTACGGACTCTACCCGAAAAAAGGATCGATCGCGGTCGGCGCGGATGCGGACCTAGTGCTGTGGGATCCGAACCGAACTGAGACGATTCGCCAGAGCATCATGCATCATGGAGCCGATTACACACCATGGGAGGGGTACGCCGTCACCGGATGGCCAGTGCAAACGATCCTACGCGGCGCACTTGTTTATGACGATGGCAAGGTAATGAACGCGCCGGGTGAGGGGAGGTTCCTGCGACGGAAGCTTTCGCCGTTCGCGATGCCGACCGGCATTGTCCGTCACGGCGCGGCGAAGTGATGGATCAATCCTCCGCGCCCGTCCCACGGACGACGGTCTCCCGCATACAGGATATGATCCGAACGGGTGAATTGCGTCCAGGAGAACTGCTCCCGTCACAGCGCGCGTTCGCTGAGCGCCTTAATGTGAGTCGGGGATCACTACGTGAGGCGCTGTCCGTCCTCGAGACGATCGGTGTGCTGCGCACCGAGCCACGGCGGGGCACGTTCGTGGCCGACCCGCATTCCGCCTTTGACTCTGGCCGCTGGCGGTTCCAGCGGCGGTACTCCCCGCCGGAAGTCTATCAATTTCGCTTTGTGGTGGAAGGCTATGCCGTGAAGCTGGCGACGTTGCGTGCCACCGACCGCGATGTAACCTCGCTAAGGCGGAACCTGGAGCGGTTCAAGCAAGCCGCTCAACAAGAGGACCTCGCCGGCAGCTCGCGATTGGATTTCGAGTTTCATCGGCAGATCATGCGTCTCTCCGGCAACCGCATGTTTGCCGCCGTGCACGGCACCTATGGCGCTGTTATGCTGGAGAGCCAGCGGCTGCCGCTGCATCGGCGCGAGCAGCTGTGGGAGCCGGTGATCGAACATGAAAATGTGCTACGGGCAATGGAGAAGCGCGACCCCGATGGAGCACTGTATTTCATGCATGTGCATATCATGCGGGCAGCAGGTCGGGTCGGGATCGAGTTGACGGATCGGGTCGGCTGAGCTGTCACTGGGTTCGGGTTTGAGAGAGATACCAGTCCAGGATCTCCGCTCCGGTCCACATGACGACGCCGGCATGCCCGAGGATATGGTCATAAAGCGCCTCCAGATACCGGATGCGATGTGGCACACCGGTCAGGTACGGGTGGATGGAAATGGCCATCACCCGCGCTGATTTGCAGCCCTCGTCATAGAGGCGGTCGAACTGGTCACGCCCCCGTCGCAGAATTTCCTCCGACGGCTGCATCTGCACGGCGGTAATGACGACGTCGTTGATTTCCACGGTATACGGAATCGAGGTCAGCCGCCCGGTCCGAGTCAGCACCGGCACCGGCTGGTCATCCAGAACCCAATCTGCAACGTATTCGACTCCCGCCTCGGCGAGCAGATCGGCGGTTTCGGCGGTTTCGGTCAGGCCAGGGCTCTCCCATCCACGCGGCCGCCGGCCGGTAAAATTGCTGATGGCAGCAAGCGTTTGGGCGATCGCCGCAGCTTGGTCCTCGACTTTATGCATCGGACCTTGGATCAAACCGTGGCCGATGAACTCCCACTCGGCGTCGCGGGCGGCAGCCATCGCCTCCGGGTAGAGAGATAATGCTGAGCCATTCACAGCGAGGGTCGCTTTCAAGCCGCGCGCTGAGAGGGTTTCCAGAAAGCGCCAGAAGCCCGTCCGCATGCCGTATTCGTGCCAGGCCCAGTTCGGAACGTCGGGAAGCAGCCGCTCACCCATCGGCGGCGGCAGCACCGCGCGAGGCATCGGCGCCGCAGGGCTCCAGTTCTCGACGTTCACAATTGTCCAAACGGCAACGCGAGCATCCTGCGGCAACCTCAGGATAGGTCGAAGATGAATTGGTTGGTACGGTATACGGCTGCGGATGTCGGGTGCTGGTGGCTTATTCATCGATCCCTCGGCTGATGGAGGCACGCTGCAATGTTCTCCAAAACACCTTCCCCTGTCCACGGTTCCGCTCTCGGTTTGCCCGGTTGAGGGTAATCGCAACCGACAAGCCGCGGAGCTATGGCTTGGCGTACCCTGAATCACTGGCCAACGCAGCACACCGGCAAAACCGCTATGCAAACAACAGGGCCGAGAACTTACCTCGACCATCTCACCGTCAATGAGAGTAGATGCGGCGTTTCAACTCGTCCGCGCAGACCCACCGCTTCCTGCCGGTGTACGCGCTCATCCAGCGGCGCTTCCGTGTGCCAGCTCACTCACATAGTGGCCTCTCGTCATCGGTTCAAACGCCGCTGTGATCGTTTACCTGACAAAGCCTTCCCTAAGCTCGTAACTGGTTCACACTTCGCGTATGAACGCGTGACGCGAAGCGGCATCGCACGCAAAGCAACCCGCTGCCTTTCGAAACCACCCAGCTGGTCCGACCACGCACTCCCTTGCCGCAGCACCTAGCATGGGCCCCTAATGCCCACCAAATAGGCAATTCCTCGAATTGACATCAACGCCGCAGGGCGCGCAATCTGATTGCACTCGGGGCTGGTCTGACCACACTGGCTCCGACGGGCGCGTTACCGGGGAGATGGGGATGTTTGGTAGTCGCGACAACCAACAGAAGATTGCGCGTCGTCAGCTTATTGGCAGCGCCGCGGCGCTGGGCGCCGCGGCGGGGCTGGGAAACATCGTAGCACCACGAGCTGCTTCAGCGGCGACGAGCACGACGATGGTGGTTGCGAGCCCGGCCACCCCACAAAGCCTCGACATAGAATTCGACGTAAGCCTGGGATCTATCGATGCGCTCGGCGCGCTCTACGATTACTTGCTGGCGTACCAAAAGATTCCGGATCCGAACGCTCACGGCGTGATGCGCGAAGACACCGCCGTTCACAGTAACTTGCCTGATGGCCTCGCCTTACGTGGCCGCCTTGCCCAGAAATGGCAGCTTTCTCCGGACGGAAGAACGGCAACATTCGTTATTAGAGACGGGGTAAGGAGCAACTGGGGAAATCTCCTGAGCGCCCAAGACGTCAAGTGGACTTGGGATCGGAAGTTCAACCTCCACGGCCAGGGCTTGTTCCAGACCTCGGTGCTTGGGCTAAAAACGCCCGACCAGGTGAAACTCGAGGCTCCAAACGTCGTCTCGTTCAATCTCGACAAACCAAACCCGATCCTACTTAAGCAGCAGTGCAATCTCGCCAACCCCATATACGACAGCACAAAGCTGAAGCAAGTTGGCGGCTCTGATGACCCCTGGGGCACCGCGTTCCTTAAGAACAATAGCGCGGGATTCGGACCCTACGAACTGGCCCAGATCGTGCGCGGGCAGCAGGCTGTGTTTCGCGCGCGCAAGGATTACTGGGACGCGCCACCATTTATGCAAACGATTATCATGCGCGAGGTGCCGACCTCCGCGAGCCGGTTAGCACTTCTGCAGGGCGCCGCGGTCGATATCGCTCAATTCCTAGAACCGCGGGAATACCTGTCCCTTGGAAGGTCAAAGCAGGTTACCGTCGACGCTGTAAAAGCGTCCTACATGATCTGGCTTGAGCTAAACGGAAAACTCAAGCCGTTCGACAATGCCGTGGTACGGCAGGCGATGAACTACGCGTTGCCTCGCGACGCCATCATCAAGACAGTCTATTACGGACTCGCTGACAAACTGACGGCCCCTATGCCGTATATCTACCCTATGGCGGATTCGCGTTTCTTCGATTATGACTACTCGCTGGCCAAGGCCCGGGCGGCCCTGAAGAATGCTGGCCTAGACAAGGGTTTTTCAACAACGATCAGCTACAATGCCGGTGATCCGGTTCAAGAGCCGATCGCTCTGCTTTATCAGACGGCGCTGCGCGACATCGGCGTCACGGCCCAACTCGACAAGCTCCCAGCGGGGGTCTTCTACGACGTCGTAAGCAAACGTGAAAAACCGGTGATCTTTTACCAGGATTCTCCCTGGACACCGGACCCGGGGTACTCTATGTCGCTCTATTTCAACTCAAAGAGTTATATCGATTACAGCAACTATGTCAATCCGGAGGTCGATGAGCTTCTTGCTAGCGGATTGGAAACGTTGGACAATGTTAAGCGGAAGCGGATATATAGCAGGACGCAGAAGATCATCATGGGCGATGCGCCGTGGGCATTTCTCGCCTACCCAAAGTACGTTCTGGCGCATCGAGCGGATTTGTTAGGGTTTACCTACTACGTTTCAAACAATCTACGATTTCAAGACTTTCGGCGAATCTGAAGAGCGTCGACGCGTCACAAGAAGAGCGGAGGACGCAACGAGACAATTGACGTCTAGAGGAAGTATGGTTCTTTCCGTCGTGATTGACGAGGTCCAAGGATCGCGCCTACGGCTCGCCCTGCGAATTGCGCTTGCACGCCCGCGTTACGCACTGGGCTATGCAATCGTGTCGCTTGTCGTTCTTTTGGCAGTGTTCGCCCCGTGGATCGCTCCGTTCGATCCAGTCGAGGCGAATTCCTCTCAGTTCCTTCAGCCTCCCGACGCGAGCCATTGGCTGGGAACCGACGCCGTAGGAATGGATATTTTTTCGCGACTTGTTTACGCTCCTCGGATCGACCTAACGATCGCCATCCTCGGCACAATGCTGTCTGCTGTTGTTGGAACTGGATTGGGTGCCTGGGTCGGCTATTACAATGCGACTAGTGGAGCCCAGGCGCGTCTCAGCTACCTCACGATGCGAGCGGCGGACGTCATTCAGGCTTTCCCAGTCTTCGTGTTTGCAATCGCGCTTGTGGCGAGCCTCGGTCAGAGTATCCAAACCGTGGTTCTAGCAATTGCCTTTGTTAATGCGCCTATTTACCTGCGGCTAATGCGCACCCAAGTGATGTCAATCCGTGCGATGCGATTTGTCGAAGCCTCACGCGTCGCGGGCCTATCCGATTGGCAAACCATCCAGCGCCATATTATTCCCAATGCCATGGGCCCTGTGTTCGCACAGCTTTCGATCAATGTTGGATGGTCGATTCTCTTGACGGCGGGCCTGAGCTTCGTCGGGGCCGGCGTTCGCGCTCCGACGCCCGAATGGGGTAGCATGATCGCGAGCGGTTTTCAGAATGTTATGACCGGAGAATGGTGGCCATCGGTGTTCCCCGGGCTTGCTCTGATGATCACCGTACTGGGCTTCTCTTTGGTTGGTGGGAGTATCGAGGTGTTCACCGACCCAACGAAAATGCGTACCCTGGTGATGGAGCTGGAAACTAGCACGCAACGACAGACCCAATGAGCGAGTTTGCAAGATTCCTTCTCCAGCGTCTTCTGTTTGTGGT
>JASHRV010000313.1 GCA_030037175.1 Acetobacteraceae bacterium
GCCGCGGCGCCCACGCCCCGGCTCACCCTCGCCGAGCTCGATGCGGCGCTCGACGCGATCGCGCGCACGAGCGGCGCCGGCTCGGCCGCGGACCGGGCGCGGCTCCTCGGCGATCTCTTCTCCCGCGCGACCGCGGAGGAGCAGGATTTCCTGTTCCGCGCTCTGCTGGGCGAGCTCCGCCAGGGCGCGGTCGAGGGGCTCATGGTGGAGGCCGTCGCCGAGGCCGCCGATCTCCCCGTCGACGAGATCCGCCGCGCGCTCATGGTTTCCGGCAATCTCGGCGCCGTCGCCCGCGCCGTGCTCAGCGAAGGGCGAACCGCGCTCGCCCGCATGGCAGTCAGCCTCTTCCGCCCGCTCAAGCCGATGCTCGCGCAAAGCGCAGAGGACACGGACGAAGCGCTCGCCCGGCTCGGCGAGGCCGGCCTCGAATACAAGCTCGACGGCGCCCGCATCCAGGTCCACAAAAATCGGGACGAGGTGCGCGTCTTCACCCGCACCCTCAACGACGTGACCGCCTCGGTCCCCGAAATCGTCGAAGCCGTCAGAGATCTCGCCGCCCCGAGCCTGATCCTCGACGGCGAGGCCCTGGCCTTCCAGGCGGACAACCGCCCCGCACCCTTCCAGGTCACGATGCGCCGCTTCGGCCGCAAGCTCGATGTCGCGCGGCTGCGTGAATCCATCCCCCTCCGGCCCTTCTTCTTCGACTGCCTCTATGCGGACGGCGACGTGATCCTCGACCGCCCGAACGAAGAGCGCGTCGCGATCCTCGCCGCAAGCCTGCCCTCAGCACTTCTCGTTCCGCGCCGCGTCACCAAGGAACCGGCCGTGGCCCGTGCATTTTTCGAGGAGGCGATCGAAGCGGGCCATGAAGGGCTCATGGCCAAATCTCTCGACGCCCCCTACGAAGCCGGCGCGCGCGGCCGCGCCTGGCTCAAGATCAAGGGCGCGCAAACGCTCGATCTCGTCGTGCTCGCGGCCGAATGGGGCCACGGCAGGCGCACCGGCTTTCTGAGCAACCTCCATCTCGGCGCGCGCGATCCCGCAACCGGCGGCTTCGTCATGCTCGGCAAGACCTTCAAGGGCCTGACCGATCAGATGCTCGCCTGGCAGACCGAAGAGCTCCGCAAGCTGGCAACCACCGCGGACGCGTACACGGTCCATGTCGAGCCCAGGCTCGTCGCGGAGATCGCCTTCAACGACATCCAGGCGAGCCCCCGCTATCCGGGCGGCCTTGCCTTGCGTTTTGCCCGGGTCAGGCGCTACCGCCCGGACAAGCCGGCCGAGGAGGCCGACACGATCGACACCGTCCGCGCGATCTTCGCGCGCCTTCATGACATCACAGAGACGTCCCGCGCCCGCGATTGACCGCGAAATCCATTGGCATGATAGAATAATTTCGGCCCGGTTTCCTCCGGGCCACGGAATCATCAGGGAATCATCATCCGCGATGATGGTTCGTCATCGCGGTCCCGCTGTTGCGGCTGACATACACGGAGGGCGCGATGAAAGCGTATCTTGCCGAGCTCGTCGGAACGTTCGTGCTGGTCATGGGCGGCGTCGGCAGCGCCGTGCTCGCCGGTCACCATATCGGGTTCGCCGGTGTCGCACTCGCCTTCGGCCTCTCACTTCTCGCCATGGTCTACACCATCGGGCCGATCTCCGGCTGCCACGTGAATCCCGCCGTCACACTCGGGCTTTTCCTCGCCGGCAAGTTTCCGGCCGCGCGCATTCCGGGCTACTGGATCGCGCAGATCGCGGGCGCGATCATCGCCGCCGTGATCCTCTATCTGATCGCGAGCGGCCAGCCGCACTTCGACGCCGTCGCCAGCGGCTTCGGCAGCGACGGCTACGGCGCACGCTCCCCGGATCATTTCACCATGGGCGCGGCCTTCCTCTCGGAAATCGTGATGACGGCGTTCCTTGTCCTCACCGTGCTCGGCGCGACCGACGTGAAGGCGCCCGTGGGCTTCGCCGGCCTCGCGATCGGCCTCGTCCTCACCCTGATCCACCTCGTCTCCATCCCGGTGGACAACACCTCGGTCAACCCCGCGCGCAGCATCGGCCCGGCGCTCTTCGCCGGCACCGCCGCCATCGCCCAGCTCTGGCTCTTCATCATCGCGCCCTTGATCGGCGCTGCGCTTGCGGCCGGCATCTATGCCGTCATCCGCGAGCCCGAAACCGTCATCGCGGCCGCAAAAGCCGAACAGGCCCTCCCCACCGAACAGATCGAGCGCCGCAGCTTCTGACGGCCCCTCCGCAACGCGCCCCAGGAAAACCAAGGCCAGGGGCTCCGCCCCTGGACCCGCCAGAGGGCTTCGCCCTCTGGCGGGTCCCCAACGCGCAAGCGCGTTGGGAGCCCCGGACTCCCAGCAAAGGCCGAGCCTTTGCAATCCATTACTCGATAGTAGCGGTCGCCAGAGTGAAGGCACTGAGCCCGACGCTAATTTCGTGATTATTCATCAGCTGCATCGAAACGGAAATCAGCCGTCAGGCATGATTTAATAACGTCATCCATGAACTGGTTGCTTCTGCCCGTGTGGGCCACATTCGGCGACGATGAACATCACGATTACGTTAGCCCCGTCCGACGCAATTACAGAGACGGGAGCATTATTCCCCTACGGTAGAGGAGCGCCGGTTGCTTGGCTCTGTCGATCGCAGTTCGAACGAGACAGGCTATAGCAATCACAAGCGACTCTGGAGCAACAAGGAGAATACTGCTCCCGTCCCTAAATTCGCGAGCCCAGTCAGTCCGAAATGGAGGCGGTGTTTTCCACTGCAGCTGCAGTTCCTAACTTTTTTGCTTCGTGCTTGATTAGCGCTTTCTCGAATTCACTCACTGCGAATTCGTGACTGGCTTGATTCTTAGCAAGCTTCTGAGGGTCGAAACGGGCCATATCGAGCACTAATCGGTAAGCGCCCGCTATATCGCGGAAATACGAGTCCAAAAACTGATAAGGGTCAGTCGCCCAGGTGACCCGATTGCCCTCAATTCGCATTAAGCCCTTGAGGCCATAGACTAGCGGCATGACGAGCCCGTCAGGATATCGGTAGTAGACGGGGCGGTTGGTGAATGGAGTCGTTGGCTGAACAGCCACATAGGCTGTCTTATCCTTAGCCGCTTGCCGCTTCACCGGATCGTAGATCTTGACAATGGTACTAGAGCCGAACCGATAGCCGTTGGAATTGTACGCCTCCGGAAAGTCCGCATAGATCTTGTCATAAAGCTTCGGCAAATCTGCCAGGATATCAAAACAACTCGATACCGTATCATTGACAAGTTCATGGATAGGCCCATCGCGAGGTTCGGAAACCTGAGGGTTGAGCATCAGCTTATCAAACTGTTTCGAACATTCGCCTTTGTTGCGATAGATATTTTGCGGTGTCACCGAGATATTCAGGGGAAGAAGACCGGCCTCATTGGCCCGGTTAAGAGGAATCCAAGCCAGAGCAAGCAGGTCACGGACTTTGATCGGTCTAGCCTCGCTACTTTCCCACTCATTGCTTTTCCATTCGACCCTGTCGG
>JASHRV010000314.1 GCA_030037175.1 Acetobacteraceae bacterium
GCCGCCATTTGGTAGAGTCCAGAATTGCCCGCTCTGCCCTCACACGATGTGTAAGCGAATGTTTCCGACTGCTTGGCGCCGCGGGCGATCGTATCCCAGCCGTACAGAAACGCGACGTTGAATGTAAGGGTCGCCCCTTTGGCCGAGTACAAGAGAAAGATGAAAAATGCCTTGGACCGGCCTGAAAGGCGGAACGATCGCCGCAAAACGAAGTAGGAGAAAATCCCGAAGACCAGGGTGAAATTATAGACCGATGCGTTGCAGCCCGGACCTCGATTATGGCCGTACGGTGTTCCTGTCGCCGCCGTACGGCGCGCGGGGCGCACTGCGCGGCCTGGCGGGGAGTCGGACCCGCGTCGGCGTGACGGAAGCTCAGGAAATACAGTCGATCGCAGTGTTTTCCCGAACGCGACTTCATCAGCGTGCCGGCGTCAAAAGGCGCTTGGGCGAATGAACGCCACGCCGACCGGAGGCTCGGATGCGCCGCATCGGGAGCTGGATGCCAAGATGGGTTCCGAGCCGCCCCAGCGACCGATCACCTCGCGTCGCGAATGCAACCGGTTTCCGTTTGAACCTCGGCGTGAACTTCCCCCCGGCACGGCAGTCAAACACTTTCCTCGCTGCGATGGAGCTTATTGGGACGTCCCCACCGATTAAAAAGAAGAACCGGAGCGCCTCATTGCTGTGTGTTGTCGCGACCTTTCGCTATGTCGCGCTATCAGCGGTCCTCCTACAAATGGACGTCCTGCACCCGGTCGTGATTCGGACGGAGTTCCGACCAATGCAAAGCCGCGGTCAATGCGACGAGTCAACGCCATTTGCGGTGACGTTTGTTGTAGCATACCAGCAGATTCCCCTCCTTTCTGGCCAAACGCGCGGCTCAGAACATCAAAACGTTTCCTGGGCGCCGGCATGGAGAGCCGAGAGTTGTCCTTGTTTGCCGTCGGCGTAATCGCCGTGAAGCGGTTCGAGCCGTCGGCATAAGCCTTTCGCTTGAGTTTGGAACGAATGATGCGGGAGGATGAATTGTTCCTCGACGCCGGAGGGAGAAGGTCGGGTGATCACCATCATATTTCTTGGCGAGCCGTCTGCCGACGGCCCAGCAAATCCTCGGATTTTGACGCGGAAAGTAGCTCCCGCCGACTGCCTTTATGCATTGCTCACGTTGGGGCACGCGTCCTGGCCAGGCTGTTTCGGGCATCGCGGTCTATCGGTGTTGGCTCGCGCTTTTGCCTGATCGGGTGCGACCAGGACACGCCGATATTTGCGTCCCGGGGCGCGGCGCGGCTGTTCGGCGGGTCAGGGACCCCAGGGCGGATTGCCGAGATCGACGGTGTGCGGGTTCGTATTGGCGGCGGTGAGAGCGCCGGCGCCACCGCCGAGGACGGCGCCGACGACAACGCCGACAGGGCCGCCAATGATGCCGATCGCGCCGCCGGTTGCGGCACCGGTTGCTGCACCACCCTGAACGCGGCCGGGCTCGTCAGAGCCGCAGCCCGCGAGCAGCGCGAGCAAGAAGAGCAAGACAAAAAAACGCATGGGAATTCCTCCGGTTTTTGGAAAAAGTTGGACGGATTGGACAGACGGAAGCACCCCTTGTATAACATAATCTTTTAGAATCAGTAAAATAAAAGATGACACCGAATTGGTGCGGCGCAATAGCAGCCAAAATCAATCACTTGGACAATCACCAATCTTCAAGAAAATGCCCCCGAAACCCACCCGTTTGCGCTTGCCTCAATGGGCGTTCCGGCCTTATCCACTCACCACTGGCGGAACGATCCTCCGCGCGGGGCGCTCTCCCATGGCTTCGCCTTGGACAGATGACGACGACGGCATGGTCTTCATCCCGGGCGGAACGTTCCGCATGGGCTCCGCGCATCACTACGCCGAGGAGGCGCCCGTCCACCGCGTGCGCGTGGACGGATTCCGGATCGACCGCAGGCCGGTCACGAACCGGCAATTCGCCGCCTTCGTCGCGGCGACGGGACATGTGACGACCGCCGAGATCGCGCCCGACCCCAGGGACTACCCGGGCGCGCTGGCGCACATGCTCTATGCGGGATCGCTCGTCTTCACCCCGCCCGAGGGGCCCGTCGATCTGCGCGACTGGTCGCAATGGTGGCGCTATCTGAAAGGGGCGGACTGGCGGCATCCTTACGGGCCCGGGACGAGCCTCGACGGGCTCGAGGATCACCCCGTCGTGCATGTCTCCTTCGCCGATGCCGAGGCCTATGCGGCCTGGGCGGGCAAGGCGCTGCCGACGGAGGCCGAGCACGAATATGCCGCGCGCGGCGGGCTCGAAGGCGCCGAATATGCCTGGGGCGAGGAGCTCATGCCGGGCGGGCGGCACATGGCGAATATCTGGCAAGGCGCGTTCCCGCACGAGAACCTCGCGGAGGACGGCTACGAGCGGACCTCTCCGGTCGGAGAATTTCCGCCGAACGGCTACGGAATTTTCGACCTCATCGGAAATGTCTGGGAGTGGACGGTGGACTGGTACGCGCCGAAGCACCCGGCGGAAGCCCAGAAATCCTGCTGCACGCCGGAAAATCCGCGCGGGGCGCGCGAGGAGGAGAGCTACGATCCCGCCACGCCGCGGATAAGGATCCCGCGCAAGGTGGTGAAGGGCGGCTCGCATCTCTGCGCCGACAATTACTGCCGGCGCTACCGGCCCGCCGCGCGGCACGCGCACCCCGTCGATACCTCCATGAGCCATATCGGGTTCCGCTGCGTTTCGCGCGAGGCTTCCCAATGATGGCCGGGAAGATGCGGGTGCCGAGCCTGCCGAGCGTGATCCTCGCACTCGCGGCCGTGCTGGTGGCGACCGGGATCATCCTGCACGGCGTCGGCGTGATCACCCTGCGGCGGGTGTGGTTCGACCTGATCGAGCGGCCGGACCAGCGCATGGCGTTCCGCTTCATCCTCCAGCCGGCCATGTCCGTGAGCCTCGCCATACGCGATGGCATCCGCGACGCGCGCGCGGGACGCCCGCCCTTCTTCTGGGCGGTGATGACCGAGCCGGGCAAGCGCGCGCGGCAGCTTCACGAAGGGCTGGCGGCGACGGGCCGGGTGGTGCTGCTCGCGATGGTGCTGGACACCGTGTTCCAGATTCTCGTTTACCACACCTTCTATCCGAGCGAGGCGGTGATCGTCGCGGTGCTGCTCGGCTATCTTCCGTACGTGATCTTCCGCGGGCCCGCGGCACGGGTTGCGTACCGGCGGCTCGCGGGCAGCGCGCTGCGGCCGAAGGCATGACCGACGAGCCGCCCCCGGCGCAAGGCGCGGAACGGTTCGTGGTGCGGGCCACCGCGGAGAGCAATTTCGCCTGGCTCCGGACGCGGCTCTCCGTCGAGCGGACATTCATGTCCTGGGTGCGCACGGCGACCGCGCTGATCGGGTTCGGGTTCGCGATCGTGCAGTTCTTCGACCGGCTCGCCGACATGCAAGGGGTCGCGGCGGCGCGGCGGCCGCAATTGTCCCGCGATCTCGGGCTCGCGCTGATCGGGGCCGGGGTTGCGGCGCTCTTGGTTTCGTGCTGGCAATATTTGTGGGTGCTCAAATACATGTGGAGCCCATCCTTCCGGCCGATCGCCGGGGTGCGCGAGGGCGGAATGCTCACACCTGCGCTTGCGATCGGGATCGTCCTGATCCTGATCGGAATTGTTGCATTTGTTGCCGTGCTGCTGCGGGTGCCGTAACGGCTTCCTTCTCCCGGCCCCGCATTTTGGGGGAAAAATTCCATGGCGAAAACGGAAAAGCCGAACATCCTCGTCATCTGGGGCGATGATATCGGGATCACCAACCTGAGCTGCTACAGCGACGGGCTGATGGGCTACCGGACGCCGAACATCGACCGGATCGCCAACGAGGGCGTGAAGTTCACCGATTCCTACGGCGAGCAGAGCTGCACCGCGGGACGCGCCTCCTTCATCACCGGGCAATGCGGGCTCAGGACGGGGCTTACCAAGGTGGGGATACCCGGCGCCGAGCTCGGCGCGCGCGCGGAGGACCCGACGATCGCGGAGCTCCTGAAGCCGCTCGGCTACGCGACCGGGCAGTTCGGCAAGAACCATTTCGGCGACCGCGACGAGCACCTGCCGACCATGCACGGGTTCGACGAGTTCTTCGGCAATCTCTACCACCTCAATGCCGAGGAGGAGCCGGAGCTGCGCGACTACCCGCCCGAGACCGAGTTTCCCAATTTCCGCAAGAATTACGGCCCGCGCGGGGTTCTGCATTGCTGGGCGGACGGCAAAGGCGGACAAAGGATCGAGAACACCGGACCGCTGACGAAAAAACGGATGGAGACCGTGGACGAGGAATTCCTCGCCGCGGCGCAGGATTTCATCAAGAAGACACACGAGGGCGGGGCACCCTTCTTCCTCTGGTTCAACACCACCCACATGCATTTCCGCACCCATACGCGGGCGCAGGATATCGGGCGCTCGGGCCGCTGGCAGTCCGCCTATCACGACACGATGATCTATCACGATGAGTGCGTGGGAAAGATTCTCGACCTGCTCGACACACTCGGCATCGCGGACAACACGATCGTGATGTACTCGACCGACAACGGGCCGCACATGAACTCCTGGCCCGATGCCGGCATGACTCCGTTCCGGAGCGAGAAGAACACGAACTGGGAAGGCGCGTTCCGCGTGCCCTGCCTGCTGCGCTGGCCGGGAAAGATCGCGCCGGGCACGGTCTCCAACGAGGTCATCAGCCATCTCGACTTCCTGCCGACCTTCGTCGCGGCAGCGGGCGACCCGGACATCAAGGAAAAGCTGCTCAAGGGCCACACGGCCGGAGCGAAGAGCTTCAAGGTGCACCTGGATGGCTACAACCTCGTGCCCTACCTGACGGGCGAGGAAAAGAAGAGCCCACGGCCCGGCTTCTTCTACTTCAACGACGACGGCGACCTGGTGGCCCTGCGCTACGACAACTGGAAGGTCGTCTTCATGGAGCAGCGCGCGACGGGCACCTGCCAGATCTGGGCCGAGCCGTTCACCCACCTGCGCGTGCCGAAAATGTTCAACCTCAGAACCGACCCGTTCGAGCGCGCCGATATCACCTCCAACACCTACTGGGACTGGCTGTTCGACC
>JASHRV010000315.1 GCA_030037175.1 Acetobacteraceae bacterium
CGCGAAGAGGCGCGGCGGCGAGGCAGACGGCCGCGAGGAAGGAAGCGGCGAGCCATGAGGCCCGGCGCTGGGGGGTGCGGGGTCTCTGCATTTCCTCCGTGGTGGAGTGTGCCGCGCCGGGCGGATGCGGTCCAGGGGTGGTGGGCCGTTGGGGGAAGCTGCGGGAAGGCCAGGGGCTCTACCAAGGCCAGGGGCTCTGCCCCTGGACCCCGCTGGGGCCTTGAGGCCCCAGGCCCCCGGAAGCGCTGCGCGGCTTGGATGCCGCCCGGCGTTTTGCCTTGGGCGCAGTTATCGGCGCGGAACGGGGCCTTGGCCGCCCTGATCTCTGCCGCTTCGGCGGCAGAGATCAGAATGGCCAAGGCCCCGTTCCGCGCCGAACATGGCCACCCGCCCCGCCAGCTTGGGAGCCGGCACTGCCGGTGCGGCCGACAGCGAAGAGTTGGGCGGTCCAGGGCCGCTGGCCCTGGCGGGGGTGTCGGGGGCAGAGCCCCTGACCCTGGCCTTAGCCGAGCCTCTGGGTGCTAAGCGCTGCCCGGTTCGTCGAGGCGGAGGGGGAGCGGGGCGGTGGGCGTGAAGGGGCGGGGTGACGTGCCGGGTTCGTCCGGGGCCTGGCAGGTGCGGTTTCGGCCGGTTTCCTTGGCGAGGTAGAGGGCGCGGTCTGCCATTCGGACGAGGTCTTCGGGTGTGGCTTCGCCGAGCCAGGGCACGAGCGAGGCGGCGCCGAGGCTGATGGTTGCTTTGGTGCCGGGGAGGCGCGGGTGGTCGAGTGCGAGTGCGCGGACGCGTTGGCGCATGCGTTCGGCGACCGAGAAGGCTGTGCGGCGGTCCGTGTCCGGGAGGAGGACGGCGAATTCCTCCCCGCCGTAGCGGCCGACGAGGTCCGAGGGGCGGCAGCTTGTGGCCAGCGCCTGGGCGATGGCGCGGAGGCAGCGGTCT
Source organism: Acetobacteraceae bacterium (assembly GCA_030037175.1). Classification (GTDB taxonomy): domain Bacteria; phylum Pseudomonadota; class Alphaproteobacteria; order Acetobacterales; family Acetobacteraceae; genus JAKAWQ01. The sequence continues at coordinate 937 of JASHRV010000315.1, forward strand.
CCGGCGGGGTGGCCGTATGAGTCGTTGTAGGCCTTGAAGTCGTCGACATCGATCATGACGAGGCTGAGCGAGCGGCGGGATTTGCGTGCGCGCAGGAAGTGGCGTTGCAGGCTTTCCTCGAACTCGCCGCGATTGCTGATGCCCGTGAGCGAATCGATGTGCGCGGCGTCGCGCAGGCGCTGCTCCGAATGTTCCTTCACGAGCGCGATCATGCCGAAGCTGAAGAGGAGCATGAAGGCGAAGGCGTCGATCATCACCAGGGCGAAGCCGGGCATGGCGAGGTAGGTGGGCGTTGGGAAGTGGTGGAAGACGAGGGAATTGGTGATGCGGACGAAGGTGAGCGCGCACTGGAGGGCGAGGAGGGCGAGGAGCGCGAGGCGGATGAGGGTTGCGGGGCGTTCGATGTGCCAGAGCTCGCGCGCGGCGAGGGCGATGGGGATGAGGCTTGCGATGCAGGCGAGGACGATGCGCAGATCGATGTTGGTGGCGAAGCCGGGGATGGCGAGGAAGAGGAGCCAGAGGAGCGCGGGGAGGATGATGAGGGCGGGGCGCGGCGGGAGGTTGCGGAGCGAGCGGCAGGCGGTCCAGAGCAGGCCGAGGGCGGCGAGGATGACGGCGTTGCCGAGGGTGATGGCGGGGAGCGAGGGGAGCGCGGTGCGGGCGATGATGCCGGCGGTGCCGAGCGCGCAGGCGGAGGCCATCCAGAGCATGGCGGGTTGGCGGCGGTCTTGCAGCCAGGCGAGCAGGCAGGCGCCAGCGGTGAGCAGGACCGCGAGGAGCATGGAGAAGAGGAGGGTCTGCGGATCGAGGGCCATCCCGAGGGTGCCTTTCAATCGGCAGGTCGGGCGAAAGGCCGCGAGAGGAGCCGACGCGCTTTCATAGCGGGGCGGCGGGAAAAAGCGGAGGGGAAACTGGGTGGGAGGTGTAGGGAGGGAATCGGAGGAGTCCGTTGATGGGGCTTGATTTTTCGAATGCAACGGCGACGCTGAAACAGCCGTTAACAGGGGCGATGTTTCGCGGGTTTTTTTGGTGCATTTTTTGCGCGTCTTTTTTGCGCGTCCGTGACGTGATTTTTGCGCATCCTTGATGTGCGGTTGGCGCGGGGTGGGTGCGCGGGCGGGCGCTTGACGCGTGGCGGGGCGGGGAGGTAGAGCGGCGGTGTTATGGCACCGACACGATGCGCTGCCGCGCGATTTTGGTACCGCTGGTACAGACCGGCGGCCTAGGATCGTGCATTACTGAGCAAGACCCCGAAGCCGCCCCGCCAAGGCGGCTTTCGTGTTTTTCGGGCTTGTTCTTCACCCCGCGAAAATCCGCCAGAGCCTGCCGAAGGTGGGGCGGCCTCCAGAGCTGAAGGAGGTTCGCATGAGTGGTTCCCGAGATGTTGCCCCGAGGGTTTCGACGGAGGAGTCCGGGAGGGTTTCCGCGGGGCGACCCGCGGGGCTTTCCGGGAGGGGTTCGGGGAGGGTTTCCGAAAGCTTCTCGCCGTTTGATTTCGATGTCGTTACCGGGCCGGCCGAGGCGCGCGGGGAGGGCGAGGGCGAGGCGGCGGCTGAGCGGGCGGCGGCGAAGTAGGGACGGGCGGGGCGTTCCCGAATTTGGGGGTAGGGCGGTCAGCGCCATATGGCTCTTGACGCCATAGGGTAGCGGGCATAAACCTTCCAGGTGCGATGGGGCGATCTGATCTTCGAGGATCGCGAGATTCTCGCGGACGGTTCGATCATCCAGATGCGGATCTGGCGCGTGCCGTTGCCTGTGCCGCCGTCGCGCCATTCGTTCAAATATGCGCTGTTCCATGGTCGGCCCGGCGAGCGGATCGTTCTGTTCGACAACGAGCGCGGCGAGGGAGATCACAAGCATATCCGCGAGGTCGAAAGCCCCTATCGGTTCAGGAGTCCGGAAAGACTGATCGAAGACTTCTGGGCCGCGGTGAGAGAAGCGAGACGAGAACAGCCATGAAGAAGAAGGAACTGCAGGTGCATATCGGGGACCGTCCCGATGACATGGGCCGGCGATTCGTCGCTGCCTGGCACCGGGCGGAGCGCGGCGAGCTCACCAAGGAGAATGCCGAGCGGCATGTCGGGTTTGAGAACTTCGCGCTGTTCGCGCGGGTTCTCACGCCTCGCCGGCTGGAGCTGCTGCGCCATGTGCATCGGCAGCCGGCGCGGAGCGTGCGGGCCTTGGCGCAGGCGCTTGGGCGGGATTACCGGCGGGTTCATGAGGATGTGCAGGCGCTGGTGGATGCCGGCCTGCTCGATCGGGACGAGAGCGGGTTGCATGCGGATTATGAGACGGTGCGCATGGAGACGCGGTTGGCGCTTTAGGGGCGGTGCTGATTGGCTGGAGGTGAGGGAGCCGGAGGCGCTCGATCACGCGAGGAAAAGAAAGGCTGGAGCGGGGTGGGTGAGCGGGAGCGAACGCATCCCGCTCCGGGGGCGGTGCTGGCAGAGGGCGATCATCGCGGGAGGCGTTGCCGACCGCGAGTGCAGGAGCGGGCGCAATGGAAGGGGCGTTGGGGAAGGGGCGTTGGGGAGGGGGCGTTGGAAGCGCGGCCGCAGGTTGTCATCCTGAACGGTGTCGGGAGCGTGGGCAAAAGCGCGACGGCCCGGGCTCTTCAGCAAATCGCCGCCAAGCCGTTCCTGCATGTTGCGATGGACGGTTTCCTCGACATGCTGCCGCGGAGGATTTTCGGACAGCCGGAAGGTTTGGTCTTCGAGAGGGTGGAAGACCAGGGCAGGCCCAGCATCGTCATCAGAAGCGGGCCCGTCGTTGCGCGGGCGATGCGGGGCATGCGCCATGCGGTTGCGGCGATGGCGGCGCAAGGGAACAATGTCATCGTCGATGACGTCATGTTCGGGAGAGAGCAGGAGGAGGAGTATCGTGCTCTGCTTTCGCCGTTCGATCTTCGGTTCGTCGGGCTGTTTGCGCCGCTGGATGTTCTCGAAGCCAGGGAACGTGAGCGCGGAGACCGGGAGATAGGCCTGGCGCGCTGGCAGTACGAGCGCGTTCATCGAGGCATCGCTTACGATTTGAGGATCGACACCAGCGAGGCGACCGCGTTGGAGAGCGCGCGGATGATTTGCGACGCCTTCGGGTTGTGAGGGGTTGGCCGGAGGGCGCGGGCGGGGGATCGGTTGAGACTGAAACGTGCTGCCAAGCCGACGCTGAAGGAGTTGCTCTTGGCCGATGGCGCGCGAGCGGAGTTGAACATCCCCCCGCGCCGCTTCGGAACGAAACTGCGGCCTCAGCTTGCTCTGCGTGCGCGGGTGAGCGGCAGGTCCAACGCCACGCGGTCATGCATCACCTTGGGCGTGATGCGGCCCCGCTCGCCGCGTTCGAGGCGGACCAGGCCATAGGCTTCCATCGTCCGTAATGTGCGCGACAGATTGGATTTGGCCTTGCCCGTGATCCGCGCCAGTTCATCGAGTGAGCCGGGAGTCTTTTCGGCGATGACGCGCAGCAGTTCGCGATTGCCGGCCGACAGGACCTTGGCGAACGACTCCGTCGAAGTGAACCACACCTTTGGTTCGTCGGCCGCGATGCGACGCTCGCCACGCGCCACGGCCATGGTGCGCGCCTTCATCTCCCTGTAGCTGGCAATACCGACTCTGAGCGTCGTCATGGGATCACTCCAATCTCGCGCAATACCGTGTCCACGGTCTCCCAGAAGTCGGCGAGCAGGGTCGCCGCGTCGCGGTAGTCGTAGGGCCGGATGTTCCGCAGCCGATGGCGGTGGTCCTGCGAGCCGCCGCGCTTCTGCCTTGCCACCGGATGAGCGTTGTCGAACCCGACCAGCCGCTCGCCGTCCGGGCCATGCAGCGTGAGCGAATAGTCGATGCCGTGCGGCTTCTCCGGTGATAACGGCACCCGCGTGACGATGAACCGGACCCAGTGGCCACCTTCCGGGTCCACCACGAGAACCTGGCCGTCGAGCTCGAGAAGCGCATCGAGGGTCGGGTCACGCGGCTCCGTCGCGGCATATAGTTATCACACTGAAGCAACGCAAGCAAAGGAGGATGTTCGATGGTTCTGGGGTAAGGCTGCTGCCGCTGGGGCAATGCGGTCATTGAGCTTTCTGCCGGAAGTGACAGCAAGGGGCGTCCGGCGGGGAGGGGGCATCGCTCTCGGGCCGAGAGGGTGTTGAGATAGGGGAATGTTGTGGGGAGGGCCGCGCCGTGGCTGATGAGGTGATAGGGTATGTCAATCCGCCGGAGCTTGGGACGCCGCCCGGCTATTCGCATGTTGTCGAGGTGCGGGCGCGCAAGCTGGTGTTCATTGCCGGGCAGACTTCGGTCGATCGGGATGGGAAGCTGGTCGGCAAGGGAGATTTCGCGGCTCAGGCCGAGCAGGTGTTTCGGAATCTGGGGGCTGCCCTGGCGGCGGTTGGCTGCGATGCGGGCAATCTCGTCAAGCTCACCGTGTTTTTGCGCGACATGAGCGATTTGCGCGCGTATCGGGAAGCGCGGGGCCGCTTCTTCGGTTCGGTGCAGCCGGCGGCCGCTCCGGCGGTGACCCTGGTGGAGGTTTCGAGGCTTTACGGCCCCGAGTTCATGATCGAGGTCGAGGCCATCGCGGCGGTGGGGTGAGGGGGATCGTTTGCGGAATGGCCGGTTGCGGACGATGCTGATCTGAATCGATTGCGTGCGGTGGCGTGCATCCAGGTTCCGGGTGCGCCTGCGGCGCCGTTGCGGGGAGGAAAGGCTGCCATGATCGCGTCGCCGGCGGATCTGCATGTCGAGGAATTCATCGTCAATGCGGTGTTCTGGCTGAAGCTCACCATCGAGGCGATCGGGGCGCTGATCATCGGCGTTGGCGTCGTGCTCGCCAGCCTGCGTTTCGTTCGCGGATCGTTTCCGCCCAGGATCGGGGATTTCACCGACGTGCGCCTGATGCTCGCGCGATTTCTCGCGGTCGCGCTAGAATTTCAGCTCGGCGCGGACATTCTCTCCACGGCTGTCGCGCCGACATGGGAGGCGATCGGCAAGCTCGGCGCCATCGCTGTCATCCGGACCGGGCTGAACTATTTCCTGAGCCGCGAGATGCACGAGGAGAGCGGGGTGCGCGCTGTTCTCGGCGGGGCGCCGTAGGCGAGGCGGCTTGCAGATCGGCGCGGGGCTCCTTACTCTTACAGGTAAGAGTAAGGAGATGGGTGGTGCGCATCACGTCGAAGGGGCAGGTGACCATCCCGGCCGACATCCGCGAACGGGCGGGTCTGTTGCCCCATACCGAGGTGGAATTTCAGTTCGACGGCAAGGTCGTGCGCATCGTTCGCGCCAGAGCCGGCAAGAAGGACGGTCGCGGTGCTCGTCTTGTCGCCCATTTGCGGGGCCGCGGCGATGTCGCGATGAGCACCGACGCCATAATGGCGCTGACCCGCGATGACTGAATGACGGCCGTATTGATCGACGCCAACGTACTTCTCGATGTGATGACGGAGGACGCGCGTTGGCTCGCCTGGTCCGCGGAGGCCATCGAGCGGGCCGCCGACCGCTATCGCCTCGTCATCAATCCGGTCATTTATGCTGAGGTCTCGATCCGATATTCGCGGATCGAGGATCTCGACGCCGCGCTTCCGAAAGCCATGGTCGATCGTGAGCCCATTCCATACGAAGCCGCCTTTCTCGCCGGCAAGGCGTTCTTCGCCTATCGGCGGCGAGGCGGAACAAAGAGCTCGCCGCTTCCGGACTTTTTCATAGGCGCTCACGCCGCTGTTGCAGGATATTCGCTGATGACGAGGGACGCGGCGCGTTATCGCGCTTATTTTCCCAGGCTCTCCCTGATCTCCCCGGACGGAACTTCGACGGCAAGGTAGGGCCATCGCAGGGATGTGGTGCTCATCGTCGTCAACCTAGAGCGTGATCGCCGAAGGTGGGGGAACCGAAGGCGTTCGATCACGCGGGAAAAACAAAGGCGAGACGCGGGATAAGCGAGCGAGAGCGAACGCATCCCGCTCTAGAGCGTGATCGCCGAAGGTGGGGGAACCGGAGGCGTTTGATCACGCGGGAAAAACAAAGGCGAGACGCGGGATGGGTGAGCACGAGAGATTCCATCCTGCTCTAGGCGCGGCGGCGGGTGCGTTTCGGCGTTTCGAGGGCGGGGAGCAGCGGGGCGAGGAAGCGGCCGGTGTGGCTGGCCGGGGTTGCGGCGATCGTTTCGGGCGTGCCGGCGGCGACGATGCGCCCGCCGCCGTCGCCGCCTTCGGGGCCGAGATCGAGAATCCAGTCCGCGGTCTTGATGACTTCGAGATTATGCTCGATGACGACGACGGTGTTGCCCTGATCGACGAGGGCGTGCAGCACCTCGAGGAGTTTCCGCACGTCCTCGAAATGCAGGCCCGTCGTGGGCTCGTCGAGAATGTAGAGCGTGCGGCCGGTGGCGCGGCGGCCGAGCTCCTTGGCGAGCTTGATGCGCTGGGCCTCGCCGCCCGAGAGCGTCGTTGCCTGCTGGCCTAAGGATATATAGCCGAGCCCGACGCGCTGGAGGACGGAGAGGCGGTCGGCGATGCGGGTCTGCGCGGAGAAGAAGGGCAGCGCCTCGTCCACCGTCATGGCGAGGATGTCGGCGATGGATTTGCCGCGGTACTTCACCTCGAGCGTTTCGCGGTTGTAACGTTTTCCCTTGCAGGTGTCGCAGGTGACGAAGATGTCCGGCAGGAAGTGCATTTCGATCTTCAGCACGCCGTCGCCCTGGCAGGCCTCGCAGCGGCCGCCCTTGACGTTGAAGCTGAAGCGGCCGGGCTTGTAGCCGCGGGCGCGGGATTCGGGGAGCTCGGCGAACCAGTCCCGGATCGGGGCGAAGAGATCGGTGTAGGTCGCGGGATTGGAGCGCGGGGTGCGGCCGATGGGGGATTGGTCGATATCGATGATCTTGTCGAGCAGATCGAGGTTTTCGATGCGGTCGTAGGGGGCGGGCACGGTGCCCGCGCCCATGAGCCGGCGCGCGGCGGCCTTGTAGAGCGTATCGACGACGAGGGTGGATTTGCCGCCGCCCGAGACGCCGGTGACGCAGGTGAAGGTGCCGATCGGGAAGGAGACGGTGAGGTTCTTGAGGTTGTGGCCGCGGGCGCCGACGATGCGGAGCGCGCGGTCTTCCTCCACGGGGCGGCGTTGGGCGGGGATTTCGATGCGGCGGCGGCCGGCGAGATAGTCCCCGGTGAGGGAGGCGTGGTTGGCCTCGATCTCGGCGGGCGTGCCGGCGGCGACGACGGTGCCGCCGGCGAGGCCGGCGCCGGGGCCCATGTCGATGAGGTGGTCGGCGGCGCGCATCGCCTCCTCGTCGTGCTCGACGACGAGGACGGTGTTGCCGAGGGTTTTCAGGCGCTGGAGCGTTGTCAGCAGGCGGGCATTGTCGCGCTGGTGCAGGCCGATGGAGGGCTCGTCCAGCACGTAGAGGACGCCGGTGAGGCCGGAGCCGATCTGGCTGGCGAGGCGGATGCGCTGGCTCTCGCCGCCCGAGAGTGTCGCCGAGCCGCGGGCGAGGGTGAGATAGTCGAGCCCGACATCGACGAGGAACTGAAGCCGGTCCGCGATCTCGCGCAAGATTCGGCGCGCGATCTCGGCGCGCTGGGGGGTGAGGGTCGCGCCGACGGTCGCGAACCATTCATGCGCGGCGCGGATGGAAAGATCCGAGGCCTCCGCGATGTTCTTGCCGGCGACCCTGACCGCGAGGGCCTCCGGCTTGAGGCGCGCGCCGTGGCAGGTGCCGCAGGGCTTGTCGGCCTGGTAGCGGGAGAGCTCCTCGCGGACCCAGGCGCTGTCCGTTTCGGAGAAGCGGCGTTCGAGATTGCGGACCACGCCCTCGAAGGGTTTTCGGACCGTGTAGGAGCGCACGCCGTCCTTGTAGGCGAAGGAGACGGGGTCTTCGCCGGTGCCGAAGAGGATGGATTCGCGCGCAGGCGCGGGAAGGTCCTCCCAGGCGGTCTTCATGCCGATCTTGAGATGGCGGGCGAGGCTTTGCAGCGTCTGGTCGTAGTAGGGGGAATGGGTGCCGCCGGCCCAGGGGGCGACGGCGCCTTCGGCGAGGCTCAGGCGCTCGTCCGGGACGATGAGGGCGGGGTCGAAGAAGCTTTCGGTGCCGAGGCCGTCGCAGACCGGGCAGGCGCCGTGCGGGCTGTTGAAGCTGAAGAGGCGGGGCTCGATCTCGGCGATGGTGAAGCCGCTGACGGGGCAGGCGAAGCGGCTCGAGAAGATGGTGCGCTCGGCGCTGTCCGCGTTCTCGGCGATGACGATGCCGTCCGCGAGGGCAAGGGCGGTTTCGAAGCTGTCCGCGAGGCGGGATTCGAGGCCGGGACGGACGACGATGCGGTCCACCACCGCCTCGATGTCGTGGTTGAGCTTGCGGTTGAGAGGCGGGACCTCGGTGATTTCGTAGAGCGCGCCGTCCACCTTGGCGCGGGTGAAGCCCTTGCGGGCGAGCTCGGCGAGCTCCTTGCGG
>JASHRV010000316.1 GCA_030037175.1 Acetobacteraceae bacterium
CAAACGTGACAAAAACGCAGATTAGATCGCGAGCGATGATCCTCCGCATTACTTCGCGTCCAATGAATACGGCGTCCTTGAGTGTCGTCGTGCTGAAGCTCTCATTCATGACGACCAAGCTGCGTGAGGTCGCCTGCTGCAGAATTTGATGGACGCGCATGAGGTCGTCCTCGAACTTGCTACGCAAGTTCTCGACCTTCTCCTCCCTCTCGAAGTGAGTAAAGAGCTGGTCGAAGAGCAGCAGGCGGGCCTCGCGACCCGGCACCGGGAGGCCCAGGTTCGCGAGGTAGTGCATTTGTCCAAACGCGCGTGCGAATGTCGTCTTTCCGCCCTGATTGGGCCCCGAGACAATGATGATGCGCTCCCTTCCCGACAACTCATAGTCGTTGCACACGACGCGCTGCCCCGCCACCAGAAGCTTCCGAGCGAGCGCCAGATCGAACCCCTCCCGGCTCAGGATTTCCTTGTTAACTGCCGACAGCCGTGGGTAGCAGAACAAGAGCCCCGTGTCCGTTAAAGCACGCATGTATCCGAGATAAGAGACGTAAAACTGCACCTCGCGGTCGAAATTCCGAATGATCGGGTCAAGGTACTCAGCCTGGTCGGTGCAGAACTTCTCGAGCTCTCCGAATAGCTCCGGGTAAAGCCGTGCGACGAAGTCTAGCACCGCCGCTTCGACATGGTTCATCCCGACCTGCTCGGGGAAACCGACACGGTAATCTTTGCCTTCACCCTGGGCGAACTTACGGAAGCTCTCCTCCACCGCTTCGCTGTAGTCGATCTCGCACTCGTACCTGCGAACCGTGACGGAGCCGTCTCTGATGATTAGGGAATACTCAAGTTTTGCAAGCTCGTCTTTGATCCGTCGCGCTTGCTCTGTACGGGCAACAAAGTCTGTGCCTGTCGAGTATTCGTCGAGCCATTTATGAAACCCTTCTAGCCCGCGGGACTTTGGTTCCCCGGCATGAAGGTCGTCGCGCAATCCAGTAACGGCTTCGCAATAGATCGTAACGGCATCGAGAAACCACCACTCCTTTTGTTGTTTGTAGTAGAGTTTCTGCGACCGCTCCAGCTCCTCGCGCATTTGCTGCATCTGGCTAGCGAAACGCTTAACGGCAGCGAAAACGGCCTCCTTCTCAAGGTCACGCATAACTTCGTGGCGATAGCGGATCGCCTCGAGCGTCCCGGGCGGCGCGTGAAAGAACGGCTTCAAGTCATAGTCAGGCTTGTTGGCCGTGATCGCGTCGACGATCTGATCGAGATTTAGGTCCACGAAGAAGGAAGGCTCCTTCGGAGCGCCTCCAGCGTCTTCTTTGCTTGGACAGAGGATACTCTGAAAAGTCATAACCTTGGTTCGCTCGTCTTGTTGGTGGGGCAACATTCGTCCGGGCGGTCCGCCCCGATGGCCGCATGTCTGCACCGGGATAGCCCATCAGCATGCAAAGCCCTCGCTCGATTACGGTGAGCTCTTCCTTCTTTGTCAGATGACGCTGAAGAGCATCGTGCTTTAGCACGAAGCGAAGCATATCCTTGGTCAGCCGTTCGAACGGGAGTGCCTAGTGTAACAATAGGCAATCCCCGCGGTCGGTGCCCTCGGGCTTCCCGATCAGCTACAGAAAATGGGAGAGACAGGTCGCCAAGAGGCTCTTCAGGGCCTTTTCCTGGACACGCCAAAGCCGCACGGCTGTAACCGTCGCGGACTCTTCGGACGAGGGGTGCCCCATTGCCCACGTAATGCAGCTCTCTGCACTCGGCAATGCCTCGATGGGGGATTCGCAGGCCAACGGGTTTGAGGGTTTGCTCGGCGCTACCGCCCTCAGACAATCCACCTCGTGTTCCGCCACTCCTATGAAACTGGCGCAGATTTCGCTCGACCCTGTCATCGCCTCCTATTGCTGCGTACGCAGACCACATAGCTGCCGCCGCATCTCGAACTCCATTCGTACCTTCTGATCGCCGTGGAGATGGGGCTGGTGTGACGCCAGGAAGGGAAAAAGGGCATCGGCGACGCGCACTCAGATCTTCCGTCCGGGCAAAACCGAATCGGATGCTCATGGCCGTCCCCACTATCACCCGCTCGGGGTGCACAGCTGTAATGTCCTCGGGCAGCGCCGTGAGCCGCCGCTGCCCTGTCTGAGTATCGGTGGGGGTTCCAATCATCTCACCCATCCAGGACCAGATGCGGAGCTGGAATTCGCTCTGCTCTTCATTAAGCAAAGAACCCAGAAGCGTTGTTTCGAAGGCAGGCAAGCCACTTGCCTCCAGCACAGGCTTAGCTTCCTTGCGTCGCAACTCGTGCGCTTGTCGCGACGAGAGCAAATGGAGTGCTCTGGACAGCCCGCCGAAAATCGCAACAAGCCGTTCCCTAAGACGAGCAAAGGCCTCGGTGCGCTCGGCCTCACTGACAGAATCTTGCCTGTTGAGCACCACGAACACGTGCCGGCCGGATCGACGCATTCCCTTGAGCGCCGCGCCTCCCTCCTCGGCGTGCAGGCAGTCGGAGCTAGTGACGAGCATGTTCCCGCCTGCATCGGCAAGGAATGCTTCCGTCATCGGGACGTTCTCAAGGATGGAAGAGTCAAGATCCGGCGTGTCAATGAGATAACCTTGGCGCCAAACACACTCGGATGGTGGCGGAACTTTCGCTGTTAGAATGCGGTGCACATTACCCGCATTGCAGTGCTTCGTGAGCTGCACTGCAAGCCATGGGAGCGGGATTTCAAGGAAAACATTCGTATGCTGGTAATGTGGAACCACTCGCTCCTGGCCCCGGTAATTCACAGTTCCACTTACGGACGTGACCGCCAGAATACCCGTCGGAAGACGGTCGGTGCCGACCATCCCATTCATATGCGTAGTATTACTGGAGCTGAACGGCCCGACCACGACGAGCTTGAATCGATCCTCGGCGCGGCGGGTTAAGGGTGCGCGTACCTCATCCCAGGGAAGATTGCGCTCCCGGTCCATTACGTCAGCCCGAAGGATCTCCGCGAACGTCGCTTTCAGACGCTCATCTTGTCGGAGAGCCATCGACCACATTTCTGGTACTCGCCGGTACCGCGGGAAAAACACCCCACCACTCAAACTCCTGCCACTCGCACTCTATCGGCAGGAGTCATTAGCCATACCGGCAATTGACCCGGGCGGACTCCATCGCCCGTTGGCTTCTAGCCCGCGGACATATAGCAGTTCCGCTCGTGTGTCGCAAGATGGCGCTTTCTTGCCTGCCGCAAGCGCTGCACCCATAGAGCTTCCGTCTTTGGCCAAGAGGCCGGGCCTCCTGGAGACAGTCCGCGGAGAGGATGCCACCTTGCCGGGCCGGGCCGGAAAATGAGGCAGCAAGAGTGCGGT
>JASHRV010000034.1 GCA_030037175.1 Acetobacteraceae bacterium
TCTCGCCATCGGGCAGGCGGTCTTCCGCCCGGCTCTTCAGAGCGTTCTGCCGGCGCTCGTGCGCGACGCCGCCCATCTGCCCGCGGCCAACGCGCTGCTCGACAGCACGGACCGCATTGCCCGCCTGCTCGGACCCGGCCTCATCGTGGTGTTCGCAGCCTGGGTGCCGGTCAAGCACTTTCTTTCGCTCGATGCGGCGAGCTTCGGGCTTTCCGCGGCCTCGCTCCTCCTGATCGGCCGGATGCGCCGGCTTCCAAGACCGCGCGGTGATAAGCCACCCCGCGATATTCTCGGTTCTGCGCTCCGCGGCTTTCGCGTGGTTGCCACTCATCCGCTTCTACGCGTCACGCTGCAGCTCACCGGTGTGAACAACGGCCTCTGGTACGCCGTGTTTTTCCTCGGCCTGCCGCTCGCTCTCACCCGGCATGTTCCGGGCAGCGCCGGGCTCGGTGCGTATGGGTTCGTCATCTCGGCCTATGGCTGCACGAACCTCGCCGCGACCCTCGTCATCGGCAGCCGGAAATTGCCGAGCTGCCCCGGGCGGATGATCTTCGCAGGCTATGCCGTGCTCGGCATCGGCCTGACATTGATGGCAATGACCGCGGCGGCTTCCCTGCCGCCCTCGTTATCGGTCACAATCTTCGCGATCACCGCGGCGCTCGGAGCTGTCGGTGGGCCGATGAAGGACATTCCCACCGCTGTGCTCCGCCAGACGGAACTGCCGCGCGCCGACGTTCCCGCGGCGATGCGGGCCTATATGGTTGCGGCCAATGGCGGGCTTCTCGTGGCGATGCTGATCGCGCCGCTGCTCTATGCCATCTTTCCGGTGTGGAGCGTAATGGCCGTCTGCGCGGTGATTACTTTTGGAATCGGCGTTGCCGGCATGGTCCGTTTCGCCGTGCAGCCTGCCCTCGCCGATTCTTCCTGATCGTCCTATTCACTCGCCGGGATCGTATTTGGCGGCAAAGGCTGCGGCCGGGAGCTTGCGGAAATCCTCGAGCGCGGCCGCAAGGCGCTCACGCGGCCAGTCCCACCAGGCGATCCGCTTGAGCGCAGCCGCCACGTCCTCTGGAACGCGCCGCCGAATGATTCGTGCCGGATTGCCCGCGACGATGGTGTATTCGGGCACGTCCTTCGTAACGACAGAGCCGGCGCCGACAACACTCCCCACGCATACCGAGATGCCCGGGAGGAGGATCGCACCGTGGCCGATCCATACGTCCGGGCCAATGGTGACGCGGTGGCTGAGGCGCCAGTCATGCACCTCGTCATCGTCGTCCGCTCCGACGAAATGCGAGCGTGAGCGATATGTGAAATGATGCAATGATGCACGCCATGTCGGGTGGTTGGTTGGATTGATCCGCACATGCGAGGCGATGTTGCCGAATTTCCCGATTTTCGCGTTGAAGATTTCGACATCGCGAACAGCGTAGGTGTAATCGAAAAGATCGCTCGCGAGGATCTGGCAGCGCTCGCCCACCACGGTCCAGGGGCCGAGGCGACTTTTCTGCACGAGCGCGGTTTCATGTACCCAGGGCGTCTCCGTCATCACGCGGGAGCCGTGCCACGGAGTCTGAAATTCGCCGACATTGACTTCGATCATGGCGCACTTCCCTGCCGTGGGGTCGCTGCGAGCCGGCTCGCGCCGTCCGCGATTTCGCGAAGATGAGCGAGAAGTGCGCGGGCCCCCTCCACGACCGAGCCGTCATTGACGATCACGGTAACGTCCAGCCCGGCCGGAAGGGGCACGGAACGAACAAGCCGTTCCGCGACTTGGGCCGCATCTTCCCGTCCGCGTGCGGCGAGGCGGCGGGCGAGGACATCGTGGGGCGCCGTGATCTCCACCACGCGCACGGAAAAGCGTGCGGCGGCTTCCGCGAGAACCGTCCGCGAAACGCTGGCGATGACGACACGACCGGCGCCAAGATCGTTCGCGATGTCTGCCGGCACCCCGTAAAAAATCCCATGGGCCTGCCACCAGAAGGCGTAGGCCGCGGCATCACGCCCCGCATAGAATTCTGCTTCATCGACTGATTCCTCGTTCGCCGCATCGCCGTATGGCGGACGGGTGACAGCGCGACGGACGAACCGAAAGCGCCGATCGTCGGCAAGGTGCGCCTTGACGGCGCCGAGAAGAGTGTCCTTGCCCGCACCGGAGGGGCCGACGACGAGAACGAGCACCGCTGAATCCGTTCAGATCGACAACATCAAGGACTCCGCCCCCGCATGCCAGCATTGGGGGCCAGTCCCCTGCATCCCGGTTGAGGCCTCGAGGCCCCAGATCGCGATCCGAATTTTCAAAGCAGCGGATTGCAAAGGCTCTGCCTTCGTCCGGGGGCAAAGCTTTTGGCTTTCTTCGTTCGACATCCTGCTTAGGCGACCCGGCCCCCGGCGCACCAGACCTCGCGTACGACGGGTGCTGATCCATGAAGATGCACGCGGACGAGGTCAGCGCGCATGCCCCGCTCTATGCGGCCACGATCATCAAGGCCCGCCATGCGTGCCGGGTTGAGCGTGATGAGCGCCACCGCCCGGGCAAGAGGGAGGCCCACGGAGATGGCAGAGAGGAAGGCGGCTTCGATCAGGCTCGCTGGAACATAATCCGACGCAAAGGCGCCGACGACACCTTCACGCACGAGATCCAGCGCGGCAACGTTGCCGGAATGCGAACCACCACGGACGAGATTGGGTGCGCCTGCAATCACATCCATGCCACGCACCTTCGCCGCGCGGGCGGCGAGCATTGTGACCGGGAATTCGGCGATCCGGATATTGTCTTCGTGATTCTGCGCCACATCCGCTTCGGTTTCGTCGTCGTGACTCGCGAGCACCACCGGTAGACCGGCAACGCGGTCAAGCAGTGTTCGGCGGTTCGGAGCGCGCAGCCGCGCACGCTGCTCCTGCAATTCGAGGATGCGACGCTCGAGTTCCGGCCCGTTCAGGCCCTCGCGGCGGCGAAGCGCGCGATAGCGCTCGAGGTCGGCGTATTGGCCGACGCCGGGGCTATGATCCATCAGGCTCACAACCCGGGCGAGCCTGTGCTCCACGACCGGCTCGAGCAGCGCGAGCATATCAGGCGCGGGCAATTCGCAGCGGAGGTGAAGGAAATGCTCCGCTTTGAGCAGGCCGGTGCCGGCAAGATCGTCGAGATCAACGACCGCTTCCTGAAAAGTCCGGACACGGTCTTTGTCGAAGCCCTGGTCGCCGACGCAGAGTGCATCGCAGACAGTGGTAACGCCGGCGGCCGCGACCTGAGCATCGTGCGCAAGCAGGGCGGAGCGCGACGGCCAGCGCGCATTCGCCCGCGGGAGGACCTGACGCTCGAGGTTGTCCGTGTGCAGGTCGACCGCACCCGGAAGAAGGTAGTCGCCCTCGCAATCGGTCGCGGCGGAAAGGACGGACCGGCCCGGCTGCACCTCGGTGATCCGCGCGCCCTCCATAACGACCGATCCCAGAAACACGTCATCAGGCAGGACGATGCGCGCATTGGTCAGGACGGTTTCGTGCGGGTGCTCGGCTCGCATCGGCAGGGGGCGGTCGAACGCGGTCATGCGGCATCCGGGAGGGACGTGAGCGAAAAGAGCCGATCGGCGAGCGCGTCGCGCACTGCCACATCGTGAATGATTCCGAGGACAGCGACGCCGCGGCTCTTGGCCTCGCGTACGAGATCGATCACGACCGCGCAATTCTCGGCATCAAGCGACGCGGTGGGCTCGTCCAGCAGGAGGATGGGCTGGCCGCCTGCAAATCCGCGCGCGAGATTGACCCGCTGCCGCTCCCCGCCGGAAAAGGTCGCGGGCGGAAGTCCGTGCAGGCGCGCGGGGACGTTGAGCCTCAGAAGCAGCGAAGTTGCCCGCTCGTACGCCTCCTCCCGGGAGGAGCCGCTGAGGTGCGCCGATTCGGCGACGATCTCGATCGTCGGCACGCGCGGCACCACGCGGAGGAACTGGCTGACATAGCCGAGCGTGTGACGGCGAATATCGAGCACGGTACGCGGATCGGCAATCGCAAGGTCTTCCCACGCGCCGGCGTGACGGATCAGGATCTCGCCGGCCTCCGCCCGGTAATTGCCGTAGAGGCTACGCATGAGCGTGGATTTTCCGACTCCGGAGGGGCCGGAGAGCATGACGCATTCGCCGGCCCGAAGCTCCAGCGCAACATCACGCAGGACCGGTATCCGCAGCCCGCCCTGAAGATAGAGGGTGAAGGACTTGCCGAGCCCGCGCACGCAAAGCTGCACGTCGTCCGGTGCTTGTGGTGATGGCGCGGCGCTGCTCATGCCTGCAACACCGAGCTCACGAGAAGCTGCGTGTAGGGCTGCTGCGGATCATCAAGCACCTGATCGGTCAGCCCCTCCTCCACGACCCGACCGGCCTGCATCACGATGATCCGATCCGCGAGGAGACGTGCGACCGCGATATCATGCGTGACGAGCACGACGGCGATGCGAAGCCGCGCCACCAACGTGCGGATGAGGTCGAGCAGGCGCGCTTGGACCGACACATCGAGCCCGCCCGTGGGCTCATCCATGAAGACGAGGCGCGGATGTGTCACCAGCGTGCGCGCGATCTGCAGCCGCTGTAACATGCCGCCGGAAAAAGTCCGGGGCAGATCATCCACACGCGCGGGATCGATCTCCACCTGCTCGAGCCAGCCGATCGCCGCTTCCCGAATGTTGCCGTAGTGGCGAGCCCCATGGGCCATCAGCCGTTCGCCGACATTGCCCCCGGCGGAGATCGCCATCCGCAGGGCGAGCCGCGGTTCCTGATAGACGAAACCCCAGTCGGAGCGGTGGAGAGAGCGAAGCATCGGCCGCGGCATCCGGTGCACATCGTGCACGTGCCCGTCGGGATCGCGATAGCGAACGACACCTTCGTCCGGGCCTTGCGCGCCGAAGAGCGTCCTGAGCAGGGTTGTTTTGCCCGAACCGCTTTCACCGACAATCGCCAGGACCTCGCCTGGCCAAAGCTC
>JASHRV010000035.1 GCA_030037175.1 Acetobacteraceae bacterium
AGCGTGTATTTGAGCTGCGCCATCCGCTGGGCATAGAGTGCGGCCTGCAGGAGCTGATCGCGGTTGTTGGGATCGCTCGGCTTGTAGGATTTGCCCTCAAACTCGGCCCGCTCCTCGGCCACCTCGGCCGAGAGCGACGACTCCTGAGCGAGCAGCGTATCCAGATCGGCCTGCGCCTGGGTCGGATCAAGCTTGGCGAGCACCTGCCCCGCGTGCACCACCTCACCCACATGTACGTCGATCGAGCGCACGATTGCGGTCTGCAGAGGCTCGAGCTGGATCGTCGGCGCACGCGAAACCACTTGGCCGTTCGCCGTCACCTCCATATCCATCGGCATGACCCCGGCGATCAACAGCATCGTCGCCACCAGCGCGGCAATGATCCAGATCGTGTTGCGCGCCGAGCGCTTCGGCTGCGCCTCAAGGATAACGCTCGAAGGAGATTGGAACTCGAGAACGGCGGCGCTGAGCGCACCGCCCCTCGGAGCCTCAATCAGCTTCGATGGGAACAGGCGCGGGAGCGGCATGGCGGGGCCCATGAGAGTCGAGATGGCGATTCTGCTGCAGCCAGAGCTGGCGGTAGATCGTGCAGCGCTCGAGCAGCACGCGGTGCGGCGCGATGTCGAGCAGCTTGCCCTGGTCCATCACGATGATCAGGTCGCAATCGGTGAGCGAGGAGAGCCGGTGCGTGATCAGCACCATCGTCCGCCCCTTGCCGATCCTGAGCAGGTTGGCATTGACCAGCGCCTCGCTTTCCGGATCGAGCGCGCTCGTCGCTTCGTCGAGTATGAGAAGCCTCGGATCGGTCACCAAGGCGCGCGCGATCGCCAGCCGCTGGCGCTGACCGCCGGAGATGTTGGTCGAGCCTTCCTGGAGAAAGGTCTCGTAGCCGGCCGGCATCCGTTCGATGAACTCCTCGGCGCCCGCGAGCCGCGCCGCCCGCACCGCATCTTCGAGCGTGAGGCCGGGCCGGCCGGCGATGATGTTGTCGCGCACCGTGCCACGGAAAAGGAAATTGTCCTGCAACACCACGCCGAGGCTGCGGCGCAGATAGCGGAGGTTGATTTCTCGGAGGTCATTGCCGTCGAACCGGACGAACCCCGAATAGTCGCGGTTGATCCCTTGCAGCAGTCGCGCCACGGTCGATTTGCCGGAGCCCGACTTGCCGACGATACCCAACATCGTCCCGGCCGGAACTGTGAAGGAAACATCCTGCAGTGCCGGTGTCATCTGGCCGGGATAGCTGAATGTCACTTTGTCGAAGATGATCTCTCCTTCGATCTTCGGCCGAAGTCCACCGGAAGCAGCATCGGTTTCGGGTGGATTGTTGACCACTAAGCCCACCTCGCCGATGGCGAAGCGCAGCTCTTCTTGGTCTTGGACTACTTTTGACATTGAGACGAGCGGCTGGGCGAGTCGCGCGCCCAGCAGCATGAAGGCGATCAGTCCGCCCATGTCGAGCGTCGTCGTCCCACTTAGAAGCCAATAGGCGCCAAGGAAAATGAGGCCGCGCTGGATGAAGCGCTCGAAGGGCATCACCAGAGTCCTCGGCCAGTTGCCCAACCGCCCGCTCTGGATCCGCCAGTCGGCGGCGTCCGCGACGCGGAGATCCCACTCCGCCCTGCTCTGCGGCTCGATCGCGAGCGACTTGATGGTGCGGATCCCGTGGATGTTCTCCACCATGTGCGTGCTCTTGCGCGTCTCCGCCCGCACCACCTGTCCCGTGATCCGGCGCAGCGCCGGCATGAAGGCGATGACGATCAGCGCCATAACCAACGCGGTCCCCATCGCCACGAAGGCGAGGGAAGAGCTTAAGAAGAACAGGATGGGGATCAGCACGAGCAGCATGAAGGCATCGATCACCAGCTCGAACATTCGCCCGGTGAAAAAGTTGCGCACCAGGTAGAGCTGGTTGATGCGGTGGTGGATCTCTCCGGCTGGGTGCTGCTCGAAGTAGCTGAGCTTCAGCCCGAGCATACGGTTAAAGACATGCAGGTTAAGCCTGGTGTCGATCCGGC
Organism: Acetobacteraceae bacterium; assembly: GCA_030037175.1. Lineage (GTDB taxonomy): Bacteria > Pseudomonadota > Alphaproteobacteria > Acetobacterales > Acetobacteraceae > JAKAWQ01. Next base: position 2,019 of record JASHRV010000035.1, read on the forward strand.
CGGCGAGCAGCGTCACCATATCGACGCGGGCATATTCGAGCAGTGTTTCGTACGCCATGATAGCGACCCAGATTAGGGCCAGCAGCGTCAAGGTATTCATGTTGCCATATGTAACCACCTGATCGACCACTGACATCACGAGAAAAGGTGGAATGATTCCCAGGATCGACGTCACCATCGAGGCGATCGCGATGTCGCGGAGCAGCTTCCTCTCATTTAGGATCAGGCGGATCACCCAGAAAATATCGAAATGGTCCTGGTCCTCAACCGTCTCACGCGGCTTGCGGACCAGCAGCACTTCGCCCGTCCACACCTCCGAGAGCCGAAGCTCATCCACCGGCACCGGGAGGTCGCTCTCTCGCCCGCGTGGGTCCTTGATCAGCGCCACCCGCTCGACCGCATCAACCCCCGTGAGCAACCCGGCGCTCCCGTCGGTGAAAAACAGCACCACCGGCGAGGTGTCGCCGAGCTTCATCAGCTGGTGCCAGCTCATCCGCGTTGCACGCACCCACAGCCCCGCCTCGCGCAGCCACTCGACGAGGTCCGCCGGGCTCGGTACTTCGCTGCCCGCCGTGTTGTGGAAATCGTCCGGGTCGGGCTCGAAGCCGTGGTAGCGCGCAGCGGCCAGGGCGGCCAGGACGCGCGTATGGCTGGGCCCTTCCTCATCGCCTGGCGCGGGTGCGGGATGCAGCCTCATACCGCGAGCTCCTCTCGCATGCCCTCGTTAAGTCGCCCCCCGTGACCCGGCACGGTTCGCAAGGCCCGAACTGATCGCCACCGACGATCAGGAGGTCTGAATATTGATGTCACTGCCGTTAGAAACGCCGATGAAAGTGGCCTTGGTTCCGTCAGAAAGGCCGAGGACAGTGTTATCGCCAGCGGAGGTCATGGAGGGAGCACCGCCGTAGCCATTGAGCGTCATGACATCGCCGGCATGGTAGTTGAAGACTTCATAAGTGCTCGCGACGTTCATCAGCCCCATGCTGGACTCGAAGTTCATCACTCCGGCGCCGCCGTCTATGATGTCGCGTCCAACGCCCACAATCATCGCGTCCGAGCCGCTGCCGCCGTACATCGAGTCGAGGCCTTGGGAATTGGCGCTGGTCAGAGTCTCGTTGCCCGAGGCCGTAACCAGGGCGTTGCCGAGGCTGCCGCCCGCTGCCAAAGCGTCGCCCGGGCCGCCACCGAAAATGGTCGCCTGTCCAGCGCCGCCTATGATCCAGTTGCCGCCGGTTGAGCCGCCCTGGAAAAGGCCGCCGCCAACGCCGCCTTGAATCGTCTCGCTGCCTGTGCCGCCAACCACCGTGGAAGGTGCAGAACCGTTAACGAAGTTAGGCTGGCCCGATCCGCCGAATATCAGTGCCGCACCGTCGCCGGTGACAGAAATTGTGTCGTTGCCAGAGACGGCGACCACCGTGTCGTTGGTGCCGGACAAGTCAACGGAATCGTTGCCGTTCTCTAGCCCGACGAGATTCGATCCGCCTCCGAGGCTTATCGTGTCGTTGCCAAAGAAGGCGGTGAATGTGTCGTTGCCTTCGCCGCCCACGAACAGGTAGGTCCCGCCGCCGGAAGTCAGCGTGCCGATAAGATTGTCGCCCGCGTCGGTGCCGCCGTTTCCCGTGATATTGGCGAAGTTGTAGGTTTCGATTACCGAATAGGAATAACCAGCTGGAACTGTCACCGGCGTTGCGAGTGCAGCGCTTCCCTCCTCGATCGCGAAGAATCCTGTGTCACCATCTGGCACCGTTGAGAGCGACTGGCCATTGGAATCGTAGAGATCATAGAACAGCGTGCCGTTCTGCGCCGCCGTCACGAGCGGGCTCACGAGCTGCTGCGCGAGCCTATAGTCCCCGCCGGACGGGAAAGCCAATTCGAACGGAGGGATGGACGATCCGGATAGGATCGATACGTCAGGCACAGAGCTTCCTTTCGGCGAACGACGCTATGCGCAGAAGCATTTTGGTGGCAGTTGATTCATATGTTGCGCCGATCTTGCGAAAGCACAGAGTTGAACTGCGCTTTCTTATGATCGGGAGGTGCGTTGTCAAAGCGGTCCTCCGAATCGTGCCGCGAATAGAGCGGCGCAACGGGCTCAGGATAGTGGAATTGTGCGTCGGCGAGCAAACGGAAAAATCTAGCACACAAAAGGATTCTTTTTGATATATGATTATATAATGAAGAACTCTCTAGTTGTCTCGGTGATGGTGGAGTGTCGTTAACGGCAATGCGATGGAATGATCTTCAGTTTCTGGCAACAAAATTATGGAAGGATCGTGGCATGCAGAATTGTTGTCCATGTATACAAGAGGAGGGAAACGTTTCGAACGTTTTTCGGGCCATCTGTAAGTTACAAAGGGGACAATCTACAGAAAATCCCCAAAACTGTTATCAACCAATAGTTGTGTACGAAACGCCGATATTGCTCAGCGTAGCCCTCTCAAATCAAATTATGAGATTGAAGCTGAGTTTTGCCGCTCGAAATCCGGAGTGATCGGGACTCGTCGCTGCCACAGGAGATCAATGTGCGATATTTGGGATGGGCGATGAATTTTGACATCATTACCGTCTCGGCGCGCGTATAACGACTGGCTCGCTATTCCCTCAGCTCCGCGCTTGAAGCAGTCAGCTCGGCCGGCCATGACGAGAATGGAACCTGCCCCGCTTCCGGGCGGCGTTCTCGCCCGAGAAGGCGGCCGCGCTAAGGTCGATTACGCCGCAGCGGAATTTCGCGCTCGAGATCGGTGGTCGGGCGGAGGATCTAGCAAGTACCCCGGAGGGTCGCTTCGACCTCTCTTGCATCGGTCACGCGGAGCCAAGCCGGAATATCCATACCGCGATCTACGACGCGCCTTGGCGGGCCAAAGATCTTGCTCAAGCCGAGAGGCTTCGCCTCTCAACTGGTTTCCATCGGAGGATCCTTAATGCGCCGCGTACGTCGGCGAACCCAGGCGGCGGAACCCGGCCGGGGCGATGGCTCCAACGCTAGACTGAACTCACGGAACTCTTTGCCGGGGAGGGGCAGGCGGCAACGCCCCTCGCCCCTGCTTATGCCCCTCCCTACGCTGCGATCCGCCGCGTCTCCATATGCTGGCCGAACCGCGGCAGCACGCGTTCGGCCAGGAGCCGCATCGAGTTGCGATGCAGCGGCGGATTGTCCCAGTCCTTGTGCGTGAGAAGGAGCGTACCGAACCAGCCGATCTCGTCCACCAGCGCGACCAGACGATCGAGCACGGTCTCAGGGCTTCCGGAGATCACCATCATTTCCAGCATGCGCGGGACCGTCAGCTCATCGTCCGACATGGTCTCGTCGGGTTTGAAAATCTTGGTCATCTTGTAGGTGCGCAGGTTGTCGCGGAGATAGGCGTAGTACCAGCCCGGACTGCAATTCTCATTGGCCAGATACTCGGCCGCCTCGGAGTCCGTCTCGGTGCAGACGATGCTGCGCGCAACCCGCCAGTTGGCGCGGTCCGGATGCCGCCCCGCCTTCTCGGCGCCCGCGCAATAGGCCTGCCAATGGGTCGCCACCTGGTTGCTCGGCGTGAAGTTGGCCGAGACCATTCCCCATCCTCGCTCGCCGGCAAGCCGCGCGGTCGATGATTTCGGGCTCATGGCCGAGACTGCCAGCGGCGGATAGGGCTTCTGGAACGGCTTCAGCATCGGTCCGATTCCGAGATGAAGCTGGGTCTCACGGTCGACGACGACGTTCCAGAACTTGCCGTGGATCCTGTAGGGCGGCTCGGTTGCCCATATCTTGTGGATGATGTCGATGCTGTCGGCCATCATCGCCGAGCGGTCCTTGTCGAACGTTTCGAACAGCTCGAAGTCGGACCCGAGCCCGCCGGGGCCAACGCCCATGATATAGCGGCCCTCGGAAAGATGATCGAACTGCGCGACGTCCCCGGCGACATTGGCCGGATGATGCTGCGGCAGGTTGATCACGCCGGTGCCGAACACGATCCGCTTCGTCACCGGCACCAGCGTCGCCATGAACTGCAGAGGATTCGGGATCGGCTCGGTCTTGCACGAATAATGCTCCCCGACCCATGCCTCATCGTAGCCGAGCTCATCGGCGAGCAGAATCGCCTCACGATCCTGCTTCAGAACGTCCATGTAGCCCCGCTTGGGGTCATGGAGAGGCATCATGAAAAGGCCAAGCTTCACGTTCTTCTCCCTTGTAGCGAATGCGTAACGGGAAACGCATCACTCGCCCGGTGGCGGTTGGCCTTTTGTCCGGGCGTCCATGGCGCGCACCGAGGATGAACCGCTGCGGAAGGGAAGTCCAGAGCAGGAAGATGCGTTCATATGACGCGGAGCCACGGAACGCTTCCGTCACGACTTTGTTCTCAGACCCTGGAACCCGCAGCTGAAGGGCGGCAATGACGATCGCTGAGCATTACGCAGCAGGTCTGCCTCGGCGATCGGTTCCGCGGCGTTATGCGATCGCCTCGCGGGGCTGCCAGAAGCCAAAGTGATCGGCGTCACTCGTCAGATCCGCGAGGAACCGGTCGCGCCATCTCTCCAGGCTGTTGCGGCGCAAGGCCTCCGTCAGCGCGGCATGCCGCTCGCGTCGCTCCGGCAACTCCATCGCAAGGCCGCGCGCAATGGCTCCGGCAACACCGGCGCGGTCGTAAGGGTTCACGATCAGTGCCGCGTCCATTTCGGCGGCTGCGCCGGCGAATTGCGAAAGCACCAGAACGCCCGGATCTTCCGGGTCCTGCGCGGCCACGTATTCCTTCGCCACCAGGTTCATGCCGTCCTTCAAAGGCGTGACCAGCCCCACTTCCGCGAGAGCGTAGAGCGGCATCAACAGATTCCGTGCGAAGCCCTTGTTGAGATAGTGCAGCGGCATCCAGTCGAGCTCGGCGAAGCGGCCGTTGATGCGGCCCGCTTCGCCTTCGAGCTCGCTGCGGATTTGCCGATAGGTCTCGATATCGCTGCGCGATGGTGGCGCGATCTGAACGAAGGTCACGCGTCCGCGATGCTCGGGATGGGCTTCCAGGAAATGCTCGAAGGCGAGGAAGCGCTGCTGCAGACCCTTGGAGTAATCCAGCCTGTCGACGCTGAGGATGAGCTTGCCGCCGCCCAAGGATGCGCCGAGCCGAGCCGCCTGGCGACGATTGGCCTCCGCTTCGGCTTGCTGGCGCACCTCGTCGACATTCACCCCGATCGGATAGACACCGGTCTGAACGGCGCGACCGAAGGCAGCGAGGCGGCCGCCGGGCAGCCGCCGGCCGCCGGCCTCGCGCAGAATATAATCCTCGAACGCGGTGCGGTTCGCCTCGGTCTGAAAACCGATGAGGTCGAACTGACAGAGCGCGCGCGCCAACTCGGCATGGGCAGGGATGGTCATGAAGACCGAAGGTGCGGGAAACGGCGTATGCAGGAAGAAGCCGAGCCGATTGGTCACGCCATCCGCGCGCAGCGCTTCGGCGACTGAGAAGAGATGATAGTCATGCACCCAGACAGGATCGTCAGGCGAGAGGCTCGCGCGCAGCGCGCGGGCGAAGAGCGCGTTCACCCGCTTGTAGCCGGCAAATTCCTCCCATTCGAAGCGGGCGAGGTGCGGCTTGTCGTGCAGCACCGGCCAAAGCGCGCCGTTGGCGAAGCCGCGGTAATACTGATCGTAGTCCGCTTGCGAGAGATCGAACGTCATCAGCTGGACATTGCCGCGCTGTCGTTCCGGAAGGGCCACGGTTTCGCCCGCCGTCGTCTCGCCGCTCCAGCCGAACCAGAGCCCGCCTTTCTCGCTCAGCGCATCGAGAACCCCTGCCGCGAGGCCGCCATTGGTCGGCTCGCCCTCGGTGATGGGCGCAACGCGGTTCGAAACCACCGTGAGCCGGCCCGTCCCCGGCCGGAACAGCCGGCCGGACCGGGGGCGGAGATCGGAAAACGGCAGAAGGCCTTCCATGGCTTCGACGTCCTTTCCCTGGTTCCGCCCAGCCTGCTACGCAGCTGTGAAGCGCGCCCGCAATCTCTCGCCTTCCGGTTGCACTCGGCCGCCAAGTCCGTGTCGCATCGGCCTGGAAGACCGGCCTCCGGCGTTCGCGCCAAGCTGCTGCGGATGCGTTGCGGAACCAATCCGCAGGCAAAATAGTCATCAATCAAAGCGGCTTTATGGCAGCCTCCCTGCCCGCCCCGCTCCGCCTCGCGCCGCACGTGCCGGGGCGAAAGGGGAAGCGTCGGCTGCGCCGGCATGGCTTCCGGAGCAAGTGCTTGAGGGCGGGGGATGCAACTGCAACACAATCCACCGTAACTGTTAGATTTTGCAGGATCTTATCTAAGCCAAGGATTCGCGTTGACCGGTGATCCAGAGCGGGACTAGGGCTCAAGAGTGTCTGCTGCCGAGTCCCGACCTGCGATCCGAGTCCGTGGCCGTTCCTTCATGGCCCTGGTGCTCGCGCCTGAGCCGCCCGTGCAGGCCTGGCTCGCCGCTTTCGACGCGCAAATCGCACATGCTCCGTCGTTTTTCGACTCCCGCCCGGTCATTCTCGATCTCGGCCTGCTCCCTCCGCAGCAGCCGGATGTCGCGCAGCTGATCCAGGGCCTGGCCGATCGCGGGATCCGCATCATCGGCACGGAAGGCGCGCACCCGTCCTGGCCCGGCATCGCCAAATGGGGTGGCCCGATCGGGCCGGCCAGCAACACCGCCCGGGGCGGGGCGGGCAGGAGCCCCGCCGGGCGGCTGGTTCCCTTGCCCGAGGACTCGCCCGCGTCCGGCACCGCGCCCTCCCACACCGCACCCGCCGCTGCGGAGGGGCCTACGATGCTCGTCGAGCACGCGGTGCGCTCCGGTCAGCAGATCGTGCATGAGGCCGGGGACGTGACGGTGCTCGGCTCCGTGGCCTGGGGTGCGGAGATCATCGCCGGCGGGTCGATCCATATTTACGGCGCGCTGCGGGGCCGGGCGATCGCCGGATTCTGCGGCAACAAGCGTGCCCGCATCTTCTGTCGCCGCCTCGAGGCTGAGCTCCTCGCGATCGACGGTCTCTACCGCACCGCGGAGGAATGGGATGCCGGCCTGCACGGCCTTCCGGCACAGGCCTGGCTCGATGGCGAGACGATGGTGCTCGCGGCAATGGACTGAGATGAACTGATTGAGGAGCCGAACGCGATGGCGCAAGTCGTGGTGGTGACATCCGGGAAGGGCGGGGTAGGCAAAACCACCTCTACCGCCTCGCTCGGCGCGGCCCTTGCGCAGGGCGGCGAGAATGTCGTGGTGGTGGATTTCGACGTCGGATTGCGCAACCTCGATCTGGTGATGGGGGCCGAGCGCCGTGTCGTCTTCGATCTCGTCAATGTCGTGCAGGGCGACGCCAAGCTGCCCCAGGCGCTGATCCGCGACAAACGGCTCGAGAATCTCGCACTTCTGCCGGCCTCGCAGACCCGCGACAAGGACGCGCTGACAACCGAGGGTGTGGCGCGCGTCATCACGGAACTCCGCGAAAAATTCGACTGGATCCTGTGCGACAGCCCGGCCGGGATCGAGCGCGGCGCAACGCTCGCCATGCGGCACGCCGATGCCGCGGTGGTGGTCACCAACGCCGAGGTTTCCTCGGTCCGCGATTCGGACCGGATCATCGGCCTCCTGGATTCCAAGACCGAAAAGGCCGAGCGCGGGCAGCGGATCACCAAGCACCTGCTGCTCACGCGCTACGACGCCGCCCGCGCCGCCCGCGGCGAGATGCTGAAGACCGAGGACGTGCTGGAGATCCTCTCGATCCCGCTGCTCGGCATCATCCCGGAAAGCCAGGAAGTGCTGCGGGCCTCGAATATCGGCACGCCGGTGACGCTGGCAAATCCCGCCTCCGCGCCGGCGCGTGCCTATGCGGAGGCAGCGCGCCGCCTCAAGGGCGAGACGATCCGGGTCACCGTTCCGGTGGAACGAAGCAGCTTCTTCGGCAAGCTGTTCGGCCGGAGGGCGGTGGCGTGACCCTGGGCATGAATCTCCTCGCGCTGTTCCGCCGGCGTGAGTCAGCACCCGTGGCGCGCGAACGACTGCAGATCCTGCTCGCGCACGAGCGCACCGTGATCGGCGGTTCGGACCTGATCACCGTGCTGCGCGAGGAGATCCTGACCGTGATCGCCAAGCACGTGACGGTCGATCGCGACAAGGTGCAGGTGACGCTCGATCGCGGCGATCCGATCTCCACGCTCGAGATCGATATCGAGGTGCCGACCCGGCTGCGGGGCGCCATCGCGGCCCACGGCTAGAGCGTGATCGCCGCATGTGGCCGAAGATCTGTACCATCTGGCCCGTGTGAGTGTTTGGGCAGGTTTAATAGATTGAAAAGAAACGGAATTTTTTTGAGGCTGGACACGGGTCGCCGCCCAGATCGGCCACGGAATGACAAGTTCGGCTGACATGTTAAAGTGGATTATGAAGAATATTGTTCTCTTTTGAAAGAGAAAACCAGAAAACTTTTATCCGTTCTCATTCGCTCTCATGGGTTGGTTCGGAGTCCCGAGCTGGGGCCGGGTCTGGGATAGCCGGGGAAAACCAGTCGCGGAGCGAGGCGTAAAGGGCGCGATAGCGGCGATACCCCTCGTCGTAGGGCGCGGCATTGCCGGTATCCGGCGCGATCACGCGGCCCTGACGCACGAAGCGCCTCACGCCTTCCCAGTCGTCGGAGGCCCCGGCGCCGATCGCCGCAAGCCACGCGGCGCCGAGACAGGAGCCGGGATGGCCCTCGAGCAGCTGCACCGGTGCCTGCATCACATCCGCGACGATCTGCATCCAGGTCATGCTCGCCGCCCCGCCATCGGCGGCAAGCAGCCTCCGCACCGGGTAGCCGAGCTCCCTGAAAACATCGAGATGATGGCGGAAGCCGAAGGCGGCGGCCTCCAGCGTCGCCCGCCAGATATGCGCGATCCCGTGGCCGAGCGTGAGGCCGGAGATGGTGCCCCGGGCGTTCGGGTCCTGGATCGGGCTCTTCTCGCCGAGAAAATAAGGCAGCACGACGACGCCCTCGCTCCCCGGCGAAACCGCTGCCGCCAGACGATCGAGGGAGGCATGGGTCGCGCCGCAGCCGAATTCCCGCACGATCCAGTTCAAGAGCGAGCCGGTCGAGGCCATGCAGCCGTTCGGCATGAAAAGGCCCGGAACCGCGTGATAGTCGAGAAACACCCGCGCATCCGGGCGCAGGCTCGGCGAGGCGAGCAGGATGTCTCCCGCGCCCCCGAACTTGAGCAGGACATCCCCGGCGCCGACCACGCCCGCCGCGTAGGCCGAGGCCACATGGTCCGCGACGCCGGCGATGATCGGCACGCCCTCGGGCAGTCCGGTCTCGGCCGCCGCCCCGGCGCTGACG
>JASHRV010000317.1 GCA_030037175.1 Acetobacteraceae bacterium
TCATCGCAATTGGTCAGGATGCCGATCCTGAAGCCGCCGGCCCGCAATTCTGCCAGCGCCCGCGGCACATCGGGGTAAAGCGGCAGCTCGCCCCAACGGCGCGCCAGCACATCCGCCTCTTCCGGCGCAAGCGCGAGCCCAACCTCCGCCGCCGCGCGCGCGAGCCCCGTGGTGAGCACGTCGCGGTACAAACGATGCGGCTTCTCCCTCTCGATCGCGCGCTCATAGCCGTGATACGCATCCATCAGCGCGCTGGTCTTCCCGCCCGCAAGCGGCGCCAGCAGCGCGCGAAATCCGCCATGCCAGTCGATCAAAGTGCCGAAGCAGTCGAACGTGATCCATCGCTCCGCCATCGCAACCAGTCCTCCCACACCGGACCCGTGCTACCCTATCCGCCCGTGCGGCGTCTTGACCCGGGCTCCGGCCGGGTTGACCCTCCCTCCGCGCGCGGGAGAATTCGGATGCCGCACGAAGGCGGGATGAAGCTCTGGCTGCGGTCCTACCCGGCCCGGGAGGATACGCATATCCACGCCTTTTCCCAGGTCGTGCTCCCGATCGACGGCCGCATGACCATCCGGATCGGCAGCGAAACCGGATCGATCTCGGGCCGGAAAGGCGTCGTCATCGCCCGCGGCGCGCGCCACATCTTCCACGTCTCCGGCGCCAACCGCTTCATCGTTCTCGACCTGCCGCCCGACCTGCCCGCCCCAACCCAATCATCGTCCCCCTTCTTCGGATTCGACGAAAGCCTCGCGGACCTCGCCTATTTCGCGGAAAGGGAATTGCCCTCGGGCAGCCTCGGCGCGGAGGGCGAATTCCACCTCGCCGCGCTGATCGCGGAGAAAATCCGCAGAAACCTCATCCTCCCTCCACCCTTTTCCAGCCCCGTGGAACAGGCGCTCGCAACGATGCGCGAACGCCACGCCGAACGGCTGACAATGGCAGAGCTCGCATACGCCTCCGGCCTCAAGACAAACCGCTTCCACGAGCTCTTCCGCCGCGAAACCGGACAAACACCGGCAGACACGCTCGCGAACATCCGCCTCGACCACGCCGAAACGCTGCTGAAACGAACACGCACGCCCATCGCCGAAATCGCCCTCCTCGCCGGCTTCTCCGAACAAAGCGCGCTCACACGCAGCTTGAAAAAAAGGCGCGGAACAACCCCCGCCGAAGTGCGGCGCGGTTTGAGAAGGGAGTAGGAATTCGCAGCACTTTCAGTCAGAATAAGTCAGGTCAAGTCAAATTAAGTCGCAAGCTTCAGGCCAGAGGCTTCGCCTCTGCCAGGGGCTTTGCCCCTGGACCCCAGCAAAGGCGGAGCCTTTGCAATCCATTACTTTAGAAAAACGGATGGGGTCTGGGGCCTGCGGCCCCAGCGGGGATGCAAGGGGCAGAGCCCCTTGCCAGGGGCGAAGCCCCTGCCTGAATTTCAACAATCTGGTCTTACTTTTTCTTTTCCAATTTTCTTCTTCTGACTTTCCTCTTCTTTCCCACCCTACAAAAGCCCTTCCTGCCTCAGGCTTGTCCAGCATCCGTCGCCCACGATGACGTGGTCGTGCACGGTGATCGAGAGCACGCGGCCGGCTTCCTGGATTTCGTGTGTCATCTCGACATCCTGCCGTGAGGGTGTGGGGTCGCCGCTCGGGTGGTTATGGACGAGGATGAGCGCGGTGGCGTGCAATTCGAGCGCGCGCTTCACTATCTCGCGCGGGTAGGCCGGCGTGTGGTTGACGGTGCCGCGCGCCTGCACCTCGTCGGCGAGCAGGTGGTTCTTGCCGTCGAGGAAGAGCACGCGGAACTGTTCGATGCGTTCGCGCGCCAGCGCCGCGTTCAGATAGTCCATGAGCTGGTCCCAGTTGCCCAGGATCGGCCGCTGCATCACCTGCGCGCGCGCGAGCCGCAGCGCCGCGGCCTGAACGAGCTTGAGTGCTGCGATGCTGTGCTCGCCGAGGCCGGGGGTCGCGAAAAGCGCGCGCTCCGGCGCGGCGAGCACGTCGGCGAAGCCGCCGTAGCGATTGATCAGCGCCTTTGCCAGCGGCTTGGTGTCGCCCTTCGGCATGGCGAGGAAGAGCAGCATCTCCAGAAGCTCGTAATCGGCGAGCGCGTCGGGGCCGCGGGTGAGGAGCTTTTCGCGCATCCGCGCGCGGTGGCCGTGCGGGCCGGTGCTCGGAAAGGGCAGCTCGGCGCCGCCCACCCCCGGCGCGCCCGCTCCCGGCGTGCCCGGCCGGTCATCGCCGCCGATGGCGCGCCGGATGGCGGCGACCGCGGCCGCCGTCGCCCTGGCCGTATCGGGCGCCACCGGCCCAGGTGCCACGCTCTCGGCAAAACCCTTCCCGACATGCCCGTCCCCGGCGGGCGCGCGTCCTGCGCGCCGGGGCATGAGCCGAGACCAGCGCAAGGGCCAGGCTCCCCGCTCTCATTCCCGCGCAGGAAAATTGCATATCCCTTAAAACTATACAACCTTAACGCGACAGCGGCGCGATACGTAACATCATGCGGCCGAACATCACAGGGCCGGGCTCGCGGGCTCGATCGCGGCCAGGAATTTCTCCGCCAGCGCCCCGTAAACCGGCTTCGGGCAGATCAGCCGCGAGACGACGAAGGCGAGCAGCGCCGTCGCCGTCACCGGCACCAGCATGTGCTGGTTGTCGGTCATCTCCATCACGATGATCGCGGCGGTGATCGGCGTCTGCACCGCGCCCGCGAAATACCCGGCCATGCCGAGCATGGCGAAGGCCGCGAGCGAGACGCCCGGCACCAGCCCGTGGAACCAGAAGCCGAGCCCCGCGCCGATGCCGAGCGAGGGCGAGAAGATGCCGCCCGGGATGCCGCTCAGATAGGAGCCGAGCAGGGCTATGTATTTGAGCGCGGCGAAGGCGTAGCCCACCGTTACGTCCCCGTGCAGCAGCGCCCGCGCCGGCCCGTAGCCCGAGCCGAAGGTGGTCCCGCCGGAGGCGTAGTTGCACGCGGCGACGACGAGCCCGCAGCTGGCGGCGAACAGCACCGGAAAGCGCAGCGCGAACTTGCCCATGATCCGCGGCAGGCCCTCGGGCGCGAGTGCCAGGATGCGCCCGAAGACCCCGCCGAGCACGCCGCCCACCACGCCCATGATCACCACCGCGGCATAGGCGATGCCGAAGCCCATGCTCGCATCGATGGTGCCGAAATAAACGTAGCCGCCGGCATAGAAATGGCTCGCGAAGAGCAGCGTCGTGATCCCGCCCACCACCACCGCGCCGAGCAGGGCGGCGGTGTAGCGGCTGTCGAAGGAATGGCCGAGCTCCTCGATCGCGAAGATCACGCCCGCGATCGGCGTGTTGAACGCGCCCGCGATTCCCGCCGCCCCCCCGATCAGCACCAGAACGCGCTGCATCTCGCGCCCGCGCATCACCTCGAGCCTGGTCAGGCTGTTCATGATCGAGGCGCCGATCTGCACCGTCGGTCCCTCGCGGCCGATGGTCGCCCCGAACAGCAGGCCGAGGATCGTGAGCACGAGCTTGCCGAAGGTGAGCCTGAGCGAGAGCACGGTGTTGACGTGGCGCGGGTTCTCCATGTGCAGCGAGGCCATCGCCTGCGGAATGCCGCTGCCTTGCGCGCCGGGAAAGACGGTGCGGGTGAGGAAGGTGCAGAGGGCGAGCCCGAGCGGGGTGATGATGAAGATCGCCCAGAGCCGCCCGTCGGTGAATTCCGCGAGCGTCGTGGTCGCGACATCGGCCGCCCAGGCGAGGAGGAGGGCGGCCAGCGCCACGAGCGCCGCGCCGAGGGTGAAGAGGAGCCGGCGCTGCCAGAGGGGCGGCAGCCACGAGCTTCCGCGCTCCGGCCCTGCTTCCGGCGCCCCTGCCTCCATATCCCGACCTTTCGTGAAAATCCGGCTACGATCCGGAGCCTGCCCTATCGGCATCTTCGCTGCGCCGCAAGGGCGTGCGCGCGGCGTAATAATCCGCCTCCGTATCGACATCGCGGAGCCGCCGCAGCAATGAAACCCGCCGGCCGCGGAAATTGGCGAGCGTGTCGGCAAGCGCATGCGGCCCCGACCAGCGCACGTTTCCGAACGGCCGCGCCGGCCGCAGCGGCCCGAGCCCGACCAGCCAGTAACCGCCATCCTCGGCCGGGCCGAACACCGCGCGGGCGCGCCCCAGCGCGGCGAACGCGGCCCGCACATCCGCGACGCCGAGCCCCGGAATATCGCTGCCCACGATCGCTGCCCGCCCCGCGCGCCGGGCGCGGAAGGCGCGCGCCATGCGCGCCCCGAGATCGCCCGGGCCTTGCGGGCGGATCGCGATCCGCCGCCCGAGATTGCCCGGCAGCACGATCCGCGCCCGGTCCGGCGTCACGCACAGCACGGTCGAAAAACGCCGCGCCGCCACGAGCCGCCGCAGCAGGGAAAAGAGCATCGCGCGGTGAAAGCGGAGCGCCGCCCGCGCGCCGATCCCGCGCGCGAGCCGCCGCTTCACCGTGCCCAGCCTGGGCGCGCGCGCGAAAACGAAGACCGTGTCCTTCACCCGTAGATCCGCTTCACCACCCCGGCCGGCACGCCCGCGGACCAGAGGCCGAGACAAAGGAGGTTTCGCGCCGAGCGCCGGTACCACCCCTCCTTCTCCCAGCGCGCCGCGGAGGTCACGGCGCGGGGGGAGAGAGGAACAAGCCGCCCGCGCAGCCGGCGCGCGAGATCGACATCCTCCATCAGCGGCAGCGCCCGGATGCCGCCCACCGAGGCGAGCGTTGCCCGCGCCACCAGCAGCCCCTGATCGCCATAGGGCAGATCGAGAACCCGGCAGCGCCAGGCCACCATCCGCTCCAGCCGCCGCGCCCGCCGATCAGCCGAATCGAGGGCGAAGCGGAAATATCCCGCCCGCCCCGCATTGTCCGGCTCGTCCATGAAGGCATCCGCCGCCGCCCGCCAGCCTTCCTCCAGCCGCGTGTCGGCATGGAGGAGCAGCACCCACGGCGTGTCCGCCTTCGCCACCCCGGCCGCAAGCTGCGCCCCGCGCCCGCCCGCCGTGGCGATCACCCAGGCGCCGAGCGCGGCCGCGATCGCC
>JASHRV010000318.1 GCA_030037175.1 Acetobacteraceae bacterium
AAGAACGCCAAGGAGATGCTTGGATTCGACGGAAACAGATTTCTCGCGTCCGTAGAAGACCTGAAGAAAAACAGGGTGTCCTCAGAGTTTATCTACAAGAATCCATTATAGATCTTTTCGTTTCATTCCCTCCGTTTGAAGGGACGCCAATATCACTAGCTTGCGTTCGCAGAGCACCATCGAATTTCATTATAGGGACAGAGATAGGGACAAATTCGCCTCTTCAGAAGAAAATGTCATTATATCAATGCGCTGGAGGCATATCTTGGCGGAGGGGGCGGGATTCGAACCCGCGGTACGCTTTCACGCACACACGCTTTCCAAGCGTGCGCCTTAAGCCGCTCGGCCACCCCTCCAGGCGTATTTCCAATAGACAGATTCTGGGCCGATCCATGTCTGGAATATTGGACGATCTTGGACAGAAAACGCTCGAAATTTTGGCTAAGCTATTGATTTAACTGGCGTCCCGTACCGGATTCGAACCGGTGTTGCCGCCGTGAGAGGGCGGTGTCCTGGGCCTCTAGACGAACGGGACCGCGCCTCGCTTCTAATCGAGGGCAAATCCGGCCGCAAGCACGGCAGCGCCCGGCAGGAACGCCTCAGGGGCGAAGCAGGATCCGCCGCACCACCCGCCCGCTCGCCGGGTCGATCACCACGACCCTGTCCCCCTCCCCGCCGCCGCTCAGCGCGAGCGCGAGCCCGTTCGCCACCGGCACCATCGCCGTGATCCGGGTCCCCGCGGGCTCGTCGAGCGGCGCGGCGGCGGCCGCGGCGGCGCCGCCCGCCGGAACCGCCGAGAGGCGGTGAATGATGACGACGACGAGCGTCGTCGTGCCGAGAACGATCAGCACGCCCATCACGACGACCGCGACCTTCAAAAACCGCATGCCCGATCCGATCTTTGGCCCGATACTGGGGCCCGATACTGGACCCCTGATACTCGACCCTTGGCCAACGCCGCCCATCCCGCCTCCATGCCCGAGAGCCCCGATCCCGGCGACGCGTTCCGCGTCCTCGCTCCCCCCGAAGCGGCCGGCCAGCGCGCCGATCGCTTCCTCGCGGACGCCATCGGCAGCCTCTCGCGCTCGCGGGTCAAGGCGCTGATCCTCGCCGGCCACGCACGCCGCGACGAGCAGGCGCTCTCCGACCCCGCCGAGGCGGTCCGCGCGGCTGCCTGCTACGCGCTTCGCCTCCCGCCGCCAATACCGGCCCGGCCCGCGCCGCAGCCGATCCCGCTCGCGGTGCTGCATGAGGACGAGCAGCTCATCGTGCTCGACAAGCCCGCCGGCCTCGTCGTTCACCCGGCCCCCGGCAACCTGGACGGCACGCTCGTCAACGCGCTCCTTGCCCATGCCGGCGGCTCGCTCGGCGGCATCGGGGGCGTGCTCCGCCCCGGGATCGTCCACCGTCTCGACAAGGACACGTCCGGCGTGATGGTGGTGGCCAAGACGGAGGCCGCCGAGGCGGCGCTCGCGAGCGCCTTCCAGGCCCGCACCATCGAGCGCGCCTATCTCGCGCTCTGCTGGGGCGTTCCCGCCCCGGCCCGCGGCGAGCTCTCGGGCGCGATCGGACGCGATCCGCGCGAGCGCAAGCGCATGGCGGTGCGTCCCGGCGGCAAGCCCGCCCTCACCCGCTACCGCACGCTCCGCGCCTGGCACGGCGCCGTCTCGCTTCTCGAGTGCCGGCTCGCGACCGGCCGGACCCACCAGATCCGCGTGCACCTAGCCCATGCCGGCCATCCGCTGGTGGGCGATCCGGTCTATCTCCGCCGCGTGCCCGCCACCGCCCGCCTCCTGCCCGAGAGCCTGCGCCGCGCCTGCCTCGACTTTCCCCGCCAGGCCCTGCACGCCGCGCGCCTGGGCTTCCGCCACCCCGCGAGCGGCCTTCCGCTGAGCTTCGAGACCGCGCCGCCGGGGGACTTCGCGTCCCTGCTCGCCGCCCTCGATCAGGACCGCGATCAGGCCCTCGATCAGGACCGCGATCAGGGCAGGGCAGCATCCCGATAGGTCAATAGTCTTGACAGGACCGGACCAGTCCTGTATAAACCCGGCCATCCGGCAGGACTGGGCACGCGAGCCGGATGGCGCAGTGGTTGCCGCCTTTTAAGGGGCCCACGGGCGCGCAACGAGTTAACGTGCCACCCAACGCAAGTGTCGAAGGTCGGTTCCCTGTGCCGTCGGGGGCGGGAGCCGGTTGCTTCGACGGAGAAGGAGCTGCCTATGGCCGCTGCCGTTATGAACCTCGCTCCGGAGGGAAACCTCTCCCGCTACCTCCAGGAGATCCGCAAGTTTCCGATGCTCTCGGCGGAAGAGGAGCTCGCCCTCTCGCGCGCCTGGCGGGAGCAGGGCGATGTCGATGCCGCGCACAAGCTCGTCACCTCGCATCTGCGGCTCGTGGCCAAGATCGCCATGGGCTATCGCGGCTATGGCCTGCCGCTCGGCGAGCTGATCAGCGAGGGCAATGTCGGGATGATGCAGGCGGTGAAGCGGTTCGATCCGGACCGTGGCTTCCGCCTCGCCACCTACGCGATGTGGTGGATCCGGGCCGCCATCCAGGAATACATCCTGCATTCCTGGTCGCTGGTGAAAATGGGCACCACCGCCGCCCAGAAAAAGCTGTTTTTCAACCTGCGCCGGCTCAAGGGCCAGATGCAGGCGATCGAGGACGGCGACTTGAAGCCCGAGCAGGTGGCCAAGATCGCCCGGATGCTCGACGTGCCCGAGCAGGACGTGATCAGCATGAACCGCCGGCTGGCCGCACCCGACCACAGCCTGAACGCCCCGGTCCGCTCCGATAGCGAAGGCGAGTGGCAGGACTGGCTGGTCGATGAGTCGGAAAGCCAGGAGAGCGCGATCGCCGACCGCGAGGAACTCAGCGGCCGCAAGGCGCTGCTGTCCTCGGCGCTTAAGACACTGAACGAGCGCGAGCGACACATTCTGATCGAGCGACGGCTGAAGGATAACCCGACCACGCTTGAGGAACTGTCGCAGCAATACGGCATCTCCCGCGAGCGGGTGCGCCAGATCGAGGTCCGCGCCTTCGAGAAGCTGCAGAAGGCGATGAAGGCGCA
>JASHRV010000003.1 GCA_030037175.1 Acetobacteraceae bacterium
CGATCAGCACGAAGGCGTCGAGGAGCGGGAAGCGCGCGGCATCGACCAGCCAGGACCAGCCGAGCGATTGCCCCTCGAGCCCGACGAAGAGCGGGAAAAGCGCCAGCCCCGCGCCCGCCGGCGCGGGCACGCCCGTGAAGAAATTGTAGGCATAGGCCGGGGCCGGCGCGGCATCGAGCGCGGCGTTGAAGCGGGCCAGCCGCAAGGCCATGCAGATCGCGAAGAGAAGCGGCGGCATGAAGCCGAAGCCGCGCCAGCCGGAGAGCGACCAGAGATAGATCGTGAAGGCCGGCACCACGCCGAAGCAGAGAAAATCGGCGAGGCTGTCGAACTCGGCGCCGAAGCGCGTGGTGGCCTTGAGCAGGCGGGCGAGCCTTCCGTCCAGCCCATCGATCCCGCCGGCGACGACAATCGCGACTGCCGCCCAGCCATAATGCCCCTCGATCGCGAAGCGCAGCCCGGTAAGCCCGGCGCAGAGGCCGATCATCGTCATGATGTTCGGCACCACGCGATTGAAGGAGGGCCCCTTGAAGCGCGGACGGGTGCGCGGCCTGAGGCGGCCCGAGAGACGCCGGATCGGCGAGACCTTCCCGGGTTCAGGCCGCGCGGGGCCGAAGCCGCTCATCGCCTCGGGCTCACCGGCTGTCCAGCAGCGCGACCACCGTCTCGCCGCCGATCATGGTCTGCCCCTCCTCCACGAACGGCGCCACCCCCTCCGGCAGATAGAGGTCGGTGCGGCTGCCGAAGCGGATGATGCCGAACCGCTCGCCGGCATCGACGGCATCGCCCTCGCGCACGGTGCAGACGATTCGCCGCGCGATCATTCCCGCGATCTGCACCACCGCGATCTCGCGCCCGTCCGGCAGGCGAACGGCAATCGCGTTGCGCTCATTGCGCTCGCCCGCCTCCGCGTTGGCCGCGTTGAGGAATCCGCCATGCCGGTACGCGATCCGCGTCACCGTGCCATGGGCGGGGATCCGGTTCACGTGCACATCGAGGACCGAGAGAAAGGTCGCGATCCGCCAGCGCCGCGCGTCGCCAAGGCCGAGCTCCGCCGGCGGGCTCGCCAGCGCCACCTCGAGCACGCGCCCATCGGCCGGGGCGAGCAGCACATCCGGCCGCCCCGGCGCCACCCGCTCGGGGTCGCGGAAGAAATAGAGGCAGAGCAGGATGAAGATGAACGCGAGCCAGGCCAGCCAATGGCCGATCAGCAGGCCGAGCAGGAACACCACCGCGCCTCCGATGAGGAACGGGCGCGCGGCGGGATGCGGCGGGGCGAAGCGCAACGTATCGGCGATGGCCATGCGCCGGGGTTATGGAGGCTCGATACCGGCGGGGCAAGTTTCGCAGGCTCGGCTCAGCCCGGTTTCTCCCCCGCCGCCGGCGCCGCCGGCAGCATCAGGATCTGGCCCGGATAGATCAGGCGGGGATCGCGGATCTGGTCGCGGTTGGCCTGGAAGATCAGCGTGTAACGCATGCCCGCGCCGTAGATATGCTCGGCAATGACCCAGAGGCACTCGCCGGGCTTGACGATCATGACCCGGACATTGGCGGGCGAGAGCGCCTTCCCCGGCCCCACATCCGTAAGGCGCTCGAACGGCACGGCCACCCGCGCCACGACCTCGCCCGTGGCGGACAGCTGATCGAGGCGAATGCTGTGCGGCCCCGGCTGCACCGCCGTCTGCGGCACGCTGAGCGACCAGTGGCCGGACCCGTCCGCGGTCGCCTCGCCAAGCGAATGGTTGTCGAGATAGACCCGCACATCGGCGTTCGCAGGTGCCCGGCCGGCGAGCTGCAATCCCCCACGCGCCCCGTATCGCAAAAGATCGAGGCCGACCGGAGAGGCGCCGCTCGCAGCCGGCGGCGCCTGGACCAGCCGGGGCGTCGCCCCCGGCCCGTTCAGCAGCGCGACCGGCGGTGCCTCGCCCGGCCGAATCGGAACGACCACCGTCACCTTGTCCGGGCCGGCAAGGCTCTTTCCGTGTGCAAGCCGGGCCGAGAGCGTCAGCGTGCCGGCCCCGGCAGGCAGCGGCGCGTCGGGCACCAGCACCCACTGGCCCTCGGCATCGCTCTGAGCCGTTCCCACCACCACCCTGCCCTTGGGACCCTCCAGATTCACCGTCACCAGCGACCCCGCCGGCGCGCGGCCCGCCATGACGGCACGGCCGGATGGCTCGACGCGGACAATATCGAAGCTCGGCGGCGCCGGGGCGAGGGGCACGGGCGGGGGCAGCTTGGCGAAGGGCGGCGAGGGCGCGGTGGCCGGCGCAGCCTTCGGCACCGCCTCCGGAGGAGCCGGCGGCTCGAAGAGCCCCTCCCATCGCACCACCGCCAGCACCACGGCGATGCCGACCAGCATCACCGCCGCCAGAAGCAGGGGCCGCCGTCCGGCATGCCGGGTCAGCTGGGTCTGACCCTCTGACATGACAGGAATCCTAGTCTCTTCCCTTCGGAGCCGCAATGATTCCCGGCTTTCCTTTACGCTTTGCTCCACGTCCCCGAAAAATGCACGGCATGTCCCCGCCGAACGCCCCCGCCGCAACGCGCCCTGTCGCCGTATGGGACCTGCCGACCCGCCTCTTCCACTGGGCCACCGCCGCCCTCGTCGCCGCGCTCTATGCGACCGCGCGCCTCAACCGGATGGATCTGCACGTGCTCGCGGGCGAAACGCTGCTGGCGCTGCTGATCTTCCGCATCCTCTGGGGCTTTTTCGGAGGGCAGACCGCGCGCTTTGCACGCTTCGCCTCCTCGCCCGCAAGCGCGCTCCGCCACCTCGCCCACCTCGCCCGGCCCGAGCCCGAGCCGGACCGCACGGTCGGGCACAACCAGGCCGGCGCCTGGATGGTGTTCGTCCTGCTCTTCCTCCTGCTCGGCGAAACCCTCAGCGGGCTCTACACCAACAACGACGTCGCGAACGAAGGCCCTTTCACCGAGATCACGCCTGCCCCGGTCGCGAACGCGATCACCGACCTGCACACGATTCTCTGGGACGCTTTGCTCGCCGCGATCGCGCTCCACCTGCTCGCGATCCTCGCCTACGCGCTTCTCAAGCGCCAGAACCTCGTCGGCCCAATGATAACGGGAACGAAACGCCTTCCTCCCGACGTGCCACCCCCGCGCTTCGCACGCCCCGCGATCGCGCTCCTCCTCGCCGCCCTGTCCGTCATCGCCGCAACCGCGATCGCAACGTTTCTCTGAGCGTGTCATGCGCTCTGATGACGTATTGAAGAGGAAGCGCCTTCTTTTTCTGAAGAAAAAGAAGCAAAAAGACTTTTCCCCGTTTTCCGGACCAGGCTCCACCTCGGGACTCCGAACGCACCGATGAGAACGACGGAAAACGGATAGAAGTTTTCTGGTTTTCTTTTTCGAAAGAGAACAATCTTCGTCGTTCATCGTGCGGAGGGTTCGGGTTTACAACCGGAATCCCCTGAGCTATCGGACTCCGGAAAGGTAATGACCATGCCCGCATCTCCGCCCGGACGGCGGTCCCGCACATCCTTTCTGCGCCTTCTCCTGCTTTTGCCGTTCGTCGCGATGCTCTGGGTCTCGAGCTACAATTCCCTCACCCCGACGCTCGGCGGCATTCCCTTCTATTATTGGTACCAGCTTCTCTGGGTCGTGATCGCCGCGGTGCTCACCGTGGTCGTCTACCGCTTCGAGCGATAAGCCAGAGCACGACCGGAGACGAGGCATGAGATGGACCGTCGTCATCGTCTGCGTGGCGCTGTTCGCGCTGATCACCGTCATGGGCTTCACGGCCGCGCGCTGGCGTCGCGGCGATCTCACCCTCCTTCATGAATGGGGTCTCGGCGGGCGCCGCTTCGGCACCTTCATCGCCTGGTTCCTGATCGGCGGCGACCTCTACACCGCCTACACCTTCATAGCGATTCCCGCCCTGGTCTACGGCGCCGGCGCCATCGGCTTCTTTGCCGTGCCCTACACAATTCTCATCTACCCCATCCTCTACATTGTCTTCCCGCGCCTCTGGGCGGTCTGCCACCGCCACGGCTACATCACCACCGCCGATTTCGTCCGCGGCCGCTTCGGCAATGGCTGGCTGGCGCTCGCCGTCGCCGTCACCGGCATCGTCGCGACGATGCCCTACATCGCGCTCCAGCTCGTCGGCATCCAGGTCGTCATCGGCGCGATGGGCGTCGGCGGCCACGGCCTGCTGCACGACCTGCCGCTCATCATCGCCTTCGTGATCCTCGCCGCCTTCACGTACACGAGCGGCCTGCGCGCGCCGGCGATGATCGCCGTCGTGAAGGACATCCTCATCTACATCGCCGTCATCGCCGCGGTGATCGTGGTGCCGATCGAGCTCGGCGGCTACGGCAAGATCTTCGCCGCCGTCCCCGCCGCCAAGCTCATCCTCGCCCCGCCCAAAGGCCCAACCATGGGCCTTTACAGCGCCTACGCCACGCTCGCTCTCGGCTCTGCGCTCGCACTCTTCCTCTACCCGCATTCCACCACGGGCATCCTGAGCGCGCGCAACGGCGGCGTCATCCGCCGCAACGCCGCGATGCTGCCCGCCTACTCCTTCCTGCTCGGCCTGCTCGCGCTGCTCGGCTTCATGGCGGTCGCGGCCGGGGTTGCGAAAAACCCGGAATTCGCGGAGGGCTTCAAGCAGTACGGGCCGAGCTTCTCCGTGCCCGCGCTTTTCCTCGCCGCCTTCCCCGGCTGGTTCGCCGGCATCGCCTTCGCGGCGATCGCCATCGGCGCGCTGGTTCCGGCGGCGATCATGTCGATCGCCACCGCCAATCTCTTCACCCGCAACATCTACAAGGAATTCATCAAGCCCGCCTGCAGCGAGAGCGAGGAGACAGAGATGGCGAAGCTCATCTCCCTCATCGTCAAGCTCGGCGCCCTTTTCTTCGTGATCTTCCTGCCGCTCACCTACGCCGTCCAGCTCCAGCTCCTCGGCGGCATCTGGATCATCCAGACACTGCCCGCGGTGATGATCGCCCTCTACACCCGCTTCCTCAACGGCTGGGCGCTGCTCATCGGCTGGATCTGCGGCATGGCCAGCGGCACCTGGATGGCCGCAACCCTGCATTTCAAGGGATCGATCTACGCGATCCACCTCTTCGGCACGGCCTTCCCCGGCTACGCCGCGCTCTGGTCGCTGGTGATCAACATCGTGGTCTCGTTCGCGCTCTCCGTCGTCTTCAACGCCGTCGCCTCGGACCGCCACAAGGACACGACGGCGGCGGAAGACTACGCGTAATCACACATTGAAGCGGAACAGCATCACGTCGCCGTCCTGCACGACGTAATCGCGCCCCTCGATCCGCATCCGCCCCTTCTCGCGCGCGCCCACCTCGCCGCCGCACGCGACGTAATCCGCGTACGAAATCGTCTCGGCGGCGATGAATCCGCGCTCGAAATCGCCGTGAATCACGCCGGCGGCCTGTGGTGCCGGCGTGCCGCGAACGATCGTCCAGGCGCGCGTCTCCTTCGGCCCCGCAGTAAAGAAAGTGATGAGCCGCAACAAATCGTGCCCGGCCCTGATCACCCGATCGAGCCCGGTATCGGCAAGCCCAAGCCCCGCCAGGAACTCTCCCCGCTCCTCCGCGGGCAAACGGCTGATCTCGGCCTCGATCGCCGCCGAAACGACGATCGCCCGTGCCCCCTCTTCCGCGGCCCGCTTCGCCACGCGCTCCGAGAACGCGTTGCCGCTCGCGGCGGCCGCCTCCTCGACATTGCAGACATAGACGACCGGCTTCGCCGTCAGAAGCTGGAGCCGCCGCACCGTCTCCTCATCGAGCCCCGCAACGCTCCGGGCCGGCCGCCCCTCACGCAGCGCCCCCAGAATCGGCCCGATCACCCCAAGCTGCGCCTGGCTCTCCCGATCGCCCCCGCGCGCCCGCTTCTCGAGCCCCGTCACCCGCCGCTCCAGGCTTTCGAGATCGGCGAGCATCAGCTCCGTCTCGACGATCTCCGCGTCCCGCAACGGATCGACGCCGCCCTCGACATGCGTGACATCTTGGTCCTCGAAGCAGCGCAGCACATGCACGATCGCATCGACCTCGCGGATATGCGCGAGGAACTGGTTGCCGAGCCCTTCGCCCTTGCTCGCCCCCCGCACCAGCCCCGCGATATCGACGAACTCCAGGCTCGTCGGCACGATCCGCGCCGACTTTGCAATCTCCGCCAGCACTTGCAGCCGCTCGTCCGGCACCGCCACGCGGCCGATGTTCGGCTCGATCGTGCAGAACGGATAATTCGCCGCCTCCGCCGCCGCGGTCTCGGAAAGCGCATTGAAAAGCGTCGATTTGCCCACATTCGGCAAACCGACGATGCCGCAGCGAAATCCCATCAGCCCGGCCCCTGCGCCGAAGCCGCGACCCGGGACATGAAAGCCTCGGCCCGCCCTTCAACGAGAAGCGGCGCCTCCTCGGCCACCGCCCCAAGCAGCGCCTCGAGCCAATCTTCGCGATCCTGGCGGGAAAAATCGCCGAGCACATGGCCGAGCACCCGCTCCTTCCCGGGATGCCCGACCCCGAGCCGCACCCGCCAATAACCCTGATCACCCAACGAACGGTCGATGCTGCGCAGCCCATTATGCCCGGCCGCGCCACCGCCCAGCTTCACACGCACCTTCCCGGGCGCCAGATCGATGTCGTCATGAAAGACCGTCACCGACGCCACCGGCAGCTTGTAGAACGCCGCCGCCGCCTGCACCGATTCCCCCGATAGATTCATGTAGGTGAGCGGCTTCAGGGCCAGCACCTTCTCCCCACCCACGGCCCCCTCGGCCACCAACCCACGAAACTTCCTCTTCCACTCGGAAAAACGATGACGCAGCACAATCACATCAAGCGCCATGAAACCAATATTGTGCCGATTGAACGCCATCCCAGGCTCGGGATTCCCAAGCCCCACCCAAAGCAGCACGAGACTATCCCCGCTTCGTTGGAGCGCCTCTCCCGACAGTAAGACCAGGGGACGCTGTCCCCTGGACCCCTGCCAGGGCCTTGAGGCCCTGGACCTCATCCGTTTGGCGGGGATCCGGGGCTCCCATCGCGCTTGCGCGATGGGGACCCGACAAGGGGCAGAGCCCCTTGGCCTTGCTTTCGGCGGAGGGGAGCCCCA
>JASHRV010000319.1 GCA_030037175.1 Acetobacteraceae bacterium
CGGCCGGGCCCTGGCGGAACGGCCGTCCGCCTGTTTACAACCGCTCTGATCGCAATCTGCCATCGCGATCCTCTGGGAGGAACGAGGCGGGCATGACAGCAGGCCTCAATTCCGGCTTCGGCCTCGATTTCGGTCTCGGCGAGACGGCGGAGATGCTGCGCCGGGAGGTGCAGGCCTTTGCGGCCGACGAGATCGCGCCGCGTGCGGCTGCAATCGACCGCGAGAATGCGTTTCCCGCCGATCTCTGGCGGAAGATGGGCGCGCTCGGCCTGCTCGGGATCACGGTCGAGGAGGACCATGGCGGCGCCGGCATGGGCTATCTCGAGCATGTCGTCGCGATGGAGGAGGTAAGCCGCGCCTCGGCCTCGGTCGGGCTTTCCTACGGCGCGCACAGCAATCTCTGCGTCAACCAGATCCGCCGCAACGGCAGCGAAGAGCAGAAGCGGCGCTATCTGCCGCGCCTGATCAGCGGGGAGCATGTGGGCGCGCTCGCGATGAGCGAGCCGGGAGCGGGCTCGGACGTTGTCGGGATGCGCACGCAGGCCGAGCGCCGCGGCGATCGCTATGTGCTGAACGGCAGCAAGATGTGGATCACCAACGGGCCGGACGCGGATGTGCTGGTGATCTATGCCAAGACGGATCCGGAGGCGGGACCGCGCGGCATCACCGCCTTCCTGGTCGAGAAAGGGTTTGCGGGATTCGCGACCGCGCAGAAGCTCGACAAGCTCGGCATGCGCGGCTCGAACACGTGCGAGCTCGTCTTCACCGATTGCGAGGTGCCGGCGGAGAACGTGCTCGGGGCGGTGGGCCGCGGCGTGAACGTGCTGATGAGCGGGCTCGATTACGAGCGCGCCGTGCTGGCGGCGGGTCCGCTCGGCATCATGCAGGCCTGCATGGACGTGGTGCTGCCCTACGTGCATGAGCGGCGGCAGTTCGGCCAGGCGATCGGCGAGTTCCAGCTCATGCAGGCCAAGCTCGCCGATATGTACACGGTGATGAACGCGGCGAAGGCATATGTTTATACGGTGGCGAAGGCGTGCGACCGCGGGCGGACGACGCGCAAGGATGCCGCCGGAGCGATCCTGTTCGCCGCCGAGAAAGCGACCTGGATGGCGCTCGAGGCGATCCAGGCGCTCGGCGGCAACGGCTATACCAACGATTATCCGACGGGGCGGTTGCTGCGCGACGCCAAGCTCTACGAGATCGGCGCCGGCACGAGCGAAATACGGAGAATGCTGATCGGGCGCGAGCTCTTCGCGGAGACGGGCTGAGATGGCGGTGCTCGGGAGCGCGGTCGATGCGCGTTCGGCCGGCTTTCGCGCCAACCGGGACGCGATGGAGGCGCTGGTCGCGGAGCTCAGGCGGATCGTGGAGCGGATCCGCGCGGGCGGCGGTGCTGCGGCGCGCGAGCGCCATCTCGCGCGCGGGAAGCTTTTGCCGCGTGATCGCATTCGCGCATTGATCGATCCTTATTCGCCCTTTCTCGAGATCGGACAGCTCGCGGCGCACGGAATGTACGAGGACGAGGTGCCGGCGGCGGGCATCATCGCCGGCATCGGCCGCGTCGCGGGGCGGGAATGCATGATCCTCGCGAACGATGCGACGGTGAAGGGCGGCACCTACTATCCGATCACGGTGAAGAAGCATCTGCGCGCGCAGGAGATCGCGGCGCAGAACCGGCTGCCCTGCCTCTATCTTGTCGATTCCGGAGGCGCCAACCTGCCGAATCAGGACGAGGTCTTTCCGGATCGGGATCATTTCGGCCGCATCTTCTACAATCAGGCGGTGATGTCGGCCGAAGGCATTCCGCAGATCGCGCTCGTCATGGGCTCCTGCACGGCGGGCGGTGCCTATGTTCCAGCGATGTCGGACGAGAGCGTGATCGTGCGCAACCAGGGCACGATCTTCCTGGGCGGGCCGCCGCTCGTGAAGGCTGCGACAGGCGAGGTGGTGAGCGCGGAGGAATTGGGCGGAGGCGAGCTGCACAGCCGCGTCTCGGGTGTCGTGGACCATCTCGCGGAGAGCGATCTTCATGCGCTCGGCATCGCACGGCGCCTTGTCGCCAATCTCAATGGGGCCAATCTCAACGGGCGGAAATCGCCCCCGCTCGCGCTCCGCCCGCCCGTGCCGCCGCGCTACGACGCGAAGGAGATCGCGGGCATTGTGCCCGCCGACCGGCGCAAGCCATACGATGTGCGCGAGATCATCGCCCGGCTCGTGGACGCTTCCGAGTTCGACGAGTTCAAGCGTCTTTACGGGCCGACGCTGGTCACCGGATTCGCGCATCTCTGGGGCTACCCGGTCGGGATCGTCGCCAACAACGGCATCCTCTTCAGCGAGAGCGCGCTGAAAGGTGCGCATTTCATCGAGCTTTGCGCGCAGCGGGGGATTCCGCTCGTCTTTCTTCAGAACATCACGGGATTCATGGTCGGGCGGAAATACGAGGCGGGCGGCATCGCCAAGGACGGGGCGAAGATGGTGACAGCGGTCGCCACTGCCGCGGTGCCGAAATTCACCGTGGTGATCGGGGGCAGCTTCGGCGCGGGAAATTACGCGATGTGCGGGCGGGCCTATGCGCCGCGCTTCCTCTTCATGTGGCCGAATGCACGGATCTCGGTGATGGGGGGCGAGCAGGCGGCGAGCGTGCTTGCCGGCATCCGCCGCGACGCGATCGAGGCGCGAGGACAAACCTGGCCGCGCGAGGAGGAGGCGGCGTTCAAGGCGCCGATCCGTGCGCAATACGAGACCCAAGGCGATCCCTATTACGCCTCCGCGCGGCTCTGGGACGACGGGATCATCGACCCTGCCGACACGCGGCGTGTGCTGGCGCTCGCCATCTCGGCCAGCCTCAATGCGCCGATCGGGCCGACGCGCTTCGGCCTCTTTCGCATGTAGGCCGGGCGCGGGCAGGGCGAGGATGTTTCAAAAGATACTGATCGCCAATCGCGGCGAGATCGCCTGCCGCGTAATCGCGACGGCGCGGCGGCTCGGCATCGTAAGCGTTGCGATCTATTCGGAGGCGGATGGGCGGGCGCTTCATGTGGCGCTCGCCGACGAGGCCTGGCCTGTGGGGCCCGCGCCGGCGCGAGAGAGCTATCTCGCGATCGGAAAGATCATCGATGTCGCGGGACGCGCGGGCGCGGAGGCGATCCATCCCGGCTACGGGTTCCTTGCCGAGAACGCGGATTTTGCCGAAGCCTGCGCCGCGGCCGGGATCGTCTTCATCGGGCCACCGCCGGCCGCGATCCGCGCGATGGGGTCGAAGGCGGCGGCCAAGGCGCTGATGGAACGCTCGGGCGTGCCGCTCGTGTCCGGCTATCACGGCGCGGCGCAGGATTTTTCGCGGTTCCGTGCGGAGGCGGAACGGATAGGCTATCCCGTGCTGGTCAAGGCCTCGGCCGGCGGCGGCGGGAAGGGGATGCGCGTCGCGGCAGGGCCTGAGGAGCTTGCGGCAGCGATCGAAGGCGCGCGGAGCGAGGCACGCAACGCCTTCGGCGACGACCGGCTTTTGATCGAGAAATACATGACCGCGCCGCGCCATATCGAGATCCAGGTCTTCGCCGATGCGTATGATCACGTCGTTTCGCTCTTCGAGCGCGACTGCTCGATCCAGCGCCGGCATCAGAAGGTGATCGAGGAGGCGCCGGCGCCGGGCATGAGCGAGGCGCAGCGCCAGGCGATGGGCGAGGCAGCGTGCCGGGCGGCGCGCGCCGTGGGTTATGTCGGTGCCGGAACGGTGGAGTTCATCGCCAGCGGAGAAAAATTCTACTTCATGGAGATGAACACGCGCCTGCAGGTCGAACATCCGGTGACCGAGATGATCACAGGGGAGGACCTCGTGGAATGGCAGCTCCGCATCGCCGCCGGCGAGGCGCTGCCCCTTTCCCAGGACCGGCTTCGCGTCCGCGGCCATGCGATCGAGGCGCGGATCTATGCCGAGGACCCGGCGCACGACTTTCGGCCCTCGACCGGCACGCTCATCCATGTCCGTGAGCCGCCTCGGGCTTCGCATCTCCGCATCGATTCCGGCGTGGGCGCGGGCGATGCGATCACGCCCTATTACGACCCGATGATCGCCAAGCTCATCGTCCATGGCGAGACCCGCGCGACGGCGGTCCGGCGTCTCGCGGCCGCCCTCGCGCAATACGAGATCGTCGGCGTGGAGACGAATCTGGCGCTTCTGCGCGCGATCGCCGCACATCCGGATTTCGCCCGCGGGGCGCTCGATACCGGCTTCATCGCCCGCGAGGCCAAGACGTTGCTTGCCGCGCCCGCCGGGGAGACGGCCGATCCCGTCCTCTGGGCCGCGGCCGCGCTCGCGGCGCTTGCCGATGCGCGGAGAGAGCGGGCGGCGGAGGCGGCAGCCTCGGCGGATCCGTTCTCACCATGGAACGAAGCCGGTGCCTGGCGGATGAACGGGGACGGCTATCAGGATCTCGTGCTCACGCTCGGGGAGGAAACGGTCCGCCTTCGTATCCATCCCGAACCCGGCGGCGCCTGCCGGCTCGACCTGCCGCCGATGCCGATGGTCTGCCCAATGGGCGGCAGCCTGCGCGCGGAGGCTGCTGAGGACGCGGAAGGCGGCATGGCGCTTCGTCTCGAGGGCGTGCTGCACCATCTGCGCGTGGTGCGGCGGGCGGACATGCTCGTGGTCGTTCGCGGGGGCTGCAACCATGTCTTCCACGTTGCCGACCCGCTTGCCCCGCCGGCGGGCGAGGAGGCGGGGAGCGAGCGGCTGGTTGCCCCGATTCCCGCCCGCATCGCTCGCGTGCTTGTGAAGGCCGGTGAGCGCGTGCGCAAGGGCGATCCGCTCATCGTGCTCGAGGCGATGAAGATGGAGATGACCATCGTCGCCCCGTTGGACGGCGTGGTCGAAAACGTGCTGCACGGCGCGGAGGAGATGGTGGAGGAAGGGACGGAGCTCGTCACCTTCGCGGCACCCCCCAGGAAATCCTGCTAGAGCGTGATCGCCGAAGGTGGAAACGCCGAAGGCGTTTGATCACGCGGGAAAACAAAAGGCGAGAGCGGGATAAGTGAGCGAGAGCGAACACATCCCGCTCTAGCCGGCAAGGGTTTCGCGCCTCGCGGGCTGCCCGACCCGTCTTCCGTTCCTCGGCGACGAGGCAGGCCCGGCGCTCTTCCTTTCCAGCCGCGGGCCGCGATTTGAAACCCTGCCGCCAGGTGGGTCCCGACCCGGCCGAGCGCCACTGTAACAAAACGAAATCTCCGCAACAAACCGAAACGATTGCCATGAAAAAACCATAGCCCGACCGCTGAACTGTCGAATCCTGCGGCCAGATTTTCCTGGCCAACGAGTTAGAGGGCAACGTGATGCACTCGCAACCACTTTGGATCATCGGCGCGCCGCGTTCGGGAACCACGTTCCTGACTGCGGTCCTGAACCGCCATCCGATGATCTCGCTTACCAACGAAAGCCGTGTGTTCGTGCTGCTCAAGCATATTCTCGAGCGGGCCTGCACGCAGCCGGAATTTCTCGACGTGGACCAGCGCGAGCGCTTCACGGGCTTCCTCAAGCGCGAGGCGGCGGGGCTGATCGAGCGCTATTATCGCGAGGAGCTCGGCGTCGTCACGCCGATCTGGGGCGACAAGCACCCGCCTTATGCCGACCCGACGGTGCTTTCGGGCCGCGTCGGCGCGCGGCCGCTGCTGCCGGTCTCTGGCTCGTGCCTGCCGCTCATCCGCGAGGTTTTTCCGACCTCGAAGTTCATCCACATCCATCGCGAACCGACAGAGGTGGCCCATTCGCTTGAGCGCAAGGGATGGACGCCGTCGCTCGCCGACGGCATGGCGGTGTGGCGGCAATATGTGCGCGAGATCGACGAGTTCTTCGCCCAGATCGAGCCGGAGAATCGGCTGGTGGTCGCCTATGCCGACCTGCTCGAGGATCCGGACGAGACGGCCGCTTCTCTCACGGGCTTCCTCGGCCTCACCGACCCGCAGCCCATCGCGCTTTTTCTTCATGCTCAGCACAGCGAGCCGACGCCGTTCAGCGCGCCAGTCCGGGATCTCGATGCGGTCTACGGAACGCGCGTGCCGCTGCGGCTGATTTCTGAGCGCGAAGCCTCCTGAATCGATAAGCTGTGACCGGGATCATTCCGTGATCCCGGTCACAGATTGTATGCACGATGACGCGGGAAGGGGTGCGCGAATCGTCCCGTTCCGCGGGATTGGCTCACATTTTGAGCAGGCGGTGGGCCGGCATATCCGCCGGCAAAAGCGTTCCTTGACCGTTATGAACTGATTTCAGGCGGCTTTTGCCTGCTTCGCCTGCGTAATCGCCTGCCACACACGTTCCGGCGTGGCCGGCATATCGATATGGGTGATGCCATATTCGGCCCGCAGCGCATCGACGAGGCCGTTCATCACCGCCGGCAGCGAGCCGGCGCATCCGGCCTCCCCGCAGCCCTTGGCCCCGAGCAGGTTGGTTCGTGCGGGCGTGGGGTGGGACTCGATGCGGAAGGACGGGGCGCTGTCGGCGCGCGGCAGCGCGTAGTCCATGAAGGAGCCGGTCAGCACCTGGCCTTCGGTATCGTAGGCGGTTGCCTCGAGGAAGGCCTGCCCGATCCCCTGGACCACGCCGCCATGCGCCTGGCCCGCCACGAGCAACGGGTTGATGACGATGCCGAAATCGTTGACCATGCTGTATCTGACGACGGCGATCACTCCCGTCTCGGGGTCCACCTCGACCTCGGCGATATGGCAGCCATTGGGAAAGGTCGAAGCACCGGGCCCGTCGCTCACATGGACGACATCAAGGGAGTGCGCCGCGTCCGCCGGCAGCCTCGCGGCGCCCTCGCGCAGCATCTGCACAAGCTTGACGATCGAGACCGCCCGGTCGGTCCCGGAAATGACGAAGCGACCATGATCGAATTCGATATCTGCGACGGCGGCTTCAAGGACGTGACTGGCAATCTCCTTGCCTCTTTCAACGACCTTGGCGGCGGCTTCAACGATCGCGGTGCCGCTGTGCATGATCGATTTCGAGCCACCGCTGCCTCCGCCCATGATCAGCCGATCGCTATCGCCCTGGACCAGGGAGATCTTGTCAAAGGCAATTCCGAGTTTCTCGCCCAAAACCTGGGCAAAAGGTGTGGCGTGGCCCATGCCGAAATCGAGCGTGCCGGTCGTG
>JASHRV010000320.1 GCA_030037175.1 Acetobacteraceae bacterium
GCAGCCCGGCACGCGCGTCCTCGGGCAGCGCGAGCCAGGAAGCGAGCTCCTCGAGCACGCGGATGGTGATCCAGGGAGGCTCTGCGGCGAGCGCTTCGTCGACCGGATAGAATTGCAGCTTTTCGAGTTCTCCGGAGCCGCCGAGCCCGCCTGTGAGGCGCTCGGCCCCAACGATCAGGAATCGCGCGTGGAAGCGGACCGGCGAGGAAGGCGGCGTGATCGCCCGACAAAGATAGAAAAACCCATCGAGCGAAGGTGGAGAACCGACCGAGAGCCCTGTCTCTTCCTCAAGCTCGCGCGCCGCGGCGATCGCGAGCGCGCGCGCGAGCGGCGGCTCCGCGCCCTTCTCGAGCATCGAAGCCGTGACCCGCGAGAGTGCGTGCGCCGCGGGAGCGGAAAAATCCGCGCGATCGACGGCTCCGCCGGGGAAAGCGAGCCTGCTTGGCATGAAACGATGCCCGGCCGCCCGCGTGCCCATAAGCACCGATGCACTCCCGCCATGGTGCTCGATGACGATCAGGCTTGCGGCGTCGCGTGGCGGCACCGGGTGCCGGGCTCCATCGTTCTCGTTCATTGCGGGCTCGTTCATCGTGGGCCGAGGCTTGCGCACTGGCCGGCACGGCGCAAGGCTCCGCGCCCATGCACGCATCTCCTCTCACCTATCGCCGCCAGATCGAGACCATTCTGCTCGCCTGGGGCGCCCGCACCGAGGCAGCCGGGGCGATCGCCGATGTTCTGCTCTATGCGGGCCTTTCCGGCATCGACAGTCACGGCATCTCGATGCTCACCGAATACGATGAGCGCAGGCGCCGCGGCTGGATCGACCTCAAGGCCAAGCCGCGCGTCGTGAGCGAGACGCCCGTCTCGGTGCTGATCGATGCCGCCGGCGGGCTCGGCCACTGGCCAGGCGTGCTTGCCATGACCGAGGCGATAGAACGCGCGAAAGCCATTGGCCTCGCGGCGGCCGCGGTCCGCAACTCCGCCCATTTCGGAGCCTGTGGCTACTACACGAAGATGGCGGCCGAGGCGGGGCTGATCGGCATCGCCACCACCAGCGCCTCCGGCATCCGCGTCGTGCCGACCTTTGGCGCGGAGCCGCGGCTGGGCACCGATCCTTTCTCCTTCGCCGCCCCCGGGGCGGACGGTTTTCCTTTCCTCCTCGACATGGCGACCACCACGGTCGCCTTCGGGAAGGTCCGGAACAAGCTCAACGAAAAGCTTTCATGCCCGCCGGGCTGGGTGCTCGATTCGGAGGGAAAGCCAAGCACGGACCCTGCCGATGCCGCTGAGCGCGGCGGCTTTCTCACCCCGCTCGGGGGCAGCGCGGAGAATGCGAGCTACAAGGGCTATGGGCTCGCGGCGATGGTCAACATTCTCTCATCGTGCCTCAGCGGGGCGATGCAGATCACGGACCCTACGCGCCCCGAACGTCCAACCGGGCCCGAGATCGGCCATTTCTTCCTTGCCCTCGATCCCAGGCTCTTCCGCGATCCGGCCGAATTCCGCGTTGAGGTCGCCGGTTTCTGCGATGCATTGCGGGCGACGCGGCCGCTCGATCCGGAAGTGCCTGTGCTCGTTGCCGGCGATCCCGAGCGTGCAACCGCGGCGCGGCGCGCCCAGGAGGGCATCCCGATCGCGCCGGGCCTTGCCGCACGCCTCAAGGAGATCGCCCGCGAGGCCGACGTGCCGTGGCTTCTGTGAGGTTTAAGCACGTCCTGGTCGCGCCTTAGCGCAACTTCTGCTAGCAATCTCTCGGCTTGTGCGGCGCCGCATGATGCGGGCGCCCTGCGAAGGAGCGCCCATGGACAATCGTAAGGCGGGACTCGATCCGGAGAACTGGGATGAGCTTCGGGCCCTTGGCCACCGCATGCTCGATGACGCCTTCGATTATCTCGAGCACGCCCGCGAACGTCCGGTCTGGCAGAAGATGCCGGCCGAGCTCCGTGCCGAGCTGACCCGCCCTCTCCCGCGCGGGTCCGAGAGCGCCGATCTCGCCTACGAAGACTTTCTCCGCCTCGTCCTTCCCTACGCCACCGGCAATACCCATCCGCGCTTCATGGGCTGGGTCCATGGCGGGGGCACCGCGGTCGGCATGCTCGCGGAGATGCTGGCCGGCGCGCTCAACGCCAATCTCGGCGGACGCGACCATGCGCCGATCGAGGTCGAGCGCCAGGTCATTCGCTGGGCGGCGGAGATGCTCGGCCTGCCGCCTGAAAGCTCGGGCCTGCTCGTCACCGGCACTTCGATCGCCAACCTGATCGGCCTGCTCGTCGCCCGCACCGCGACGCTCGGGGCGGCCTCGCGGCGACAGGGCATGGGCGCGGCGCGCCTCACGGCCTACACCTCGGCCGCCGCCCATCAATGCATCACCCAGGCGATGGACATTTCCGGCCTCGGCTCCGAGCAGCTCCGCGTGGTTCCCTGCGACGAGGCGGGGCGGATGGATATCGCGGCACTCTCGGACGCCATCGCCGCCGACCGTGCGGCGGGCTGGCGGCCTTTCCTCGTCGTCGGCACGGCCGGCACGGTCGATATAGGCGCCGTCGATGATCTGGCGGAGCTCAGCGCGCTTTGCCGGCACGAGGGGGCATGGTTCCACGTGGACGGTGCCTTCGGGGCGATGCTGGCGCTCTCGGAAAAGCTCCGCCCGCAGCTCGCCGGCATCGAGGACGCCGATTCGGTCGCCTTCGATTTCCACAAATGGGCCCAGGTCCCTTACGATGCGGGTTGCATCCTGGTTCGCGACGCCGTCCGCCATCGCGCGGCCTTCGCCCAGTCTGCCGCTTATCTGCGGCGCGACTCGCGTGGCCTTGCCGGCGGCCACCCCTGGCCCTGCGATTTCGGCCCCGACCTCTCGCGTGGGTTCCGGGCGCTCAAGGTGTGGCTGACGCTGAAGGTGTTCGGCGCAGACCGGCTCGGTCAGGTGGTCGAGGCGAGCTGCGCGCTTGCTGCGGGGCTGGCGCGCCGAATCGCCGCCGAGCCCGATCTCGAGCTGCTCGCGCCGGTCGCGCTCAACATTGTCTGCTTTCGTTACGCGGGTGCTGCCGCCGATTCGGGTTGGGACCTCGACGCGCTCAATGCCGCCATCGTCGCCGACCTTCAGGAAGCGGGTATCGCCGCGCCCTCGACCACGATCGTCGGCGGCAAGCTCGCGATCCGCGCCGCGTTGGTGAATCACCGCACGGACGAGTCCGATGTCGCGGCGCTTGTGGAGCAGGTGCTGCGGATCGGCCACGCGCGGAGCATGGCGGCTGCCTGAAGCGGCGTCCCAGGAGCCCGGAAAAAAGAAACCCTGCCGGGCGTCGCCCGACAGGGTCAAGTAAACAGGGAGGCTTCACGTCTGGGAGACGAAGGGGGTCAGAGACCCCCGGTTTCCGACCTCTCGGCCGGAACTGATACAACCCGTGGCGTCATCTCACCGCCGCGCCAGGGTCGAAACGCACAACCCAAAGTAATGACTGCCTCATCATTGTGCTACTGCGCAATAACGAGGCCCCCATGCCATAAACGCATAACATCAGGTTCTGTCTTGATTTAGCCGCATTTCATCTAATCGTCCGGCTTCACGAGGCGCCCTCCCGTGAGCGGGTGC
>JASHRV010000321.1 GCA_030037175.1 Acetobacteraceae bacterium
TGATTTTTTCTATTGTCATTTCTTCTTGTGAAATCTCCTTCTTTCTCACTTTCCTTCTTACTTTCTTCCTCACTTCCTTCTCTCGCCGCCCGCTCAGACCACTCCGTGCCTCAGTGCGAGCCACAATTTCTGCCATGTGGGCACGTTCACGGTTTCGCCCGGATCTTTCCAGCCGCGTCGTTCGAGGCGGTTGAGGATGGCGGCGTAGGTTGCCTTCATCAGTCTGGCGGGTCGCATGGCGCGTGTGTTGCAGCTTCGCATGGCTTCGCTGGCGCGGTCGAAGTGGCTATGGGCGAGGGCGGCGGTGCGTGCGCAGACGAGTGGCAGTCCGGGCGAGGCGAGGGCGGCTGCCGGTTCTTTGGGCACGTGCGCGGCTTCGAGCCATTCGCGCGGCAGGTAGAGCCGTCCGCGTTCGGCGTCCTCGGTCAGGTCGCGCAGGATGTTGGTGAGTTGCAGTGCGCGCCCGAGCGCGTTGGCGACCCGGTCCGCCGCCGGCGAGGCGTCGCCGAATATCCGCACCGAGAGCCGCCCCACCGCGGCGGCGACGCGGTCGCAGTAGAGGTCGAGCGCGGCGAGGTCGGGCGCGATGATCGGCGCCTCGGCGTCCATTTCCATGCCGTCGATGATGGCGAGGAAGTCTTCCCGCCTCAGCGCGTAGCGCGGGATCGCGGCGGCGAGCACGCGCGTCACGGCGTCGTTGCCCTCGCCGGCGTAGAGCGCGTCGATCCGTGCGCGCCAGTGATCGAGCGCGGCGCGCTTCGCCTTCATCGGCTCCGATCCGTCCGCGATGTCGTCGACCATGCGGCAGAAGGCGTAGAGCGCGTACATCGCCGCGCGCCGTTCCTTCGGCAGCACGCGCATGCCGCGATAGAAGGAGGTGCCGGCGCGGCGCACCAGCGCCGCGACCTCCTCGTTGTCAGCCTCGCTCACGGCGCGCACCGTTTCGGCAGCAATGTCCTTCATGGCAGGAACCGGAGCGCGGCGAGCGCGCTTGCCGCGATATCGGTTTTCCGCAGCTTCACGCGCCGGGCGACCGGGTCCTCGCGCTTGAGGCGCGCGCAGAGATGCCGCGAGAGCCCGACGATCACGGCGGTTTCCAGCCGGAGCCGCCGGCTTCGCGTCCGCCGCGGCAGCCCGATCGCGAGCGCGTTGAGCCGATCGACGCGTTCGAGCATGAGGTTGAACACGCGCCGCAGCCCTGGGCTGGCCGTCCGCCCGGCGAGCTCGTCGAGCGTGGCGTCGTTCTCGGCGAGCCAGTCCTCCGGAAGATAGGAGCGCTCGAGGTTGAAAAAATCGGCCCGGCAGTCCTGGAGATGGTTCAGCACCTGGAGCGCGGTGCAGAGCGCGTCCGAGGGCGGATGGGTCGCCTTGTCCTCGCCGTGCAGGTCGAGTACGTGCCGTCCGACCGGCATCGCCGAGTAGCGGCAGTAATCGTAGAGCTCGTCCCAGTTGGCGTATCGGAGCTTGGTCGCGTCGCGGCGGAACGCGATCAGCAGGTCGCGCGCGTGGCGCGGCGTGACGCCGGTCTCGGCGAGGCTCGCGCGCAGCCCTGCGGCGCTCGGGGAGAGCGCGTCGTCCCGCTCGCCCATCAGCACCGCCTCCATCGCGTCGAGCCGCGCGATTTTTTCCTCCGCCGGCAGTTGGGCGCTGTCGGAGATGTCGTCGGCGTTGCGCGCGAATTCGTAGAAGGCGTGGACGTGCCGGCGCAGATCGGGGCGGATCAGGGCGGAGCCGACCGGGAAATTCTCGTCCCCGCGGTCCTTGCCCGACCAGATTTCCACGCTTGTCTCCACGGCAATCGGGGCGGCGCTCATGGCGCCACCCCGCGATATTGCCGTCCCTTCCAGTGAACCCCCCGCCCGCGCCAGTGATCGATGGCGGAGCCGATGGTCGCGGCGAGGTAGAAGCAGCCGATGAGCGGCAGCAGCGGCGCCCAGAGCAGGGAGCGGCGGAAGCGCCTGAGCGTCGGCGCGTAGAGCAGGGCGGAGAGCGCCCAGCCGCCGAGCCCGACGGCGCGCGCGGCACCGCTGCCGAAAATCGCCACCGCGGGCGGGACGAGGAAGAGTAACCCCAAACCGCCCACTGTCGCCACCAGCATCGGCGCGGAATGGCGCAGCTGGACGAAGGCGGTGCGCGCGATCATCCGCCAGATTTCCGCGAAGTCCGGGTAGGCGCGGCGGCTTTTCGCCATCCGCGTATGGCCGAGCCAGATGGCGCCACGGGGCTTCATCCTCTGGGCGAGGGCCACGTCGTCGATCAGCGCGCTTTTGATCGCGGCGATCCCGCCCGCCTGATCGAGCGCCGCCCGCCGCGCCAGCATCGACCCGCCCGCCGCCGCCGCGACCGGCCGGCGCGGATCGTTCACCGCCGCGAAGGGGTAGAGAAGCTGGAAGAAGAAGACGAAGGCCGGCACCAGCGCCCGCTCCGCGAGGCTCTCGCAGCGGAGCGTCACCATCTCCGAGACCAGGTCGAGCCCGTCCGCCTCCGCCTTGGCCACCAGCGCGGAGAGATGGCCGGGCGCATGGACGATATCGGCGTCGGTCAGCAGGAGAAGATCGGCCTCCGCGTGCCGGATTCCCTCGGAAAGCGCCCAGAGCTTGCCGCTCCAGCCGGGGGGCGTGGGCGTGCCGGTGAGCACCGTCAGGCGCTGATCAGCGGCCAGCCCGCGCGCGATCGCCCCGGTTCCGTCCATCGAGCCGTCATCCACCATCAGGATGCGCATCGTGCCGGGGTAGTCCTGCGCGAGCAGGGAACCGAGCGCTTCGCCGATCGTCTCGGCCTCGTTCCGCGCGGGCACGACGATATCGACCGCGGGGGCGGGATCGGGGTGGGCGGGCGCGAGCTCGGGTCCGGAGCGCCAGAACCGGTCATGGGCGAGCAGCAGCCAGAGCCAGGCGGCGAGCGCGATGAGGGCGACGGCCATCATTTCAGCATCCCCCCGGGAAGCATCCCCTGGCCGCGGAACCAGGCCAACGCATCCTCGATCGCGGCCCGGGCCGGCCGCGCCCGGTACCCAAGCTCCGCTTCCGCCTTCTCGGAGGAATAGAACATCTTCTTATGGGCCATCGCGAGCGTCTCGCGCGTCAGCGCGGGCGTCCGGCCCGTCAGCCGGGCGAAGCCTTCCGCCGCGATCGCAAGCGGCACCAGCGGCGCGATGGGCAGCCTGATGCGCGGCGGTTTGCGCCCCGCAACCTCCGCGATCAGCGCGAGAAGGGCGGAAAGCTCGAGGTTTTCGCCCCCCAGGATATAGCGTTCGCCGGCTTTTCCGCGCTCGGCGGCGAGCAGATGCCCCGCCGCCACATCGTCCACATGGACGATGTTGAGCCCGGTCTCGACATAGGCCGGGATGCGCCCGCGCGCGGCGTCGAGCACCATCCGCCCGGTCGGCGTCGGCTTGACATCGCCGGGGCCGACCGGGGTGGAGGGATTGACGATCACCACATTGAGCCCCGCCCGCGCCTCCGCGAGCACCGCCTGCTCGGCTAAGTATTTGGAACGCTTATAGGCGCCGATGAGATTGTCCTCATCGAGCGCCGCGACGCTGCTGGTATAGACAACCCGCTCGACGCCGGCCGCACGCGCCGCTTGAATCAATGCCCTTGTGCCTTCCACATTGGTGCGCATCATCTGGGCGGGGTCGGGCACCCAGAGCCGGTAGTCGGCGGCGACGTGGAAGACCATCCGGCAATTGGACACTGCGGCGGCGAGTTCCGTCCCATTTTCCAGCTGTCCCGTGACAGTTTCCGCCGCGATTCCTTCCAGGTTGCGCCGGTCGGAGGTCGGGCGCACGAGGACGCGCAGCTTCGCCCCCTGGCTTGCCAGCGCGCGGGCGACCGCGCTGCCGACGAATCCAGTGGCGCCGGTGACGAGCACGGTTTCGCTGCCGCTCAACGCCGGTTGTCTTTCCCTGCAAGGCTTCCAGATGTCCGCGTGTATAGCCGCAGCGCAGGCGCTGGTGTAGAGCCGCACCCGGTCGCAGGAAGGGCAAGGCGTTGCCGGGAAGGCCGGAGTGAACAGGAAGACGCTCTCCTTGGCGGCCGCGTTCATCGGGATCGCGCTCGCGACGGGGCTCGTCACCTGGTTCGGCTTTCACCGCGTGCTCGCGGGCGTGCTCAAGGTCGGCTTCGGCGGGCTTGCGCTGCTCGTTTTCTGCCAGGGCGTTCTTTTCGTCATTCTCGGCTTTGCCTGGTGGGCGCTGATGCCCCGCCGACCGGGCGTGCAGGTCTTGATCTGGGCCCGCATGGTGCGCGATGCCTCGGCCAACTGCCTGCCGTTCTCGGCCGTCGGCGGCTTCGTGCTCGGCGCCCGCGCGGCAACGCTGTATGGCGTCGCCTGGCCGGCGGCCTCGGCCTCCACCGTCGCCGACGTGACCTCGGAATTCCTCACCCAGCTCATTTTCGCCGCCGCCGGGCTCGGCCTGCTCGTCGCCTGGCACCCGGAAAGCCGGCTGGCACTTCCCTTCGGCATCGGAATCGCCGTCGGGCTGTTGGGCGGGATCGGCTTCTTCGCCGTCCAGCGCGGCGCGGCGCCCTTCGTGCGGCGCTTCGGCCGGCGCCTCAGCGCGCGCTGGCTCGTCGCGATCATGGCCCGGCTCGATCTGCTTCAGGGCGAGCTGATGCCGATCTATCGCCGCACGGCGCAGTATTCGGCCTCCACCGCGCTCCACCTCCTCGGCTGGGTCGTGAGCGGCATCGGCGGGTGGGTGATCATGCGGCTGATCGGCGCTCCGATCGGCCTGCCGGCAGCACTCGCGATC
This sequence comes from Acetobacteraceae bacterium, assembly GCA_030037175.1. Taxonomy (GTDB): domain Bacteria; phylum Pseudomonadota; class Alphaproteobacteria; order Acetobacterales; family Acetobacteraceae; genus JAKAWQ01. The sequence continues at coordinate 4,757 of JASHRV010000321.1, forward strand.
GAGGGGCTGCTCCAGGTCTCGCTCACCGCCGCCTTTGCCGTGCCCGGCTTCGCCGGGGTCCAGGAGGCCGTCTATGTCGGTCTTGGCGGCGTCTTCGGGCTGACGCCTGATGTCGCGATCGCCGTCTCGCTCGTGCGCCGTGCGCGCGATGTCGTGGTCGGCGTGCCGATCCTCCTCGTCTGGCAGTTCATCGAAGCGCGCCGGCTTCAGCCGGCCTCGTCCAGCTGAGCGCTGAATTCGGGGTGGAGCCCGTTCCGCCGCCCATCGCGCTTCCTGCCGAGGCGCGCCGCCAGAGCGCATCCGCGATCGCGGCTTTTCGCATCGGGCTCAAGCCCCGGCGCGAGGGTTTCTGCCCGGTCATGGTCTCCCGCAGCTTCTCGAACGCATGCACCTCGATCTGGCGCACGCGCTCGCGCGAGATCCCGTGGCGCTCTGCGAGCTCTTCGAGCGTCGGCGGATTTTCCTTGAGCCACCGCTCGAAGAGAATGGCGCGCTCGCGCGGCTTGAGCAGCCGGAGCGCCTCGGCGAGCAGCGCCTTGCGCCCGTCCATCTCCTGGCGCTCGGCCATCGCCGCTTCCTGACTCTCCGTCTCGTCCATGAGCCGGTCCTGCCATTCCTCCTCGCCCTCGCTGCCGGAGGGCGCGTTGAGGCTGTGGTCGGGCCCGATCAGGCGCCGGTTCATGCTGATCACGTCCGGCTCGGGCACATCGAGCATTCTGGCAATCCGCGCGACCTGCTCGGGATCGAGATCGCCGTCATCGACCGCCTGCATCCGTCCCTTGAGCCAGCGCAGGTTGAAGAAGAGCTTTTTCTGGGTGCCGGTGGTGCCAATCCTCACCAGCGACCAGCTGTGCAGGATATATTCCTGGATGGCGGCGCGGATCAGCCATATCGCGTAGGTCGCGAGACGGAAGCCGCGCTCCGGGTCGAACCGGTTCAATGCCTGCATCATGCCGACCGTGCCTTCGCTGATCAGGTCGGCCATCGGCAGGCCGTAGCGGCGATAGCCGATGGCGATCTTCGCCACCAGCCGCAGATGCGAGGTGACGAGTTTGTGCGCGGCCTCGCTGTCATGCTCGTCGCGCCAGCGCCGCGCGAGCGCGATCTCTTCTTCCGCGGAAAGCATCGGGAATTTGTGGATTTCCCTGAGATAGCCGGAAAGATTCCCTCCGGCAGGGATGCTGAGGACAATGGCGGCCACGGTTCTCTGCCTTCGCTGGAGCGGACGATCGCCCGCTCTGGGTTGGGGGACGAGAGCAAGGACGTGAGCCGGAGGTTATTATTCCGTCGCGCGGCCGCTCAATTGAACCTGCGGCCGGATCGATCCGCGATAGGGAAGGAAAGCCTAATACCTTGGTCGATGATAGCGGCCGGCACGGTCACAAATGATGCTCGAATGCCGAACGGCGGCGGTGCGGCCTCGAGGCAAAAAAAAGCCCCCGGGGGAGGGGGGCATGAGTTGGGCCGGAAGGAGGCGGAGTCCGGCCAAGGGAGGAAACGTAGAGGCAGGCTACAAAAAATCCGCGGCGCAGAATATCGGACGCAGGGACGGATGCGTCACCAGATTGGATGGACGGCCTATACCTTGGTGCAGGGTGCGGCTATTTCTCGCGCCGGAGCTCCAGCCTGTCGGCCATCCGCGTGAGGTCGGGCAGCGATCTCGCCTGCATCTTCCGCATCACCTGGCCGCGATGGACCTTCACCGTGATCTCGCTGATGCCGATATCGCCCGCGATCTGCTTGTTGAGCCGCCCGGTCACGACCAGCTCCATCACCTTGCGCTCGCGCGGGGTCAGAGTGGCGAAGCGCGAGCGCAGCTCCGCCAGCGCTTCCTCCGCATCGAGCCAGGCGCGGTCGCGCGCGAGGCCGACCTGGATCGCATCGAGAAGGTCCTGATCGCGAAACGGCTTCGTCAGGAACTCGACCGCGCCTCCCTTCATCGCCTGAACGGACATCGGGATATCGCCATGTCCGGTGATGAAGACGATGGGCAGGCGAATGTTGGCGCCCTGGAGCTCGCGCTGGAAATCGAGCCCGCTGCGTCCCGGCAGCCGGACATCGAGGATAAGGCAGGTCTGCCCTTTCGGGCGCCCGGACTTGAGGAATTCCGGAATCGAGGCGAGCAGCTTCGCCTGCAGCCCGACGGAGCGGAGCAGGCTGCCGAGAGCCTCCCGAATGTCCTGATCGTCGTCGATGACGACGATGGTCGGCTCCGTCCCGCTCATCGCGCGCACCCGCAGCACCAGGCACGCCGCTTCCACGCCGCGCCTCCAGGAAGGGCTGCATGGCGGCGACCCGTGACACGGTTTCATCCTATCAATGGCGGCTAAGGCGCGGAAGGGACGGCCAGCGGGCAAAGCCCCCTGGCAGGGGCGGAGCCTCCGGTTATCTAGCCGCGCTTCATCGGCACAAGGTTCGCGGCGAACATCTCCGCCGCCCGCCGCCAGGTGAACATCTCCGCAAAAGCGAGGCACTGGGCGCGGTCGATCGCGAGTGCCGCGCGCGCGGCGCGGCCGAGATCCTCATCGAGCACGCCGACGCGCCCGGCCGCATCGCCGAGCACATCGAGCGGCCCGGGCACCGGAAAAGCCGCCACCGGGGTTCCGCAGGCCAGCGCCTCGATCAGCACGAGCCCGAAGGTGTCGGTGCGGCTTGGAAACACCATCACGTCCGCGCCCGCGTACGCCGCGGCGAGCGGCGCGCCCCGCCGCGCCCCGGCGAAATGCACGCCGGGATACTTGCTCTGCAGCGCGGGAAGCTGCGGCCCGTCGCCCACCACGACCTTCGAGCCCGGCAGATCGAGATCGAGGAACGCGGCGATGTTCTTCTCCACCGCGACGCGCCCGACATAGAGGAACACGGGCCGCGGCAGGGTCCAGTCCTCGCGGGGCGCGGGGCGGAACACCGAAAAATCGACGCCTCGCGTCCAGGGGCGGATATTGGCGAAGCCGCGCCGCGCAAGCTCGCGCCGCAGGCTCTCGGCCGCCACCATCACGCCCGACCCCGCCGCATGGAAGCGCCGCAGCCAGGCATAGGCGAGCGAGGGCGGCAGGCCTGTGCGCGCGGCGATGTATTCGGGAAAGCGGGTGTGAAAGGAGGTGGTGAAGGAGAGGCCCAGCCTGCGCGCGTAGGCTCGCGCCGCCATCCCGAGCGGACCCTCGGTCGCGACATGCATCGCATCCGGCGCGAACGCCTCGATCAGCCGCGCGAGCTTGCGTCCGGGAAAGAGGGAAAGGCGGATCTCGGGGTAGGTGGGGCAGGGGATCGTGCGGAACTTGTCCGGCCCGATCACCAGCGGCACGCGGCCCATCGAAGCGAGCTCATCGGCCACGGCGCTGAGCGTGCGCACGACGCCGTTCACCTGCGGCGCCCAGGCATCGGTGACGATCAGGATGCGCGCGAGAGACGCCGCGCCGCCGGCCCTCTCGTCGCGCGGGGCGGGCGGCAGGGTCAGCGCGTCACGCTCCGGCTTCTGCGCGGCGATCAGCTCCATGACGTCGGCGGATCGATTCGGCTCTGCGCCGGAGGCCATGCCGGTCTGCCCATGCCGACCTAGTGCGCCGGCAGCCGTTCGGCGTCCACCGCCGAGACCCGCGCCTCGATCGCCCATTCGATCAGCTCGAGCCGGCCGTCATGATGCTCGACGAGGGCGGTGCAGCTCTCCATCCAGTCGCCGTCATTGGCATAGAGAATGCCGCCGATATCGTGCATCTGGGCATGGTGGATGTGCCCGCACACCACGCCGTCGAAGCCGCGCCGCCGCGCCTCGCCCGCGAGCGCGGTCTCGAAGCGGTCGATCGCCTTCACCGCCTCCTTGACCTGGCGCTTGAGCCAGGCGGAAAGCGACCAGTAGGGATAGCCGAAGCGCACGCGCACGGCGTTGAGCCAGCGATTGAGCACGAGCGCGACCTCGTACGCATGATCCCCGAGCAGGGCGAGGAACTTCGCGTAGCGCACCACGCTGTCGAAGGCATCGCCGTGCATGACGAGAAGCCGCTTGCCGTCCGCGGTGACGTGCTCGGCCTCCGCCACGAGCCGCACGCCCGCCACCTCGAGCCCGAGCGGCAGCCAGGCGCGGAACATCTCGTCATGGTTGCCGGGGATGTAGGTCACCTCGGCGCCGGAGCGGGCATGGGAGAGGATGAGGCGGAGCACGGCGTCGTGGTGCGCGTCCCAATACCAGGAGCGGCGCAGCCGCCAGCCATCGATCATGTCGCCGACGAGGAAGAGATGCCGGCAGCTCATGCCGCGCAGGAAGGCGGCGAGGTCGCGCGCATGGCAGCCCCGCGCGCCGAGATGCGCATCCGAAATAAATACGCTGCGGTACAGGGTCGGGCGAATGTTGCCGTGCATTTACGGCGTTCCGATAGCCGGAGATGGTCGCGCCGGGAGAGTGAAGTTTCAATGAATCAGGCGTTTTTCGGGCTTTGTTGCTAAGATCATCGTTTCATCACGCGGAGGTCATTGTTCTGCAATGACCTTTGGCGATTCTTAAGGCTTGCCCAAGCGAGTCGCCATGCGTACTGCGGTCGATTCCGCGTGCTGATCGTCTTCAACCCGGCCGCCGGGCGGCGGCGTGCGCAGCGACTTTGGCGCGTTCTCGACCTGCTTGTCCAGAACGGCATCCGCCTCGAGCTCGCCGAGACCGGTCATCGCGGCCACGCAACGGAGCTCGCGCGCGAAGGGGCCGCACGCGGCGCCGGCCTCATCGTCGCCGCGGGCGGGGACGGCACCATCGCGGAAGTGGCGAACGGCCTCTGCGGCGCCGCCGTCTCGCTCGGCGTGATCCCGCTCGGCACCGCGAACGTCCTCGCCCATGAGCTCGGCCTGCCCTTCGCCCCCCGCGCCGTTGCCGCCGCGCTCGCCTTCGGCCGCACCCGCCTCCTCTGGCCCGGGATCGCGCGCGGGCCGTCCGGGGAGCGGCTCTTCGTGCAGATGCTGGGCGCCGGCTTCGATGCCGCCGTGGTCCACCATCTCTCGGACGCGCTGAAGCGCCTCTGCGGCCGCGGCGCCTATGTCGCGCAGAGCCTCTGCGAGATCGCCTGCTACAACTTCCCCAAGCTCCATCTCCGCCTCGACGGCAAGGAGCTGGACGCGGCGAGCGTGATCGTCAGCAAGGGCCGCTTCTATGCCGGGCGGCATCTGCTCGCCCCGGGTGCGAGCCCCATGGAGCGGGGCTTCACCGTCGCCGTCTTCCGCCGCCGCGGACGGCTTCCGGCACTGGTCTCCGGCGCGCTCCTGCCGTTCGACCTCCTCCCCCGCGCCCCCGGCATGTGCCTCGTCCGCGCCGCCGCGGTCGATATCGAGGGCAGCGCCCCGGCCCAGGCGGACGGCGATCCGGCCGGCACGGCCATGCTCCGCATCACCGACGCCCCGGCCCCGATCGCGATCGTCGCCGGCTGAGGGCGCGCGGTCGCGCTTGCCAAGCGCCGCCGCTTCTGCTTTCGCCTTGCCGAGGTGCAACCGGAGCCCCCGCCCATGGACCTCGACCCCGCGATCGCGAAAACCCTGGCCGGCGTCTCCACCGCGACGCTGACGACCGTGCTGCTCAAGAAAGGGCTGCGCAATGTCTGGATCCGGCGCGCGAAGCCGCTCCGCCCCGGCCAGCCCCGGCTCGTCGGGCGCGCCTTCACGCTCCGTTTCGTTCCCGCCCGCGAGGACCTCGCCACGCCCGAGAGCTGGTCCTCCCCGCGCTCCACCCGCGCCGCGATCGAGGACATGCCGGCCGGCTGTGTCACCGTGGTCGATGCCATGGGCGTCACGGATGCCGGCATCTTCGGGGATATTCTCTGCGCCCGCATGGCCAGGCGCGGCGTCGCGGCGCTGGTGACGGACGGCGTCGTGCGCGACGTGGCGGGCGTGCTCGCCACCGGCCTGCCGGTCTGGTGCCAGGGCGCGGCGGCGCCGCCCTCGGTCGGCGGGCTCACCTTCGTCGACTGGCAGGAGCCGATCGCCTGCGGCGGCGTCGCCGTCTTCCCCGACGATGTCGTGGTCGTCGATGAGGACGGCGCGGTCCTGATCCCCCGGGCCATGCTCGATCCGGTGGTCGGCATGGCGGCCGAGCAGGAGAAGCTCGAGACCTGGATCATGTCCGAGGTCGAGAAGGGCGCCGCGCTGCCCGGGCTCTACCCGCCGAACGAGGAGGCCAAGGCGCGCTACGAGGCCTGGTCGGCCAAAGGCTGACCGGCCCTTCTGCCCGAATTCCTCAGACTCCGGTCAAACTGGGGCCACAAACCCCCTTCATCCGTTGCCTTGGCCGCCGCGACCGGCGCCTTTGCGGCGGCTTTCCGCCCGTGCACCTCTCTGCCGGGGCAGGTCGTCCGTTCGTGCTGTCAACCGGCACGGAAACGCCCAAAGGAACATCCAGGGGAACATGATGCGCCTCATCCACCGGATTTTCGTCGCGATCCTTTTCCCTCTGCTGCTGCCTCTGCTCCTCGGGGGCTGCTTCAGCTTCAGCAGCAGCGATCCGCCGCCGCCGGCGAAAAACACCACGGTCATCGTCCCGGCGAGCCCGCCGCCGGCCTGCGCGAACGGCGCCGCTCCGCCCTGCTGAGCCATTGAAGCTGACGTATTGAAAAGGAAGAGCCTTCTTTTTCTGAAGAAAAAGAAGCAAAAAGACTTTTTTCCGTTTTCCGGACCCGGCGCCAGCTCGAGACTCCGAACGACGAACGGAGGCCCAAGCTGGCGCCGGGTCCGGAAAACGGAAAAAAAGTTTTCTGGTTCTCTTTTTTAAAAGAGAACAATCTTCGTTGCTCATCGCTCCAAGGGAACGCCATGCCCGCTCCGCGTTGGTCCGCGCTCGCCCCGCTTCTGCTGCCTCTGCTCCTGCCGTTGCTGCTCGGGGGCTGTCTCAGCATCAGCAGCAGCAATCCCCCGCCGCCGGCGAAGAACACGACCGTCGTCGTCCCGCAGCAGGGTCAGACCGTCTGTCCGAACGGTGCCGCCCCGCCCTGCTGAGCCGCGATCTCCCGTCAGCCTGATCGGGTCAGCGTGATTGGGCCGGGTCCAGGGCGCGGGCCTGGCTCATGACCTGCGACGCGAAGAGCACGCCCGCCGCATCGATCGGCAGCCCGCCTGCATGGAGCGCGCGCGCGACCCAGGTGTTGCAGGTCTCGAAGGCGTCGTAGGTGACGCGCGACGCATAGAAGACGCTGCCGGGATAGGGCCCGTTGCCGTAGGGCGGGGGCAGGCGCCCATTTTCGGATGCGAGGCTGTTCCAGACATAGGCCGAGATGGCATCGAACCCGCCGCGCGTGACCGGCAGCGCCACCACGTGCGCGGCGCCGAAAGCAGCCGTGGGCGTGGTGTTGAGCACGGTGAGAAGAATCAGGCCGGGATTCGGCAGGAGAGCCCCGAGCGCGTCGTCGATGCCGTGGTGGAGCACGAAGGCCCGATCGCCGAAACCGAAGCTCAGCGCCTCGGCGCCCGGATAGCGGGCCGCGAGCGCCGAGAGCGGCGGGCGGAGCGCAGCAACGGAAAGCCCGATCTCGGTATGCCAGCCGCGCCCGATCACATAGACCGTCTCCTGCGCCGGCCCGGAGAACCGCTCCGGCGGCGGCGCCGTCGCGCAGCTTGCGAGCGCGAGCGCGCCGAGGAAAAAAAGAAGCGCCCGCCGCGGCAGGCGCCAGGCAGGGGCCGCCCCTGCGTCCGCGGCAAAGGACCCCTGCGGCGCGCCCGGCAACCCTTGCGCCGCCGCGCCGGCTTGCGCATCTTCGGGCGGTGGCCGCCGGGCCGATCCGTTGCGGCCGATGGAGGCAGGATGGACGGCGAGGCCGACCCGCGGCGCATCATCATTCACAGGCCCGAGGATTTCGCCGCCATGCGGGCCGCCGGCCAGCTCGCCGCCGAAACGCTCGACATGATCACGCCGCACGTGGTGCCGGGCGTCACCACGGCCGAGATCGACCGCCTCTGCCACGAGTTCATCCTCGATCATGGCGCGGTGCCTGCTCCGCTCAACTATCGCGGCTACCCGAAATCGGTCTGCACCTCGATCAACCACGTGGTCTGCCACGGCATCCCCGGCGAGCGCCGCCTGGTCGACGGCGACATCCTCAACATCGACGTCACCGTCATCCTCAATGGCTGGCACGGCGACACCTCGCGCATGTATGTCGCGGGCCGCGCCTCCACCCGCGCCCGCATGCTGATCGAGACGACCTACGCCGCCCTGATGGAAGGGGTCTCCGCCGTGCGGCCCGGCGCCACGCTCGGCGATATCGGCCATGCGATCCAGCGCCTCGTCGAGCAGCAGCGCTTCAGCGTCGTGCGCGATTTCTGCGGCCACGGCATCGGACGGCGCTTCCACGAGCCGCCGAACGTGCTGCATTTCGGCCGTGCCGGCGAGGGCCCGGTGCTGCATGCCGGCATGTTCTTCACCATCGAGCCGATGGTGAATGCCGGCCGCCCCGAGGTGAAGATCCTCGATGACGGATGGACGGCCGTGACCCGCGACCGCAGCCTTTCGGCCCAGTTCGAGCACATGATCGGCGTCACGGAGACGGGCTGCGAGATTTTTACCCGCTCGCCCGCCGGCTTCGAGAAGCCGCCTTACCTCGAGAGCTGATTTCCGGGGCGCGGCGCGGCTGGTAGCCTCGCCCCGCGATGCCCGTCGAGCCCCGGAACGAAGCCGCCGAAGACGCGTCCGGCCACCGTGCCCGCATGCGCGCCCGCCTGCTCAAGGCCGGGCCGGATGCGCTCAACGACCAGGACCTGCTCGAGATGGTGCTTTTTCTCGCCCTGCCGCGGCGGGACACCAAGCCGATGGCGAGGGACCTGCTCGCCCGCTTCAGGAGCTTCGCCGCCGCCGTCGCCGCGCCCGAAGCCGATCTCGCCCGCGTGCCGGGGCTCGGCGCGGCGGGAATCGCGGCGCTGAAGACGGTCCAGGCCGCGGCGCTCCGCCTCGCCCGCGCCGAGATCATGGAGCGGCCCGTGCTCGCCGGCTGGGAGGCGCTGATGGCCTATCTCCACGCCGGCCTTTCCCGCGAAAAGACGGAGACGTTCCGCGTCCTTTTCCTCGATTCCCGCAACCACCTGCTGGCCGACGAGGAGCAGTCGCGCGGCACCGTCAATCACACCCCGGTCTATCCGCGCGAGATCGCCAAGCGCGCGCTCGAGCTCGCCGCCGCGGCGCTGATCCTCGTCCACAACCACCCCTCCGGCGACCCCACGCCCTCGGCCGCGGACATCGCGATGACGGAGCAGATCGGCGCGGCGCTCGCCGCCCTCTCGATCGTGCTGCACGATCACGTCATCGTCGGCAACGGACGCTGGACCAGCTTCCGCAAGGAGGGCCTGCTCTGACGCGAAAAGGAAGGGAAGAGCCTTCTTTTTCTGAAGAAAAAGAAGCAAAAGGACTTTTCCCCGTTCTCCGGACCCGGCGCCACCTCGGGCCTCCGAACGGACGGTCGGAATCCCTCGCCGGTGCCTGGTCCGGAAAACGGAAAAAAGTTTTCTGGTTCTCTTTTTCAAAAGAGAACGATCTGAAGAGAAGGATCTGAAACAACCTAAAGACGCCGCGGGATGTGCCCGGCAACCTCGAACGATCCCTCCCAGATCATCCTGAGCGCGACCGAAAGCACGATCAGGAGGCCGATCCAGGCGATCCAGCGCCGCCGTTCGAGCAGCCGCGAGACGAGATCCGCCGCGATGCCCATCAGCAGCACCGAAAGCGTGAGCCCGAACACCAGCACCCAGGGATGGTCGTGGGCGGCGCCGGCCACCGCGAGCACATTGTCGAGGCTCATCGAGAGGTCGGCCAACACGATCCGGCCCATCGCGCCGGCCATGCTCCGGGATTTTTTTCCGTCCCCCGCCGCCCGTCCGCCGCCGCGCGCGCGCGAAAACTCGCGAAAGCTCTTCCAGCAGACCCAGAGCAGCAGAAGCCCGCCGGCGAGCTGCAGGCCGATGACCGCGAGCAGCCCGAGGGCCGCGAAGGCGAAGCCGATCCGGAGCAGCGCGGCAATCGTGACCCCGAGCACGATCGCCTGCCGCTTCCTGCCTTCCTCGAGCCCCGCGACCGCGAGCCCCACGACGACGGCATTGTCCCCGGCGAGCACGAGGTCGATCAGCAGCACCTGGGCCAGGGCCGCGAGCCCGGGCAGGGCGTTTGCGAAATCCATGCATCCTTGCCGCCCGCGGGCGCCGGCTTGTCAAGCCGCCGGCGCGAGTGTGCTTCGGCCTCTCAGTGCGGCGGCAGCCCGCGGATGAAGCGCGCCATGCCGTCGGCATCGCGCAGCGTCACCGCGCGGGGAGACTCACGCCGGATGAAGCCGGCCCGCTCGAGCCCGGCGAAGGCGCGGGCCACGGATTCGGGCGAGGTGCCGAGATAGTCGGCGA
>JASHRV010000036.1 GCA_030037175.1 Acetobacteraceae bacterium
AGCCTTTCCGGCGCAAGCAGCCCCTTCACCCTGGTCAGGCAAATTCCCGGCGCGCGGGACCACATGGCGGATCAAAGCATCGCCGTCATCGGATCACAGACCCAAGGCCTCTACTACCTCGCGGACACCTTCACCCACGCCGGCAGCTCAGGCTTCGCGGAAGAGCTCCTCGACCAGACCTGCGGCCGCAAATCATCGCCGTAGCACGGCCCACCCCCCGGCCAAGGCAGGCAGGCAGGCAGGCAGGCAGGCAGGCAAGGAAAGAAAACTGTTCTTTCTTGAAAGAAAGAACCAAAGAACTTCTATCCGTTTTTCGTTCGGAGTCCCGAGGCGCGGCGGTGGTCCGGAAAACGGAAAAAAGTCTTTTTGCTTCTTTTTCTTCAGAAAAAGAAGAAAACAAAAAGAAAACCCAAAAAACCTTCTCCTCTTCTGTCCTTTCCTTTTCTACCCCCTTCGCCTCGCGCCTTCCTCCGTCTCCGCCGCCGCGATCGCGCGCGCGAGTGCCGCGTTCAGCGCCTTCGCTGTTTCCAGTGTCAGCTCCACGGCGGCGCGCGCGCCGGCGTCCATTCCCCGGTTCACGAAATCGATGGTGATCGCGTCTTCCAGCAGCGCGTGGTGCGGGTGGTCGTAGGAGACCACGGCGTGCGTCAGCGCGAACCACCCGTTATCGCCCTTGCCCGCACCTTCGGCGCCGACGATCTCGACGATCGACGTGCACACGTCGCCTCACGCCCCCGCGTGCAGATGCCTGTGCAGGAACGAGAAAACCTTTTCCCATCCGTCGAGCGCCTGCTCGAGGCGGTACATCGGCCGGTCGTAATAGAAGAACCCGTGCCCCGCGCCGTCATAGCGGTGGAACTCGTAGTCCTTGCCGCAGCGCTTCAGCTCCGCCTCGTGCTGGTCCACCTGCTCGGGCGTCGGCGCGCGGTCCTCGTTGCCGAACAGCCCGAGCAGCGGGCAGGAGAGGTCCTTCGTGAAATCGATCGGCGCCACCGGCTGCTTCGCCGTCAGCTCCTCCTTGCTCATCACCACGCGCCCGCCCCAGAGCTCGCAGCAGGCGTCTATGTTTTTCGTGTGGCACGCATAGAGGAACGCGTGCCGCCCGCCCGAGCAGGTGCCGAACACGCCCGAGCGGCCGTTGAGCCATGGCTGCGCCTTGAGCCACGTCACCGCGCCCTCGGTGTCGCCGATCACCTGCGCGTCGGAAACGCCGCCTTCCGCGCGCACCTTCGCGGCCACGTCGTCCGACTTTCCCTCGCCCGCGCGGTGGTAGAGATTGTGGCTCAACGCGGCATAGCCGTGATGGGCGAATTTCCGCGTCGCCTCGCGGTACCATTCGTCCCAGCCCGGCATGTGGTGGATGAGCACGACGCCCGGAAACGGCCCCGGCCCCAGCGGCCGCGCGAGATAGGCCGAGATCGGCTCGTACCCATCGCCGCTGACTGCAATGGTCTCCGCAATCATGCCTTCGTAGGCCATGATCTCCCCCTTCTCTCCGTGAAACGCGCCGCTCGTGCCGCCCCTCCAGTTTCCCTCCCGGGAAGCGCCCGCGCAACACGCCGTCCCTCTTGCCTTTTCGCGCGCGCCGAAACAGAACCGTCGCGAAACATCACGGCATGAAACATCCCGGGGGGGAGCGTCCGATGCAGCTCAGTGCGTTTCTGCCCACGCGCGATATCGGCCGCGATCCCGCGAAGATCCGGGACTGGGCGCAGGCGGCGGAGGATCTCGGCTATTCCTGCATCGAGGTCCCGGATCACGTCTTCGGCGCCACCGCGCGCGACGGCTGGACGCCCATCTACGACGAGAAGGACGCCTTTCACGAAACCCTCACGATGCTGGCCTTCCTCGCCGCGGTCACGAAGCGCGCGACGCTTGCGAGCGGCGTGCTCATCCTGCCCCAGCGCCAGACCGGCGTCGTCGCCAAGCAGGCCGCCGAGATCGACATATTGAGCGGCGGGCGGCTGCGCCTCGGCATCGGCGTCGGCTGGAACCATATCGAGTATCAGTCCCTCGGCGCGGAGTGGAAGACCCGCGGCGCCCGCCAGTCCGAGCAGGTCCATCTCCTTCGCCGCCTCTGGACGGAGGATGTCGTCACCTTCTCCGGCCGCTTCCACGAACTCGATCAGGTCAGCATCGTCCCGCCGCCGGTCCAGCGTCCGATCCCGATCTGGTTCGGCGGCTCCTCGGACGCGGTGATCGAGCGCGCGGCCCGCATCGGCGATGGCTGGATGCCGATCATGGAGCCGGACGAGCAGGCGGGGGAAAAGCTCGCCTCCCTGCGCGCGCATCTGCGCGGCTTCGGCCGCGACCCCGCCACCTTCGGCCTCGAGGCGTGGCTCCGTTCGCGCGAGCCCGAGCCGGACCGCTGGGCGAGGGAGGCGGAGGCCTGGCGTCGCCTCGGCGCCGAGACGGTGATGCTCTACCCGATGTATCGGATCCCGGCGTTCGAAGCCCAGATCGAGACCCTCCGCCGCTTCAAGGATTTGGCCGCCGCCTAACCTCTTGAAAACCCTGACATAAACAAACTTTAATCTTCCACTCCGTCTTTATCTATCTGATTCTAAAACAAATTTTTGGTTGAACCGCCCCCGGTACGTCCAATTCGTCCAAGCTCCGGACGAGGTCAGTCATGAGCCGCCCAGCCGAGCACCACGAACACGCCGGCGGCCGGCCGGCCCGGCGCCGGCGGCACCATGTTCTCCTGCACCACCTCGGTGTTCGGCAGCGCCGCGGCCAGCTCGGCGAGCGGCCCGGGCCGGGCGCGCGCCGAGCGCAGGATCGTGAGCGCGCCGGCAACCCGCGCGAAGCGCTCCTCCGACATCACGCCGAGCCAGAGCGGAAGCTCGCGGCTCCCGGCCAGAATGACGGTGTCGCTCGGCCAGAGCCGAAGCACGAGCCGCGTCGGGGGCTCCCCTTCCTCGGCTGCCGGCGTCCTCGCGAGCACGAGCGATTCCGGCACGCCCTCGGCAAAGCGCGGCAGCACCGGCAGCGCCGCCGGATCGATCGTGGGGGCGAGCCAGGCAATCGCGCTCGCGCCGCTCCATGCCGGCGGCTTCTGCCAGCCCTGGCTCCGCAAAGCCGCCTCGAGCGCGGGCAAGGGTCCCGCCCATTGGAGCACGAAGTGCTGCGTGAGGTTGCCGAGCAGCCCGACCCGGGCGCCCGGCAGGGTCGCCCATCCGCCATCCTGCCACACGCCGAGCGCCATCTCGCGCTGCGGCGGGGCCGGCGGCGGCTTTGGAGGCGGCACAAGGCCGCAGCCGGCCGCCTGGGCGCCGATCGCGACGATCACCACCGCGAACGCCACGAGCCCGACCGGCAGCGCCCGGCCCGGCGGCACCCGCCGCAGTTGCGCGGCAAACCCGACGAGACCGAGCCAGGCGAGCGCGAAGCCGATGGCCACGACCTCGGTCGAGAAGAGCGAGAGTCCGAGATAGAGTCGTGCCGCCGCGCCGAAGACGACGACGAGGCTCAGCCCGCTCGCGATCGCCGGGCGCGCTCCGGGTGCCGCCGCACGCGAGACGAGCAGCCCGACGAGCCCGTAGGCCACGGCCGCCGCCAACGCATCCCAATGGCCGGGCAGCCCGGTAAGACGCGTCGCCGTCGGCAGCAAGGGGTGCGGCAGCAGGCTGAGCAGAAAGCCGAGCGCCAGCGCGGCGGCAAGGCCGACCACCCAGGAGAGCGCGAACATCCAGCGCCGCTCGAAAAGAAGAACGAGGAGCACGCCCGCGCCGAGCAGGCCGAGCGCGAAGGTGCTGCCGGTGGCGGCGAAGATCCGCATCGCCGTATCCGCCCAGGAAGCATGGAGCGAGCCGAGGCCGATCATGACGACGCCGTCGAGCCGGGCGATCGGCTCGAGCGTGAGCAGCCCCTCCACCGCCACGAGCAGCAGCCATCCGCCGCCCACGATCAACCCAGCCGTGACGAAGAGCCCGAAAGCCTCGGCCCGATCCGTCGCGAGCACGCGGGAAAGGAGGGATGCGAGCCGTCCCGGCCGGCGCGCGGCCCAGGCAGCGACCGGCTCGGCAAGGCGGACGAGCGCCTGCGGCAACCGGCGCATCGCCTGGCGCGAGAGCCAGATGACGGCATAGGCCAGCAGCAGCAGGATCAGCGCGAGCCCGGCGAGCCGGCCGGCCACCGCGCCGAGCAGCTCGAGCGAGGCGCCGAGCAGCAGCCCGAACAGGATGTGGGAGGCCGCCCAGGCGATGGCCGAGACGATATCGGCCGGGAAGAACCGGGCGGGCGCCATCGCCAGAATGCCGGCGAGCATCGGAATTACCGCCCGCACGCCCGGGGTGAAGCGGCCGATCAGCACGCTCGTGCCGCCGAGGCGATGAAAGAGGGCGGCGCCGCGCTCGGCGAGCTCGGGATGACGGACGAGCGGCCAGGTGCGCAGCGCAGCATCCTTGTAGCGCCGGCCGAACCAGTAGCCGAGCCCGTCGCCGAGCACGGCGCCGAGCGCCACCGCACCGACGAGCGGCCAGAATTCGAGCGCGCCGGCGGCGATCAGGGCGCCAAAGGCGACGATGACGGCCGTGCCGGGCACCAGCGCACCGACCACGGGCACGGCCTCCGCGGCCGCGAGCGCGAGCCCGAGCGCATACGCGAGCAGCGCATGTTCGGAGGCGAAGGCGACGACATGGTTGACGAAGGCGTGCATGGCGGCGACGAAGGCGGCCCGGCGATTGCGAGGGGAATGGTCCGATGCAGCCTCTGGCCCGTCCGGCCGCCGGACGCAAGGTGGAGCCCGGCAGCCAGGAGGAGCCCCCCGGTCGCCGGGTGGGGGAAGTTCTTCTCGCCTTCCTCCGCCTCGGCTGCACGAGCTTCGGCGGCCCGATCGCCCATCTCGGCTTTTTCCGGGCCGAATTCGTGACGCGCCGGCGCTGGCTCGGCGAGAGCGAATACGCCGACATCGTAGCGCTCTGCCAATCCCTGCCCGGCCCGGCGAGCAGCCAGGTGGCAGCCAGCATCGGGTTGATGCGGGCGGGCCTGCCCGGCCTGTTTGCCGCCTGGACCGGCTTCACCCTGCCTTCGGCCGCGCTGCTGATCCTCTTCGCCTACGTGACCGACCGGATCGGCGGGCTTGCCGGCGCGCCCTGGCTGCACGGACTCAAGATCGTCGCCGTTGCCGTCGTCGCGCAGGCGCTCTGGGGCATGGCCCGCGCCCTTTGCCCGGACCGGATGCGCATCACGATCGCGATCGCCATGGCCATGCTGACACTTGCCGTGCCCTCGGCGCCCGGCCAGGTCGGCGCCATCGTCCTTGGCGGGCTCATCGGCTGGCGCTGGATCCGCGACCCGCCCAAGCCTGCCCCGGAAGCGGGCGGCGGCGAGATCAGATTTTCGCTTCCCCATCCGCTCGCCCTAAGCGCGCTGGTCGCCTTCCCTGCCCTGCTCGTCTGCCTGCCGCTGGCGGCGGGAACAAGCGGCAGCCACGTGGTGGCGCTGATCTCGCGATTCTATCGCGCCGGCGCCCTCGTCTTCGGCGGCGGCCATGTCGTGCTGCCGCTGCTGCAGCAGGCGGTCGTTCCGCCAGGCTGGATCAGCAACAATCTTTTCCTCGCCGGCTATGGCGCGGCGCAGGCAGTGCCGGGCCCGCTCTTCACCTTC
Source organism: Acetobacteraceae bacterium (assembly GCA_030037175.1). Lineage (GTDB taxonomy): Bacteria > Pseudomonadota > Alphaproteobacteria > Acetobacterales > Acetobacteraceae > JAKAWQ01. The sequence continues at coordinate 5,611 of JASHRV010000036.1, forward strand.
GCCGCCTATCTCGGCACGGCGATGGAGCCGGGCCCGAATGGCTGGCTGGGCGGCCTCATCTGCCTCGTTTCCATCTATCTCCCTTCGTTTCTCCTCCTTATCGGTGTGCTGCCTTTCTGGGACCGGCTCCGGCGAGCGGTCGCCGTGCAATCGGCGCTGCGCGGGGTCAATGCCGCCGTGGTCGGCCTGCTGCTCACAGCGCTCTACACGCCGGTATGGACCAGCGCGATCGCAACGCGCGCTGATTTCGCAATCGGAATCGCGGCTTTCCTTCTCCTTGCCTTCTGGCGCACCCCGCCCTGGCTCGTCGTGCTGCTCGGAGCCCTCGCCGCGCAGGCCCTGGCGGCGCTTTAGCTTTCGCTCGATTCGTGGACGATGACGCCCTGAAGCGGGCTCAGGTCGGTGTGCCACGGCTTCTCCCGCAGCACACGCGCGGCATGGGCATAGCCCGCGTCCCAACGGGCGCGCACGGTCGCGGGGCTGAAATCGATGTCCTTCGTTTGGTCCTCCCCGTCGCGACCGGGCGCGAGAAGGCGGACGAGATGCATCGTCGTCGCGCAGCCATAGCTCGCGAGCTCGGCGACGATCGGGTCCTTCGCCTGCTCCTTCGGCAATAAGGCCGCAAGCTGGCGCACGACGTGTCGCAATTGATGGATCTGCTCCTGCCGGGCGATATGGCTGCTGGCGCGGCTTGCGTACTGGATATCCTTCTGGCGGCCCATGACCTGCCACACCGAGAGCGGCTCGGCACCACGCGGCTGCCACATATTGACGGTGAAGATCAGTGAGTTGCGCCGCGGACGATCGTCCAGAACCACCTCGACCGGCGTATTGGAGTAGATCCCGCCATCCCAGTAGAGCTCTGCGCCGATCCGCACCGCGGGAAAGGCCGGCGGCAGCGCGCCGGAAGCCATCACATGCTCGAGGGTGAGATGCTCGTCCCGGCTGTCGAAGTAGCGCATCTCGCCGCTGAGCACGTTGACGGCACCGACAGTGAGGCGCGTCCTCTTTCCATCCAGCTCGACAAAATCGATCAGCCTGCCGAGCGTTTGCCGCAACGGCTCGGTCGTGTAGAAGGCGGCGCGCTCGACCCCGACCGCCTGATGGATATTCCACGATGTTGCTTGTGGCCGGAAGAAGCCGGGAACGCCGAAGGTCATTGCCGCGGCGATCCCGAACGCGGAGCCCAACCATCCGCCGTGCCAGGAGGGATCGATCGTGAAGCTGCTGCTGACATCATCCCAGAAGGCGCGAAGCCGTGAAATGCGCGATTTCGGTTCGTTGCCGGCGATGATCGCGCCATTGATGGCACCGATCGAGGTGCCGACCACCCAATCAGGCTCGATGCCCGCTTCGCTCAGGCCCTGATAGACCCCGGCCTGGTACGCACCGAGCGCACCGCCGCCCTGCAGGACGAGCACGATCTGCCCGACCGGCCGCTCGATGCCATGGGCGGCCTCGCCACTCGCGCCGAGATCAGGTGCGTTGCGCATGGTCTCCGTCATCATCGGGCCGCTCCCGTCATGGGTCTCTCTTCCGCCGGCGACAGGCCCATGCTCTAGCGCGGCGCCTGCGGCGGATCATCGCGATCCGCTAACGTTTTCATCACGGCGCTCGCCGTCCGCGTGATGAAGATGTGACGAGTTCTTGAGAGGAGGGTGATTGCCAAGCGGCAGCATGGCGATGGCCGGGCCACTCCGGGAAGAGGAGAGCGTATTGAGCCTGAGATCAGCGATGCTGTCGGCGATCGGCGTAGCGGAGGGCATTCCCTCTTCGGTGCTTGGGTTGGTGATAAGATGCGGCATCGCGGACGTGTTCTGGCGGTCCGGGCAGACGAAGGTATCCGGCTGGCAGGTCACGCCCACCACCATCCTGCTCTTCCGCGACGAATACAAAGTTCCGCTGCTGCCGCCGGCGCTCGCGGCGAACATGGCGGCGCTGGCGGAGCATCTTTTCCCCGTCCTGCTGGTGATCGGACTGGCCTCGCGTCTTTCGGCGCTTGGCCTGATGGGAATGACAGCGGTCATCGAGATCTTCGTCTATCCCGAGAACTGGCCGGATCATCTGCTTTGGGCGGGATGTCTCCTCTACGTGCTCGCGCGCGGGCCTGGGAAGCTCTCGCTCGACGGCGTGATTCGCTGGCGTTTCGGGTAATGGAGCTTCTGCAAAGACGGCTTGGTCCGGCCTTTGCGCTGCTCGGCGCCGGATTGCGGCAACTCGCGCCCTTCGTCGATCTCTGGGTGCGGTTATCGCTTGCGCAGGTCTTCTTCGTTTCCGGCATGCTCAAGCTCACCCATTGGCAGGATGCGCTTCGTCTCGCCCGCTACGAATATCCCGTGAGCTGGCTCGATCCGCACTCAGCGGCGGTGCTCGGCGTCGGGATCGAGGTGGCGGGGCCCGTGCTGCTCGCGCTCGGGCTTTTGGTGCGGCCGGCGGCACTGGCGATGCTGCTTCTTTCGCTCGTAATCCAAATCTCCTACCAGCAACTGGACGTCAATCTCTTCTGGATCGCCCTCTCCGGCTGGTACCTCGTGCACGGACCGGGTGCACTTTCGTTTGATCGCGCCCTCGCCCAAGGTCTGGCCACGAGCGCCGTCCCGCTGGCCGCGCCCGCCGTCGCGGCGGGTGCCTGGACCGAGCGCATAGTCGGCCCGTTCTACAGGCTGGCGCTGCGGCTCTGGCTCGCCTTGGCGCTTGCCGGCTTCGCCTTGCCGGCCGTGCTTTTCCCGGTAACGACATGCGCTACCCTTCCGCGGCTGCTCGCGTGGATCGCCGCCACGCTGCTTGCGCTTGGGCTTGGAACATCTCTGATCGCCGGCGTGCTGCTAATAGCTTTCTCCGGGATCTGGGCCATGGTGCCGGCGGACGGAGTGACGATCTTCGCCCCTCTGCTCTTCGCACTGCTCGGCATCGGCGGTGCGGGACGATTCTCGCTCGATGCTCCATTGCGCCGCGCCGTGGAAAAACGCCGATCCCCGCGCGGCGACGAGCCGCACATCGTCATTGTCGGTGCGGGATTCGCCGGCATGGCCTGCGCGGCTGGGCTGAGGCACGCGCGCGCCCGGGTCACCCTTGTCGATCGGCGGAACTACCATCTGTTTCAGCCTCTTCTCTATCAGGTGGCGACCGCGAGCCTTTCGCCCGGCGACATCGCTGCGCCCATCCGTGCCGTCTTTCGCGAGGACGCACGAATTACCGTCCTTTGCGGCACCGTCTCCGCTGTCGATCCCTCGCGGCGGATGGTGCGCGTCGATGGCAACGAGCTCGCATACGACTATCTGGTGCTCGCGACCGGAGCCAGCCACGGCTATTTCGGCAATGAGCATTGGGCGCGATATGCGCCCGGACTCAAAGTGATCGAAGACGCTGTCTCCATTCGCGGCCGTATCCTGGCCGCCTTCGAACGTGCCGAGGCGAGCCCGGATTCGCGCGAGCGTGCGAAGCTGCTCACCCTTCTCATTTGCGGCGGCGGCCCGACCGGGGTCGAGCTCGCGGGGGCCATCGCGGAGCTGGCCCGCCACGGACTCACACGCGAATTCCGCCGCTTCGACCCGGCCTCGGCGCGCGTAATCCTGGTGCAGGCGGGCCCCCGGCTCCTACCTGCCTTTCCCGAGAAACTCTCCATGCGCGCGCGGCTTTCACTCGAGCAGCTGGGCGTGGAAGTTTGGCTCGACAGCCGAGTCGAGGCGGTCGATCACGAAGGCGCGGTGGTGAATGGAAAGCGCATCGCTGCGGGGATCGTGCTCTGGGCCGCGGGCGTGGTCGCGTCACCGGCGGCATCATGGCTCGGTCAGCAGCCTGATCCGGCCGGACGTTTGCCGGTCGCGGCCGATCTCTCCGTGCCGGGACTGCCGGACGTCTTCGCAATCGGCGACACCGCCCTCGCCCGCGCATGGAAAGGCGCGCCGGTGCCGGGCCTCGCCTCGGCCGCCAAGCAGGAGGGCGCCTATGTCGCTGCCGTGCTGCGGGCGCGGCTGAGCTTCTCGCGCGCACCCCCTCCGTTCCGCTATCGCCATCACGGCAGCCTCGCCACGATTGGAAGAAAGAGCGCGGTGGCCGATTTCGGCTGGATAACGCTCCGCGGTACGCTAGCGTGGTGGCTATGGGGGGCCGTTCATATTCTTTTTCTCGTCGGACTCAGAAACCGGCTTTCGGTGATCGTAGGCTGGCTTTGGTCCTACCTCACCTATCGCGTCGGCGTGCAGCTGATCACAGGCGACGCATCGCGTTCCTATTTCGCAGCTCCGCTTAGCGCTGATCAGGGAGACTCGGCAAAATGACCTACAAAGTTCTGGTCATAGAAGATCACCGGGAAATCGCCGAACTGGTCAAGCTTCATCTCAAGGACATTGATTGCCGGGTGAAGCTCGCCTTCGATGGCCCCTCGGGCCTTGCCGATGCCGAGGCAAACAAGTACGATCTCATCATTCTCGATCTCATGCTGCCGGGTGAGAGCGGACTTGAGATCTGCCGCCGCCTGCGGGGCCGCGGCGACTACACGCCAATTCTGATGCTCACATCGCGCTCCACCGAGCTCGATCGCGTTCTCGGGCTTGAAATGGGCGCCGACGACTATCTGACGAAACCTTTCAGCGTCATGGAGCTGCTCGCGCGGGTCAAGGCTATCTTCCGGCGCGTCAAGGCAATCACGACCGGCAGCGTGAATGCGACCACGGTCGTGCGTGTGGGCGATATGACGATCGATGCCGATCAGCGTTCCGTGGCGGTGCGCGGAAGATCCGTCGAGCTCACAGCCCGGGAATTCGATCTTCTTCTCCATCTCGCGCGCAATCCCGGGCGGGTCTATACGCGCGAACAGCTCCTGGATTTCGTCTGGGGATACAATCACAGCGGCTACCAGCACACGGTGAACTCGCATATCAACCGGCTTCGCAGCAAGATCGAGGACGATCCTGCAAACCCTGTCTATGTCCGCACGGTATGGGGCGTGGGCTATAAATTCTCCGAGGCCATCGGCAACGCCGCGGGACGCAATCCCTAAACCTGTGAAAACCCTGCACGGCAAGCTCTTTCTCCTCGTCGCGCTGCTTGTCTTCGCGCTCGGCGCGCTCGCACTTTTCCTTCAGGCGCGCTCATTCCGGAGCTACGAACTCGCGATGACCCAGGCGTTGAACGAAAGTCTCGCACGAAGTCTGGTGGACGAATATTTTTCAGATTTCGCCTCTCGGCCCGAGACTGGACGCAACATTGAAGCGAAGTTCCATCGGCTGATGACCGTCAATCCCGATATCGAGCTTTATCTCGTCACGCCGAACGGCCGGCTCACTGCGTACACGGCACCGCCGAGCGAGATTCGACGACAACGGATCGATGTCCGTCCGCTTGTAGAGTTCCTCTCTGGACGCTCCGCCTTTCCCGCCTTTGCCGACGACCCGAAGAGCCCAGGCCGGCAGAAGATTTTCTCGGCGGCCTGGCTCGACCCCGAGAGGCACGAATCGGGGTTTCTCTATGTCATCCTCGGTGGCGCTGAATATGACGCGGTCGCGCACCGATTCCAGGGCGGGTTCCTTCTGCATGGCGCCTTGACCGTGCTCGGGATCGGAGTCGTGGCAGCGCTGATCGCGGCGTTCTTCGTGCTGACGACTCTGACCGCCCGTCTGCGCCGGCTCGCGCGCTCAATGGATGCATTTCGGGCAAGCCAGTTCCGCGAGCCTGTCCCGGTCTCGGTCACCGCAGAGTCCGGCGGTGATGAACTCGATCGATTGGCCCGCACCTATAACGGAATGGTCGTCCATATCCAGATGCAGATAGAGGAAATCGCCAGAACCAACGCGGCGCGGCGCGAGCTGATCGCCAGCGTCTCACACGACCTGCGCACACCTTTGGCATCTTTGCGCGGCTATCTCGAAACGCTGGTGATGAAAGAGAACCTGCCGGCGCAGGACCGCCGCGCCTATCTCGAGATCGCGTTTCGCCAGAGCGAGACTTTGAACCGCCTGATCGAGGAGCTGTTCGAGCTCGCGAAGCTCGAGGAGATCGAAGCCCGCATTGCCAAGGAGCCGCTGCAGCTTTCCGAGCTCGTTCAGGACGTGCTGCAGAAATTCAGGCTCGTGGCGCAGCAGAAGAAAATCGCTCTCGAAGGAGAATTCATGCCGGCGGCCCCGCTCGTCCAAGGCGATGTCGCCACGCTCGAGCGGATGCTCGACAACCTGCTCGAGAACGCCATTCGTCATACGGACACGGGTGGACGGATCATCGTCAGCGTCGCGATGCAAGCAGGCCAGGTACGGCTCGAAGTAGCCGACACCGGCAGCGGCATTCCTGCCGAAGACCTCCCACATATCTTCGAGCGCTTCTATCGCGTGGACAGGGCACGCAATGCCGGCGCGAGCGGGTCGGGGCTCGGCCTTGCTATCGCCAAGCGGATCGTCGAGCTGCACGGAGGCACCATATCGGTCCGGAGCGAACTCGGCATCGGCACCTGCCTCATTGTTGATCTGCCGATCATTCCGCCTGCATGACGCTTTCCGCGGGTCAAGGAGTTTCGCGAAGGCCGACGATAAGCCCTTCGGCGAAAAGAGCGGCGAGCGCGCCCGGCAGATCGAAAGCGGGGTCGACTGCGAGCGCCGCCCCGGCCGCTTGGCCGAGCCTGGCGCCATCTGCGATCGCTGCGCGGAGGATCCAGCTTGCTTCCGGGAGGCGGGCGATGAAAAGCCCGTCGGCACCACGAACCTGGAGGTGGACGGCGCCGGTGTCGATGGTGATCGTTTCGGGAACAGAACCGGGCCGGTGTTGCTGCCAGATGACATCAACCGGATAGGCCGAACGAAGGAATCGTGTTGCTGGGTCCACCGCCAGAGGCCGCTCGGCGGGATCGCCGGCAAGCCCGGCGAGGGTCGCGAGCGGAATCGGCCGGCCGCGCTCGGCGCGGATGACGCGCCCTATGGCCCATTCCAGTTTTGCGACATCGCCGAGATAGGGAAGACCGGCGCAGGCAGGGAAGGACGCAAGGAACTCAGGAAACGTGGCGCCGTATTCCGAAAGGCAGGGTTCAGCTGGCAGATTGTCGCGAATGAAGCTGTTGGCAGCGTAGGAAAAGAACCGCGGCCCGGTGAGCGCGCATGCAATAGGAAACGAGGCCATCAGCGCCGCTTCGAGCGTGATCAGCGCATTGTTGCGATAGATCGCAAGCCGCGCCGCGGGGGCCAGCCCGTCGTGTTCGATCAATTCGGCGAGAGCATCAGGCGGACCGCCACGAATGAAGCTGCAAACAGCGGACTGCACCTCAGAAAGCTTCGGCATCGCACCACCCATCGGCGCCCGCCAGAACGTCCCGCGCCTTGGAGGCTTCTTCCAGCAAAACATCGAGCGGCGGCAGGTCCGCATCCCATTCGATAAGCGTCGGCGGTGCGCCGAGACGCTTCGCGCCATCGGCGAAAAGCGCCCAGACATCGTCAGGAACGCGCGAGGCGTGATCGTCGATGAGGATGGTGCGATCACCGACGCGCCTGACGGTATGGCCAGCGAGATGGATCTCGCCCACGGAAGCAGCCGGCAATGCGTCAAGATACGCAATCGGATCGATATCGATATTGCCGGCGCTGACATGGATGTTGGAAACGTCGCAGAGCAGGCCGCATCCGGTCCGCTGGACCATTTCGGCGAGGAATTCCGGCTCGTCCATCGTCGCGTGACGGAAGCGAAGGTACCGCGCCGGGTTTTCGACCAAAATCGTCCGCCCCAGCGCTTCCTGCGTTTGATGGATGTGCGCCGACACGATACCCAATGTCTCCTCCGTGTAGGGCAGTGGCAACAGATCGTTGAGATGCGCACCCTCGGTCGCGGTCCAGGCCAGGTGCTCGGAGACGAGAAAGGGATCGAGACGATCGACCAACGATTTCAACCGGAGGAGATGGTCCTTGTCGATGGGTCCGGCGCTACCGAGGGAAAGGGCGACCCCATGCAGCGATAACGGATAATGCGCCCGCACGGCGGTGAGCGATGCGAGCGCAGCGGCATGGTGCATGTAATTCTCTGGATGCACCTCGAGCCAGTCGATGTCCGGACGGCGCGCCAGTATTTCGCCGATGTGAGCGGAGCGGAGCCCGAGGCCCACGCTCGAGGGGTGTCGCTCGTGGCGCGCGGTACGTGGCGGTGCCGTCCGGACTGTCATGGCAATGCTCCTGCGGGATCGGTCAGGTTTGCGGCTGAACCGGCGTCAGCGTCCGCTGCCCGTCTGGTTGATGGCGCTGGGCTGGAGGCTTCCGCCGATGATCCTGGCGCAGGTTCCGGCTGGGACGTAAAGCCACGACTGCGGATCTCCCGCGCGGGTGCTTTGTCCGGCGCAGGAATGGGTTGCGGTCTGGCAGTCGTTCGCGTGCGCCGCGGCAATCCCGTAGCACCTGTCATAGTGAAAAGACGGCACGGGCGCGGGTGCGGCGATTGCCGGCACCGCTGCGGCAGTCATCAAGGCCGTGGCCACGAGGCGGGAGACGTTCATCGGACTTCCTTTCCATGCTGCAATCGCTGCCCCGGCCAGACCGGGGCTCGCGCTTGTCGCTCACCGCTTGTTGCGGAACGACATGGAACGGATAGCAGCGCGAAAATGAGGATCGGTGTCGATCCGATCACGTTTCTATCACGCGCTCAGCCGCCTCCGGTTGAAAGGCGCGAGGCGGCTTGCCCGAAGACGAGCCCCGCTTATTTGCAGTCAGTCAGGCTCGCGTCGCGGATCTCGAAGCTCATCTCCTTGGTCAGGTTGACGCCGTGCAGGAGGCAGGTTCGTCCATTCTTATCGACCAGCTTCACGTCGTAGATCCCGGGATTCAAACCCGTCAGCGTCAGACGCTCGCCGAAATCCAGCTCCTTGTCGTCGTCGTTCAGCGCCTGATTCGGCCCCCATTGGGTGCCGCCGGCCGGCGCCAGATAGACGCCGGTGAAAGTCGTCGTCGCCGTCAGGTTGTACGCGAAGTAATTCGGCGCCGCTGCGGCCGAGATACCGCCCGCCAACAGCACGGCAGCGCAAACCGAAAATGCCGGGAGCCTCATCGACCTTCCTCCTCGTTCTCTGTTTGGCGGCCAGATTACCGCTCGGAAAACGAAATGGAAACTGCCTTGGATCCGTTCGTCAGCCGGCAGGGCCGCGTCCCCCGGCTCCATCACTCAAAGCGCCGCCAGCAGCGTATGGCCGAGATACAGCACCAGGGCAATTCCCAACACCACCATCAGCGCCGCCAGCGCCAGATCCACATGCGCGCCCTCGGCGCTGGGCTCCGCGCTGTCGATCGCGCGTTCGGTGCGAATGAAGCGGATTGCCGCGATCGCCACCATCACCGTGCCGGCGACAATGAGGACGACCCCGGCGACCCCGCCGAACCCGCCACCCGGCACCGCCATCATGCGCCCGCTGCCGGCCAAGGATTGCGCGGCGATCTTCAGGAAAAGATTGAACCGCGCCACCAGGAAGCCGAACGCCATGACCGCGATCGCGGTCCGCACCCAGGCGAGGAATGTCCGCTCGTTCGCCGCGTGATCGGAGAAATTGCGGATCATTGCCGCCCCGGCCGCACCCTCACCAGGGCACGGTCTCGCCCTTGTAATTGAGGAAAGCGAGGCCCGGCGTGCCGCGTCGCGCGGTGATGACATCGGCGATGCCGCGCGTGCTCGTGTCCACATCGAGCGTCGCGTTCGGCCCGCCCATATCGGTGCGCACCCACCCGGGCGCGATCACGAGCAGCGTGCGGGATGTGTCGCGGGCCGCAAAATTGCGCATGAGCATGTTCAGCGCTGCCTTGCTCGCACGATAGACCTCCCACGTGCCGGTCCTGTTGTTGGCGATGCTGCCGAGGCCCGAGGACATCACCGCAATCACGCCGTCGGGTCGCACGAGGTCGTTCAGGGCCTCGATCGTGCGCATCGGACCATATGCATTGGTCAGCATCACATGAGCGAATTCCCTCGCGCTGGTCGCGGCGAGACGCTCGTCCGCGCCGTGAGCGATTCCGGCATTGATGAAAAGAAGATCGAGCCGCCGGTCCGAAAGGCGCTCGCGCAGCTCCACGATTTCGTCATCCACGACGACATCGAGCGGCTCGACCATCAGCTGCCTCGGATAGGCTGCGGAAAGCTCCTCCATGTCCGGCGGCGGATTCTCACCGCGCACGGTTGCGATCACGTGCCATTCACGCGCCAGGAATTCACGCGCCAGGCCGAGACCGAGGCCGCGAGACGCGCCGGCAATCAGGGCATGAAGCTCGGGCATCAGGTTTTCCCTTCAGTCGAAAGAAAACAATTTTTAGGAGATGTTATGAGCCTGATAACATTTTGAGAGAGAACTTCTTTTTCTGAAGAAAAAGACGCAAAAGGACTTTTTTCCGTTTTCCGGACCCGGTGCCAGCTTGGAGCCCCGAACGGAAGAATGGAAACGGATAAAAGTTTTCTGGTTCTCTTTTTCAAAAGAGAACAGTCCTCATGACTCATCGTGCGAGAGAACCGCGCAGGTTCCTGACACGCTCTAACCGGCGCTCGACCACGCCACGACCTGCTGCTCGACGAGCCGAGCATAGGCGCCATGGCGGGTCAGCAGCTCGGCATGGGTGCCGCCCTCAAGCACCCTCCCATGATCGAGCACGAGGATGCGGTCTGCCGCGCGGATCGTAGAAAGCCTGTGCGCGATGATGAGCGTGGTCCGCCCGCGCATCAGCTCCGCCAATGCCATCCGCACCTCGGCCTCGCTGATCGTGTCGAGATGCGATGTCGCTTCGTCGAGCACCAGCACCGGCGCATCCTTGAGGAAGGCGCGCGCGATCGCGATGCGTTGGCGCTGCCCGCCCGAAAGCTGCACCCCGCGCTCTCCCACGCGCGTCGCGAGCCCGTCCGGCAGCCCTGCGACGAACGGCCCGAGCGCTGCCTGCTCGAGCGCAGCACCCACCGCCGCCTCCGGTGCATCGGGTCGCGCCAGCCGGATGTTGGCCTCGAGCGTGTCGTTGAAAAGATAGGTGTCCTGGGCCACGAGCGCTATTCGGCGCCGGAGCGCATCGAGCCGGAACTCGCGAAGATCACATCCATCGAGGCGTACAGCACCTTCATCGGGGTCCCAGAAACGCAGCAGCAGGTTTGCGATCGTGCTCTTGCCCGCGCCTGAGGAACCGACGAGCGCCACCGTCGTTCCCGCCGACACGGTGAAGGAAACATCGGAGAGTGCCGGCTGCGTCCGCCCGGGATAGGTGAAGCGGACATCCTCGAACCGGATTTCCGAGCCGCCGGCTCCAGGCGGCGGATCGGCCGGCCCGTCGAGGATCGTCACGGGCTCCCGCCCGACCGCCGCCAGCCGCCGGCTCGCGGAAAACGTGTCGGCGAGCTGGCGCCCGACCTGGGCGATCTCCGAAACCGGCAGAAAGGCCGCGATCGCGACCAGCACGAGCAACGGCAGCATTCCCGCCGCCAACCGATGATCGGCGACGAGGCCGGCCCCAAGCACCGCCACTGCGAGTCCGCCGCCGCTGGTCGCCGCCTCGAGCCAGGCCGCCTGGCGTGAAAGATCGGCGAGCAGCTTGAGCCGGACTGCGCCATACTCCCGCGCCGTGGCCAGAAATGTCTGCCGCCGCCGCCCCACCGCACGGAAGGCGAGCAAATCAGCAAGCCCCTGGATCGTCTCGGTCACATGCGCACCGAGCAGTCCGAGCGCGTCCCGCGCCTCCGCGCCCAGCCGATCGATCCGGCGCCGCCCGGCCAGCGGCGAGAGCAAGGCGTAGCCGAGGAACGGCAAGAGCACGAGTGCCAGCGGCCAACCGAACCCCGCAAGCAGCCCGAGTACGGAGAGCGGCACCAGCACGGCCACGACCGCCGGCGCGACGGTGTGGGCGTAGAAATACTCGATCGTTTCCACGTCCTGCGTCGCGAGTGCCACGAGGTCGCCCGAGCGCCGCCGCAGCAGATAGGCGGGCGCAAGCCGCTCCAGCACGGCAAAGAGGTCGATCCGCATCTCCGCAAGCAGCTCGTAGGCCATCTCATGCGCGAGCGTCGATTCGAGCCAGTGGCAAAGCGCGGTGATCGGCGCAGCCGCGAGCAGCAGCCCGATCGGCACGAAGATGGGCCCGTGCACGCGCACCGCGGCGATGACGAGAGCGCCCAGCGCGCTCACCCCTATGAAGGAGGCGACGCGTCCGATCTCGAGCAGCACCGTCGCCGTCAGGGTCCCCCGCCAAGGCCTGATGAAGCCGAGCAGCGTCTTCAGCGTCTCGGCCCCGCTGACACCAGCCGCCTCCTCGTCGAGCGACCTTTTCTGTCCCACGTCCGAAGCCTCAGCAGACTCGGCGTGCTTGCCCTGACCGGCGCGCTCAGCCTCGGCTCCGCGCGCCGGATGGTCGAGCACCGCACTTTCCTCTGCCTGGGCACCCATCAACCGCCGGTAGAGTCCGTCCGCCCGCATCAGCGCGGCATGCGTGCCCTCCTCCACCACCCGCCCGCTCGAGAGAACGAGGATGCGGTCTGCCGCGATCACGCTCGAAAGTCGATGGGCCAGGATCAATGTCGTGCGCCCCTCCATCAGCCGCTCCAGCGCCTGCTGGATGGCTGCCTCGTTCTCCGCATCGACCGATGAAAGCGCCTCGTCGAGAATGAGGATCGGCGCATCGAGCAGCAGGGCGCGGGCGATTGCGATCCGTTGCCTTTGCCCGCCCGACAGCCCCGCCCCGCGCTCGCCGATCCGCGTCTCGTACCCCTCCGGCAAGGCGAGGATGAACTCGTGCGCGTTCGCCGCCCGCGTGGCTTCCTCGATCTCTGCCCGCCCCGCCTCCGGCCGTCCGAGCCGGAGGTTCTCCGCCACTGTCCCCTCGAACAGCACCGGATCCTGCGCGACCACCGCGATCGAGGCGCGCAGCGCCTCCGCGTCCAGGATGCGGAGATCCCTCCCGCCGAACAGGATCCGCCCCGAGCAGGGGTCATATTCGCGGAGCAGGAGCCGCACGATGGAGGACTTTCCCGCTCCGCTCGGTCCGACAATCCCGACGCGCTCACCTGCCGCGACCCGGAACGAGAGCCCGTTATGCGCCGGCCCCCTCCCACCCGGATAGGCAAAGCGGACCTCCTCGAACGCGATGCTGGGCTGAAGCCCGGCCGCCGCCGCGCTTCCCGACGCGGGCAGCGAGGGCTTTGCCTCGAGGAGAGAAAAAATCCCGGCCGCTGCCGACTGTCCGAGAAGCCCCTGATGCAGCACGGTGCGGAGATCCCGCAACGGGCGGAAAATTTCCGTCCCGGCCATCAGCACGATCAGCAGCGCCGCGAGGCTCATCTGGCCGTGCGTCACCCGCCAGGCGCCGAGCGCCAGCGCTGCAGCAGCGCCGAGCGCGGTGCCGAGATCGGTGATCGCGCGGGTAAGGATGCTGGCACCGAGCACCCAGAACGTGTTCCTTGCCAGCGCATGGGCATGCTCGGCGAGCCGTGCCGCCCAGGCGCTGCTCTGGCCGAAGGCTTTCAGCGTCGGCAGGCCTTGCACGGCATCGAGGAACTCCTCGCCGAATGATTTGAGAGCGTGTGCACGATCAAGGCTGGCGCGCCGCTCGCGCATATGCACCGCCATCGGGCCAATCAGGGACAGGAGCGCACCGGCCAGCAGCACGGCGGCAACGGGCACATCCCAGATTGCCGCGAAGGCAAAAATGGCGAAGGGAGCGGCAATCGCGATCACGAGCTGAGGCAGGTACTGGCCGAACCAGGTCTGGAGCTGCTCGACCCCATCCACCATTGACAGCATCACCCCGCCCGTCCGGCTGCCTGAGAACCAGGCTGGCCCGAGCGTCACGATCCTGTCGAAGAGCCTTTCCCTGAGCCGCTCCTGAACGCGCACGGCGGTTCCATGGGCGATGCGAGCGCGCGCCTCCTCGAGCCCGGCCCTGATCACGATCATGGCCCCGGCCGCGAGCGCGAGCAGGATCTCCGCCCGCCCGCTGCCGCCGCGGAAGACGAGGGCGAGGAGCGTTCCGAGGAAGGCGAAGCGAGCGATGCCGGCGGCGAGCGCGAAGAGCCCAAGTCCCACCGCGAGCGCGATGCGCCCGCGTACGCCGCACGTCAGCCGCCAAAGACGTATGTCGAAATACACGACGTGATCTTCCGGCAAGCCGCCGCATTTGGAAACCGGCGCCTTGCGGGCCGTTCCCCCTGTGGCCCCCCTGTGGCCCCCCTGTGGCCCCCCCTGTGGACCGTCCCGTTGAGCGGCGCGGGCGCGGCTGATACGCAGGCCTGCCGTGCCAGCCCCATCCTCGCCCCATCGGAATCGGCGATTGCTCGACAGGCGGCTGACCGCCATCGCCCGCCCGGCAAGGGCGGGCCTCTATGTCGCGATAGGTCTTGGGCTTGCCGGCGGTCTGCTCGTCATCCTCCAGGCTCTCCTGCTGGCTCGCATCGTCAACGGCGCCGTGTTCCGGCATGGCCCGGTGCCAGCGGGCCTTCTGCTTGCGCTCTTCGTCCTCTTTGTCTTGCGCGCGGCTCTGACCTTCCTCTCCGAAATCGCCGCACACCACGCCGCCGCATCGGTCAAGACAGAGCTCAGGCGCGCCTTGATGAAGCGAATCGTTGAGCTCGGCCCCGCCTACACCGTGGGCGAAGGCAGCGCCGATCTTGCCACCACCCTGACCGACGGCGTCGAGGCGCTCGAGCCCTATCTTGCCCGCTACCTGCCGCAGATGGCGCTCGTGGCGCTCGTGCCGCTTGCGATCCTCGCCACTCTCTTCCCGATCGATTGGATGAGCGGGCTCGTGCTTGCCGTGAGCGGGCCGCTCATCCCGCTCTTCATGGTCTTCGTCGGCCACCAGGCCGAGGCGATCAACCAGCGCCAGTGGCGCCAGCTCCTGGCGATGAGCGCGCACATGCTCGATGCGATCCAGGGAATCACGACGTTGAAGCTTTTCGGCCGCGCGCGCGACGAGATCGCGCTGATCGCACGAATTTCCGACGATTACCGGCGCACCACCATGGCAAGCCTCCGGGTCGCCTTCCTCACCTCGGCGGTGCTCGAGTTCTTCGCCTCCCTCGCGATCGCGCTGGTTGCCGTCATCTTTGGCGCGCGGCTGCTGCACGGCCACGCCAATTTCTTCGCTGCCTTCCTGGTTCTTCTTCTCGTCCCCGAGTTTTTTCTCCCGCTGCGCAACCTCGCCACCCACTACCATGCGCGGATGAGCGCGCTCGCCGCTGCCCAGCGGATCTTCGAGGTTCTGGACGCCCCTGTTGCCCAGGTTTCCGGCATCGCCATTCCCCCGAAGGGCGCGGTCACGATCCTGTGCCGGGCGCTCGAGGCCGGCCATGAGCCGGGCCGGACGGTTCTGCGCGGGCTCGATTGCGAATTTCCGGCGGGGCTCGCGACTGCGATCGTCGGCCGTTCAGGAGCCGGAAAATCGAGCCTCGCCGCGGCGATCGTTGGCTTCATCGCGCCCAGCGCAGGGACGATCCTGATCGACGGCGTTCCGCTCTCAGTACTCGACCGCGAGGCCTGGTGGCGGCAGCTCGCTTACGTTCCACAGGCGCCGCGGACCTTTGCCGGCACAGTTGCCGAGAATCTCCGTCTCGCCCGGCCCGAGGCCGACGAGGCGAGCCTGCGCGAAGCCTGCCGCCGCGCCCTGCTGCTCGACGTGATTGACTCCCTGCCGCAAGGTCTTTCGACCCGGCTCGGCGAAGGCGGCATCGGCCTCTCAGGCGGCGAGATCCAGCGCCTCGCACTCGCCCGCGCCTTCCTCAAGGATGCCCCGCTCCTGATTCTTGACGAGGCCACCGCCCACCTCGACCTCGAAACCGAGGCCCTGGTCGCGGAGGCGATCGCCGATCTCGCGCGCGGCCGCACGGCCATTCTCATTGCCCATCGCCTCGCCACCGTCAGGCGCGCCGACCGGATCGTCGTGATGGAGGACGGACGCGTCGCCGAATACGGCACGCATGAAGCCCTTGTCGCTTGCGGCGGCGCCTACGCCGCTCTGCTCCGGGGCGCTGCCGCCCCGACAGAGACCCCATGCGTGCGCTGATCCGGCTTCTCCGCCTCTACGGGCCCTACCGCGCCTGGATAGCCAGCGGGCTTCTGCTTGCGCTCGCGACCATCCTTGCCAATTTCGGGCTGCTGGCGCTGGCCGGCTGGTTCCTCGCCACAGCGGGCCTGGTCGGTCTTGGCGGGTATGCAGCGCAAAATGCGTTCAACTTCTTCACTCCGGCCGCCGGCGTGCGCTTCTTCGCCACGGTGCGCGTGCTCGGCCGCTATGCCGGGCGGATCGTCGATCACGAAGCCGCCTTGCGCCAGCTCGCCCGTCTGCGCGTCTTTCTCTTCGAAAAGCTCGAGCCGCTCGCCCCGGCCGCCCTCGCCGCGGAGCGGAGCGGCGATCTTCTTTCCCGTCTGGTGGCCGATATCGACCGGCTGGGTGATGTCTATCTGCGCGTCCTGGCCCCCTTTGCCGTTGCCGTCGCGGCGGCGCTGGCCATGGCCGGCACCCTCGCCATTTTTGTCCCGCTCGCGGGCCTCGCTCTGCTCGCGGGCCTTGCCCTTGCCGGCCTCGCCGTGCCGGCGGCGAGCCTCGCTCTGGGTGCCCGGGCGAGCCGCGAGGTCGTCACGACCCGCAACGAATTGCGCGCCGATGCCGTCGATGCCATCCAGGGCCTCGCCGAGCTTCTGACGTACAACGCCGCGCCAGCGGTGGCCGCCCGCATCGGTGACGCGAACGACCGGCTGATCGCGCGCGAGGCGCGGCTCGCTGCGATTGCCGGGCTTGGTGCAGGCGCGGGCCAGCTGATCGCCAATGCGACGATGGGCGCTGCACTCCTGATCGGGCTTGAGCTGGCCGGTGCCCACCACCTGCCCGGCGCCGACGTGCCGCTGCTGACGCTTGGCGCGCTTGCCGCCTTCGAGGCGGTGGCACCGCTGCCTCAAGCGTTCCAGCTTCTCGGCGGGATGGCAGAATCGGCGCGGCGCGTGTTCGCGATCGCGGATCGCGCCCCGCCGGTGCGTGAGCCCAAGCGAAGCCCGGCGCGGCCGCAGCACCTCGATATCGCGCTCTCGGGGGTGCGGCTGCGCTATGCACCGGAGGCGCCGTGGGCGCTCGACGGGCTCACGCTCACCATCCGGGAAGGCGAACATGTAACGATCCTCGGCCGCTCCGGTGCCGGGAAGACTTCGTTCATCAATCTCCTCCTGCGCTTCGTCGAATATGAGGAGGGCTCGGCCTCCCTTGGCGGAGTCGAATTACGAGCGATTCGCGGCGACGACGTGCGCAGCCTCTTCTCCGTGGTTTCCCAACGCACCCAACTCTTCGCCGGATCGATTCGCGATAATCTCCGGATCGCCCGGCCCGATGCCGATGACGCTTCGCTCTGGCGCGCGCTCGAGACGGCCGCGCTCTCCGAATTCGTGCGCGCGCGGTCCAGGGGCCTCGATTCACCGGTCGGCGAGGGCGCCGCGCGGCTCTCCGGCGGCGAGGCCCGCCGTCTCGCACTCGCCCGGGCCGCGCTGCGCGATGCGCCCTTCCTGGTGCTCGACGAGCCGACCGAGGGCCTCGACCCTTTGACGGAAGCCGCCCTGCGTGGAGATCTCGGACGGCTCGCCGCAGGCCGGACGGTGATCAGCATCACCCATCGGCTTGCCTTCATCGCCCCGAACGACCGCATCGTCGTCCTCGATTCCGGCCGCGTTGCCGAGGACGGCACGTTCGCAGTCCTCCGCACCGACGGACGGATCGTTCCCCGCCTCGCACGTCTTCAGGAAGATCTGGCCCGCATCTGAAACGTTGGGAGAACAAACGGCACAGGTGCCGAGAGGCGCGGTCACTGATATAAATCAAGTCAATGCGTGAGGTGGCCCTGTAATGGGGATCACCGTTTCGGCCGAACGCGGGCGGGCGGAAGCCGCTCGTCATGCCATCGCCCGGAGGTCAACGCCATGATCGACCCGTCCGTCGTCAGTCTCTCCCGCCTGCAATTCGCTCTGACGGCGCTTTACCATTTCCAGTTCGTGCCGCTGACGCTCGGCCTCACTTTCATGCTGGCGGCGATGGAGACGGTCTACGTCATCACCGGCAAGCCGATCTACAAGGAGATGACCCAGTTCTGGGGCAAGCTTTTCGGCATCAACTTCGCCATCGGGGTAGCGACCGGACTCACCATGGAGTTCGAGTTCGGCACCAACTGGTCGATGTATTCCCATTTCGTGGGCGACGTGTTCGGCACACCGCTGGCGATCGAGGGCCTGATGGCCTTCTTCATGGAATCGACCTTTGTGGGGCTGATGTTCTTCGGCTGGGACCGGATGAGCAAGGAGGCGCATCTCGCCGTCACCTATCTCGTGGCGCTCGGTTCGAACCTGTCTGCTCTTTGGATCCTGATCGCCAACGCTTTCATGCAGGACCCGCAAGGCGCGCGCTTCGACCCGACGACGATGCGGATGCAGTTCCAGAGCTTCGGGTCTCTCGTCTTCAGCGAGAAGGCCCAGGCAGAGTTCGTCCATGCCTCGATCGCGGGCTATGTCTGCGCGGCGATGTTCGTAATGGGGATCAGCAGCTACTACCTCCTCACCCGCCGGCATCGCGAGTTTGCGCTGCGATCCCTGCGCATCGCCGCGCTGTTCGGCATTGTCTCCACGCTCGCGGTGATCACGCTCGGTGATGCTGCCGGCCGCGAAGACTATCTCGTGCAGCCGACCAAGCTCGCGGCGATGGAAGGGCTCTGGCAGACGACCAAGCCGCCCGCGGAGCCGTGGAAACTGATCGCGCTGCCCAATGATGCCACCGAGAGCGATCTCTTCGATTTCTCGATCGGGATTCCCTATGTCCTGACCCCGCTGGTCACGCACACATTCAACCAGGCGATCCCCGGCATTGACGAGCTCAAGATGGAAGCAGCCGCCCGGGTGGAGAACGGGATCAGAGCCGTCACGGCGCTCGAGCAATACGCCCAAACAAAAGATCCGAATGCTCTCTCCGAGTTCGAGTTCTATGAGGATGACATGGGCTA
This sequence comes from Acetobacteraceae bacterium, assembly GCA_030037175.1. GTDB lineage: Bacteria > Pseudomonadota > Alphaproteobacteria > Acetobacterales > Acetobacteraceae > JAKAWQ01. The sequence continues at coordinate 24,550 of JASHRV010000036.1, forward strand.
CGGCTTTCTCGCCCAGCGCTTCGCTCCCGATCAGGACCTGACGAAGATTACGCCCTCCGACATGCCGGGGATCGTGACCAAGACCGCGCGCGCAAGCATCCCCAACGTCTTCGTCGAGTTCTGGTCGTTCCGTATCATGGTCGCCTTCGGCTTCGCATTCCTCGTGATCTTCGCCTTTGGTGCCTATTACAGCCTGAGAAACACGATCGAGCGGCAGCCTTGGGTGCTCTATCTGGCGATGTGGTCGATCCCGCTCCCGATACTGGTCGCGCTCTACGGCTGGATCACCGCCGAGAACGGCCGCCAGCCTTGGAGCGTGTTCGGCTGGCTGCCGACCTTCGAGGCCGCCTCGACCCATTCGCTCGGCTATATGATCTTTTCGCTTCTCGGTTTTGCAACGCTCTACACGCTCTTTATCGGCGCCGAGCTCTATCTGATGTTCAAATATGCCCGCCTCGGTCCTAGCCCGGCCGGCAGCGCCGAGCCGCGTATCGCACCCGCAGGCGGGCCTGCCATTCTGCGGCCTGGTTATGCGGCCAAGTCCTGGGAATAGGGAGGATTTCCGCGATGGAGCTCTACGCCGTTCTGAAACTGATCTGGGTGCTCCTGCTCGGCGTTCTTCTGGTGGGGCTCGGCACCATGGTGGGCATGGACATGGGCGTGGGCACCCTGCTCCGCTTCGTCGGCCGGAACGATGCCGAGCGACGCACCGCACTCAATATCATCGGCCCGCATTGGGATGGCAATCAGGTCTGGTTCATCCTTGGCGGCGGTGCCATTTTCGCCGCCTTTCCGACCCTCTACGCAACTTCGTTCTCGACATTCTACATCGTAATGATCTTGCTCCTCTTCAGCATGATCATCCGTCCCGTCGCCTTTGAGTACCGCTCGAAAGTGGAGGCAAGAAACTGGCGCGAAACCTGGGACTGGGCCTTCCTGATTTCGGGTGCCCTGCCGATGATCATTTACGGCGCCGCTTTCGGCAATGTTCTGCAAGGCGTCGGCTTTCACTTCGCCTGGGACGGCCAGTACTACCAGGACGAATCCTTCATTTGGTATCTGCTCAATCCCTTCGCGATCCTCTGCGGCGTGCTTTCGCTCGCACTTTCGATCCAGCAGGGAGGTGCGATGCTGATGCTCCGCGGCGTGGAGCCGATTTATGGTCGTGCGCGCCGCTTCGCTGTCTCCGCAAGCTTCATCGCCGCCGCCCTCTTTATTATCGGCGGCATCTGGATCAGCTTCATCAAAGGCTTCGTGTACAGCGCGCCGGTTGATCCGGCGATGGCGGCGACCCCTCTCGCGGGCCCGGCAGTGGCGATGCGCGCCGGCGCTTGGCTCGACAATTTCCACGCCTTTCCGTTGCTGTGGCTTGTGCCCGTGCTCGGGCTCATCGGCATGATCGGCTGTGCGCTTTCGCTCCTGGCCGGAAGGCCAGCGCTGGGGTGGTGGCTCGGCGCGCTTTCCTGGATCGGCACCATCGGCACTGCGGGTGCGGCCATGTTCCCCTTCCTAATGCCGTCCACGACCATGCCGAGCCAGAGCCTCAGCGTCTGGAACGCCTCAAGCAGCGCCTACACGCTCGGTTGGATGCTGGTCTTCGCTCTGATCTTCGTGCCTGCGATTGTCATCTACACCTCCTGGGCCTTCCGAATCATGGGCGGCAAGGTGCGGACCGAAACGGTTAGCAAGAACGAACACTCTTACTGACGCGTTACGCCAATCACGGAGGATCTCCGAATATGACCAATGCCGTGAAGATTTTGGCACTCGCCATGGTGCTGGCGCTTGCTCTTTTCATTGCCGTCATCTGCGGCGGCTACGCGCCCTGGTACTTCGCTTGGCTGGTGGGCACGACCATGATCATCCTGATCTCGGTCAGCGGTGCCGTGCTGTTCGAGACGCAGGAAAGCGCAGCCGATACGGATCCGCAACCGCATGCAGGGGAGAAAGCGTGATGCTGGGCGGACTCGAGGGGCTGATCTTCTTCATCCCGCTCTTCTACCTGCTGCTCTACATCATCGCCTGGCTCTACACGCGCAAGAAATTTCCCTGACCCACGGGGCTGCCTTTAGACCGGGATGGGATCGCTTGCGCTCACCCATCCTGCTCCGGCGATCACGCTCTAGCCTTTGTTTTTCCCGCGTGATTCACGCCTCCGGTGATTCCACCGTCGGCGATCACGCTTTAGAGTGTGTTATGAATCTTCCAGGACCCATCGAGCGATGAGTCACGAAGACAGTTCTCTTTTGAAAAAGAGAACCAGAAAACTTTTATCCGTTTTCAGTCCGCCGTTCGGAGTCCCCGGATGGTGCCGGGTCCGGAAAACGGATAAAAGTCTTTTTGCTTCTTTTTCTTCAGAAAAAGAAGGCGTTTCCTCTCCTTTTCAATACTTCATCAGGGCGCACAGCACCCTCGTGGCAGAACTCAGGGGTCAGGCGAAGGCGAGTGAGGCTTCGGCGTTCCAGCGCTCCCACGCGGCGCGGTAGGCGGAATGGGAGATCGCATAGGGAAGCCGTGCCAGACGATCGATCCAGGCTTCGGTCGCCGCCGCGGCGCGGTGCCAGCACCAAGCGACGAATTCTTCCTTGAGCCGGAGCGATCCATCGCGAACGGTGGCGGACTCGCTTTGAAAGCTCCGCTCGAGCGCATCGAACTCGGCACGGATCGCCGGCTTGAGCTGGCGATAATGAGCCATCGCCGGGCGATGCAGCCGCTCATGACGCCACCAGATCGTGCCTTCCGTGTCGGTGCCGAGCGGCATCAGGCCGGACGGAGTATCGACGCCGAAGAAGAGCGGCTTGAAGATCGAGAGATCTGTCGCCGAAGTGCCGGTCATCCAGACGACGACGCTGTCGGGCCTCACCTCGGTGATCATCGCGCTGGTCGCGTGCCAGAACCGCGCCGGCGTCGGCCCCGCATGCATGCAGACCTTGGTCGGCCGTGCATCAGCGGTGACGTCATAGCTCGCCTCGTCGCCGACATCGCGCAGAACAGCCGCCATGTCGTGCATCGTGATCGCCCCGCGCCGGGCAGCGAGCAGCCCGGCGGCGCAGGATTCGCGCTCGTCGGCAGCACACTCCTGCTCGCGCACAGGGTCCGCAAAGCGGGCGCGGAAATCCGGCTTCGTCTCGCCGTTGACCGGTCGGGATGCAGAAAGGGAAGAGAGATCCCAGTCGGCGCCGATCTGGAAACGGTTCGAGATCGCCTCCGTGCTCTTTGCCTGCCGTGCCGCCCAGTGATGTCCGGCGCAATTGACGACCCAGGCCTCCTTGCGGTCGGCGACGAGGAGGCCGGAATCGAACCAATAATTGCCCATCATCTGGCAATTGCCGCCCTGGCCGAAGCGCACGACGTGATCGCCGATGACATCGACCGCATCGCGCGCGCTCGCGGCACGCTCGAGCGCAAGCCTGAGAAGATCGATCGCCCCGGTACCGTCCTTCTCGCATTTCTGATTGCTGAAGGCCGCTTCATTGCCGATCGCGACGCCATGCTCATTGCAGCCGACCTCGCCGCCCCAGGTCCAGAAGGAGCGGCCAAGGATGACTTCGTGCGTGTGTGTCGCCTGCGGGATGGTGAGGTGGGTGACGCGCACGGCGGCGCCGGGCAGGTAGTCGCGCCGCGGAAGGCGCAGGATCTGCTGCGCCTCGTTGACTTCGGTGTCGGCGTTCTTAGCGAGCAGAACGGCGCCGTCTTCGGTGGCGTCCGGCAGGGCGACGATCGTGTCGCACATCAGTTTGCTCCCTGGTTGCGGATTTCACTTGCGAAATGGCAGGCGGCCCAGTGCCCAGCGCCGAAGGCGATGCGTGGCGGAGGCGTCGTGCAGATGGGCCGGGCGGAGGGACAGCGGGTGCGGAAAGGGCAGCCCTCAGGCACTGCAGCTGCGCTCGGCGGCTCGCCCTCCAGCGGCCGGGCCGGGTGCGGCGCGGCCGGATCGGGCTTGGGGATCGCGCCAATCAGCGCACGCGTATAGGGGTGGGCGGGCGCGCGGAAAACTTCTGCGACCGGACCGCATTCGACGAGATGGCCAAGATACATCACACCGACACGCGCACAGAGATAGGCGATGACGCCGAGATCGTGCGATATGAAAAGCATCGAAAGGCCGCGCCGCTCGCCGAGATCGGCGAGCAGGTTGAGCACCTGGGCGCGCACCGAGACATCAAGCGCCGAAACGGCTTCATCTGCGACCAGCAAGGCCGGGCGCACGGCGAGCGAGCGGGCGATGCCAACGCGCTGACGCTGACCGCCGGACAGTTCGCGCGGATAGCGCCCGGCGGTCTCGGGGCCGAGCCCGACTTCGGAAAGCAAGCGCCTCGTCTCCGCTTTGACATCTGCGGGCGGCACGACCCGGTGCCAGGCGAGCGGCTCGGCGATCGCCGAACCCACGGTCATGCGCGGGTTGAGCGAGGCATAGGGATCCTGGAAGACCATCTGCACGCCGCGACGCAGCGCGTCGAGGCTGTTCCCCGAAAGCGCACCGATATCCCTGCCACGGAAGCGGATGCTGCCGGCGTCCGGTTTAAGAAGGCCAAGCGCGAGGCGCGCGAGCGTGCTCTTGCCGCAGCCGGACTCGCCGACGAGACCGAAGCATTCGCGCGGGCCGATCGAGAACTCGACTCCAGCCACCGCCTGCACCCGCCGCTGCGGGCGGCCGGCAAGAACAGCGAGCGGCGTTCGCCGGACGGCGAAATGCTTGGAAACGCCGTCGATCTCGAGGACGCTCTCAGACATGCGCCACCGCCTCCGCAATGACGGGATGGAGGCAGGCGAAGCCACCGCCGGTGCCGAGCGCACGCCAGGGTGGCGATCGCTCGGTGCAGGCCCCGCTCGCGCGCGGGCAACGCGGCGCAAAACCACAGCCGGGCGGGCGAAGGGCGGGGTCGGGTGGGCGGCCCGGGATTGGCGCCAGCGGATGGAGCGCACGCGGCCCTTGCGGGATCGAATCGAGCAACATGCGCGTATAGGGATGGGCGGGAGCAGAGAAGAGGCGTGCCACTGGCGCCTCCTCGACGATGCGCCCGGCATACATCACTGCGACGCGCTCGCAGATCTGCGCGATGACGCCGAGATCGTGCGTGACGAGCACCAGGGCCATTCCGAGGCTGCGGCGGAGCTCGTCCAGCAGCCGCAGGATCTGGTCCTGGATGGTCACGTCGAGCGCTGTGGTCGGCTCGTCGGCAAGCAGGAGCCGGGGTGAACAGGCAAGCGCGATCGCGAGCGCGACACGCTGGCGCTGGCCGCCCGAAAGCTCGTGGGGATAGGAGGCAGCCAGCCGTTCCGGCTCCGGCAGACCAACGAGCCGCATCACCTCGATCGTGCGCCGCCGCCGCGCCGCCGGGTCGAGCTTGCCGTGCCAGCGTAGCGCCTCGGCGATCTGCCGGCCGACCAGCATCACCGGGTTGAGCGCCGAAAGCGGGTCCTGAAAGACCATGCCGATACCGGCTCCGCGCAACCGTGCGAGGCGCGCTTCCTCCATCCCGGCGATATTCTCTCCTGAGAAATGGACGCGCCCGGATGCATGAAGCCCCTCTGGCAAGAGGCCGATGATCGCGCGAACGGTGGTGCTCTTGCCCGAGCCGGATTCCCCGACAATCCCAAAGGATTCCCCGGCGCCAAGCGTGAAGGCGACATCTTCGACGAGGCTCGCGCCGTCGGCGGTACGCGTGACGCCCACGCCTTCGAGCGCAAGGAGAGGCGACGCCTCGATCATCGCTGCGTCGTTCATCGTCTGGTCTCAGGACGCAGAAAATCGGCAAGCCCGTCGCCGAAGAGGCTGAAGGAGATTGCGAGCAGCACGATCGCAAGACCAGGAAAGGCGCTGATCCAGGGCGCGCGATCGACGAAGCTGTAGCCGTCGGCGATGATGAGGCCCCATTCGGGCGAAGGCGGCTGCGCGCCAAGGCCGAGGAAACCCAGGGAACTGCCAAGGAAAATACCAAGGATCACGTCCGAACTCGCGTAGATCACCGCTTGCGGGATGACGTTGGGCAACAGATGACGGAGCAGCACGCGACGATCGGGAAGGCCAAGCAGCCGCGCTGCCTCGGCATATTCAAGGCGCTTGGCGAGCAGCGTTTCGGCACGAATGATCCGGGCATAGCTCACCCAGCCGACCATGGCGACGGCGATGTACATGTTGGTGAGGCCAGGGCCCAGTACGGCGACGATGGCGATGACGATGACGAGGAAGGGAAATGCGACGGCAATATCGACGAGCCGCATCACCACCGTCTCGATCAAACCGCCGAAATATCCGGCGAGCAGCCCAAGGGTCGAGCCAATGAGGAAGGCCGGCAGGACGGTAAAAAGCCCGATCTCGAGGTCGATATGCGCACCCCAGACGACGCGGGTGAAAATCCCCCGCCCGAGATTGTCGGTGCCGAAGGGAAAGGCGAGACTCGGCGGACGCAGCGAATGGAGAAGATCCATCGTGCTTGGGTTGCCGACCAGAAGCGGCCCCAATGCAGCAAGCGCGACCCACGCCGTGAGCAGGCTCGCGCCGAGCACGAGGTTGCGCGGCAGCTTCCGCCTAGCCGCGGTTTCTCTGCCCGCCTCGGCCGCCGTCGCGGCGCTCATGCGACCTCGCGCCGCACGCGCGGGTCGAGCAGAAGCTGCATGAGATCGGTCGCGAGATTGACAAGCACGACCAGCACGCCAAGAACGAGCGTCACTGCTTGTATGACCGGATAGTCTCGCGTTCCGATCGAGTTGATCATGAGCTGGCCGAGTCCGGGCACGGCAAACACCGTTTCGACGATCACCGTGCTGCCGACAAGATAGCCAATATTGAGACCGAGGACAGTGACAGCGGGAACGATGGCATTGGGCAGCGCGTGGCCGAGCAGCACCACGCGCCGCGGCAGGCCTTTCGCGCGCGCCGTGTCGATGTAGCCCGAGGCGAGCGCCTCCATCAGGCTCGCGCGCAGCGCCCGCAGCACCAGGGGCGCAAGATTGATAGCGATGGTAAGCGCAGGAAGAAAGAGATCAAAGAGATGGGATGGCAAGCCGGTGCCGTAGCCGGCGACCGGAAAGATCGGAATCGTCACGGCAAGAAGGAGGATCAGCATGAAGCCGATCCAGTAGCTTGGCAGGCCGACGCCGACGACGGCACCGATGCGCACCAGATGATCGGCGGCCTGGTCGCGGCGTGCCGCAGCAAGCAGCCCGGCGGGCAGAGCGATGGCGAGCGTGAGCACGACGCTGTAGGCGATCAGCACGAGCGTCGGTCCGAGATGGGTCAGCACGAGCCGGCTGATCGCCTCGCCGTAATAGTAGGAATGGCCGAAATCTCCGGCCGCGAGGTGGCGCACGAAGATCAGGTACTGCGCCCAGAGCGGCCGGTCGAGCCCGAGATGCGCGCGCATCGCGGCAACAAGCTCGGGGGTGGCATGGATGCCGAGGAGGGTGCGCGCGGGATCGCCCGGGATCAGGCGCACCAGCAGGAACACGACCATCGTGATTCCGATCGCGACGGGCACGAGCATGAGCAGCCGGCGCAGGATGTAGCGGGTCATGCCCGGCACATCATCTCAGGCCGCTCATGCCGCGCCCCCGTCGCGGCGAAATTCAGCTCTTCCAAACGTCTTCGAGCCAGTAATTGCCGGTCGGCAGCACCTGAAAGCCATGCACGTTCGCCCGCACGCCCGTGCGTGCCGGCGTCCAGTAGAGCCAGAGGAAAGGCGCATCGTGCCAAATGATGCGCTGCATCTGGAGATAGATGGCGGCGCGCTTGGCCGGATCCAGTTCCGCGAGCCCCTGCTTGGCGAGCGCATCGACCTTGGTGTTGTTGTAGAAGGTCCAAACGGCATCGCTGCCCTCATCGCCGGCACCGGCATAGGCGACCAGCTCGCACGGATCGATAATGTCGCTCGTCATGTAGCCCCAGGCCATCTCGTACTTGCCGGTGGCGAGCTGGTTGTATTGCGTATTCGTCTCGAGCGGTGTGATCGACATCTTCACCTTGAGCGGCAGCAGCATCTGCTGGATGATCTGGGCGACCTGGTTGCCCACCGTGTCGCCCGAAACCGTGGTGCAGGTCACTGAGAATCCGTCTGCCATGCTGCTTGCGGCCATCAGCGTCTTGGCCTTGGCCGGATCGTACGGATAGGGAGGATCCTGCGTGTCCGCATCCATCATGCGGGGCAGGAAGGAAGTCGGCACCGTTCCGTAGCCGAACAGGGCGGCCTGGATGATCGCCTGCTTGTCGATCGCGTAGTTGAACGCTTGCCGGACCTGCCAATCCGCGAATTTCGGGCTCTTGACGTTGAACTGAAACCAATCGATCCGATCATAAGTTGCAAGCTGCACGCTCATGCCCGGTGCCTTGCTCAGCCGGGCGATCTGGCTGAATGGCACATCGCTGCCGATATCGATCTCGCCTGACTGCAGCTTCAACATGCGTACATTGTCGTCGGCGATCACCGAAAGGATCACCTGGTCCAGATACGGGCGCGAGGGGTCCCAGAAATGCGGGTTGCGCACCATCAGAATGCGGTCGCCCTTGCGCCAGTCCTGCATGATGAAGGGGCCGGAGCCGATCGGCTTCTCGCCGAAGGCGCTCGCCCCCATCTTCTTGAAGGTCGCCTCGGGCGTGATGCACGCGGCATGCGTGGAGATCGCCGCCAGGAAAGGCGCCCAGTCCTGTTTGAGCTCGAAGACGACGGTATGCGGATCCGGCGTCACGATATCCATTTGCGGATAGAGCGAGGCGGCCCAGGAATCTTTGTCGGTGAGCACGCGTGTGAACGAGAATTTCACGTCGGCCGAGGTTACGGGCGTTCCGTCCGAGAAAAGCGCGTTCTGACGGAGGTGGAAGGTGTAGGTACGCTTGTCGGTACTCGCTTCCCAGCTCTCGGCGAGATCCGGAACGAACCCGTCGCCCTTCTGGTTGCTGCGGATCAGCATCTGAAAGACAAGAAGCTTGGCCCAGATCGACATATTGTCGGTCGGCACGACCGGCTCAAAGGAGACAACATCGGCGGTGCGCGCCATGGTAAGCGTGCCTCCGCGCGTGGGCGCGGCCGCACGGGCCGCCTGAAGGCCAAGCGGGACGCCTCCCGCCGCCAGTCCGAGCGCGCCCGCGCCCTGCAGCAGACGGCGTCGCCCGATTCCCATCGGGCCGCAGCCCGCACCGCCGATCCGCCTGCGTTCCATTCCCGCCTCCTGTTGGTTCGCCTTATCGGTGGGAGATTATGCAAATTCCCTGCCGCCGCAAAGTTGTTCAGCAGTCTTATTTTCGGTATGGAAACCCCTTCTTCTGCCCGGTTTTTGATCACTCACTGGCGGTAAATGGCCAAGATTTTGGCGGCTTCCGGCCACTCCGCCGAGCGGATCCGGTGCTCCGACGAAGATCCAGATTTTCCTTGTCGAAGCGGCCTGTCGTGCTATCGGGAAGGCTATGTCCGACTTTCGTCCCGATCATGCAATCGCTCAAACCCTCGGCATGCTGCGCAAGAGCCGCGGCTGGACTCTGAAAACCCTGAGCGAGGCCACAGGCGTCAGCATCTCGGCTCTTTCCAAGATCGAGAACGGCCAGGCCGGTGTCTCATTCGAGACAGTGCGGCGCATTCTGCGCTCGCTTTCCCTCCGTTTCGACGATCTCGTCGGCGGCGAGCCGGGTCGCAGCGGCCATGGTCGCCGAGCCGTCAACCGCCGCGGCAGCGGGACGCGCGTGAAGGCCGATGGCCGCTCCTACGAGCTCTTCGCCACCGATCTGCTACGCCGGCGCATGATCCCGATGATCACCACGGTGCACGCCCGAACGCTTGCCGAATGGGGCGCGCTCGCTAGCCACCCGGGAGAGGAGTGGATGTACGTGCTCAGCGGAGCGGTTGCCCTGCACACCGAGCACTACGCCCCGCTCCGCCTCGAGGCGGGAGACAGCATCTATATCGATGCCGAGATGGCCCATGGCCTTGTCTCGCTCTGTGAGGAGCCGGCCGAGGTGCTCTCGGTCGTGGCCGGCGACGTGCCTTTTCCTCCCGATGCCAATGGCGCCGCCTGACGCTGCTTCGCCGCCCACCGAGCCCGCGGCAGCGCTCCGCCGCCAGCTGATCGCCGCGGGCGCCAAAGCCGGCCTTACCGAGGAGACCCTTGCCTTCTCCCTCAGTGTTCCGGCGCGCCGCCTGGCGCTTGGCCACAATGTCGCGCAGCCGTTCTACCCCTGCAGCGTCGTCAAGATCTTCTGGCTCGTCGCCTGCCTCGCGCAGATCGAAGAAGGCGCTCTCACCCCGCACCTCGAGCTCGATCGCGCCCTGCATGACATGATCGCCTGGTCGAGCAACACGGCAACCAACTACGTGATCGACCTGATCAGCGGCACAACCGGGGACACTTTGCTCGAGGCCGAGGATTTCGCCGCCTGGAGCCAACGGCGGCACTGGGCCAACCGCTATTTCCGCGCGCTCGGATGGCCGGAGATGGCGGCGGTGAATGTCTGTCAGAAGGCAATGGACGATGATCGCTATGGCCGTGAACGCCAGTTCCTCGGGCCCGATCGCGGCAACCACAACCGCCTGACCACCGCTTCCGTGGCCAGGCTGCTGGTCGAGATTTTCGCCGGAGAAACTCTGCCGGCCGCGCTTCGCCGCCGCGCCGCCGGGCTCCTCGCCCGCCCGCACGACCCCGGCTGGGCCGAGGCGCATCCCCAGGGCCAGGTCCGCGGCTATTTCGGCACCGGCCTGCCCGCCGATGTCCTCCTCTTCTCCAAAGCCGGCTGGACAAGCTGGACCGGCGATGCCGCCGCGAGCCATCGCCGCCATGATGCCGCCTGGATCGAGGCGCCCGGCATCCCCGGCTTCGCCCTTGTCGTTTTCACCGAAGGGCGGGCAATCAGCGAGGATCTTTCGTTTCTTCCAGCCGCGGCCGCGGCCGCGCTCGCGCTGGTCCGAGAGAGCTGCTCGGCAGATTTTCAGACTCGGTAACAAAACCTTATAGATTCCCGCAGTTTCCTGGTTCTTTCCTCTCCGGAGGCCCGCGCATGGCTGATTCCGGCATTGCCGCGCCGCAGATCCTGATCGTCGGCGCCGGTCCGACCGGCCTTTCGCTTGCCATCACCTGCCATCGGTTCGGTGTGCCGGTGCGGCTGATCGATCGTGCGCCGCAGGCGAGCGAGGTTTCCAAGGCGCTCGCGGTCTGGAGCGGGAGCATGGAGGCCCTGGCCGCGATGCGCGTGATGCCAGGGTTCCTGGCCGAGGGTGTCCGCCTGCGCGCCGTCTCAGCCGGCCCGCGCGGACGGGCGCGCGTGTCCATTCCCATCGGCGCCGGGATCGACAGCCCCTACCCCATCCCGCTCCTCCTGCCGCAGTCGCGCACCGAACGCCTTCTCGGAGCGCGGCTCGCCGAGCTCGGCGGCACGATCGAGCGCGGCGTCGCGCTTGCCGGCCTCCATCAGAACGAGAACGGCATCACCGCTTCGCTTCGCCATGCCAACGGGCAGGAAGAGACGGTGCGGCCACGGTTCCTGGTGGGGTGCGACGGTGCGCGCAGCACCGTCCGTCAGGCGCTCGGCCTTTCCTTCGAGGGCTATGCCGAGCCAGGGACGTTCCTCCTTGCCGATGCGCGCATCGAAGGCCGCCCGCTCGACCCTGCCAGCATCTATATCTGGTGGGGAAGCGAGGGCACGGTCGCGCTCTTCCCGGTCGAGGATGGCGTCTGGCGCATCATCGCCGCGCGCCGCGGCAACGTCTCCGGGGACGATGGCGCGCCGGCCTCCCTCCCCGAGATCCAGGCCGCGCTCGACCGCAACGGTCCGGGCGGCCTCAGCCTGCACGACCCGGGTTGGCTCTCGACGTTCCGCATCAACGAGCGGCAGGCCTCGGCCTACTGCATCGGGCGCTGCTTCCTGGCCGGCGATGCCGCGCACATCCATAGTCCCGCGGGCGGCCAGGGCATGAACACCGGCATCCAGGATGCTGTGAACCTGGGCTGGAAACTCGCCCACTCGGTCCGCGGCGTCGGTGAGGAGGAGCGGCTGCTCGCGAGCTACGAGGCGGAGCGCCGTCCCGTTGCCCGTGCGGTCATCAGGGAGGCGGCGCAAAAGCTGCACCTTGCCTTCGGCGCCGGCCTTTTTCCGTCCTTCCTCCGCAACATCGCGCTCCCATTGCTGATGCGCTTTCCCGCCATGCAGCGCCGCGTCCAGATCGACCTCTCGGAGACCGAGATCGTCTATCGCGGAGGAGGGCTCGTCGCTCTCGGTTCCCCGCCGCACCGGCCGCAGCGGACCGAGGTCGGTACCCGTGCCCGTGACGCGCGGTTCCGCGATCCGGACACCGGCGAGACCCGCCGCCTCTGGCCGCTGCTCGGCGTACCCCGGCACAGCCTGCTCGTCTTCGGCAAAGCCGTCCTGCCGGAAGGAATTTGCGCAAGATCAGGACTTTGGCTCCAGATCCTCGATCTCGGCGAGAGCGATTTCGGCGAGCAGGGCGCGGCCGCACGCTATGGCCTCCAAGGGCCGGGCTGGGTGCTTGTACGCCCCGACCAGGTGGTCGCCGCGCGCAGCGACGGAGCGGGCTTGGCCGGACTCACCGCCTATGTGGCGCGCGTCCTCGAGCCGCCCGCCGCGCCCGAGATTCTCCCCACCCTTCACGCCGCTTAGAGCGGTTTCCGTTCGCCCCGGCTCACGGGAAGCACTCCCGCTCTTTGTCTTGCCGAGCAGATTCACGCGATCAGCCGATTCCGTCTGATCGTAATCTGCTTTAAGCACCAAGCAGGCGCGCAAGATCCGCCGCTTTCTCCATATGGGCCATGTGGCCGGCGTCCTCGAAGATGCTGACGCGCACATGCGCCGGCAGTCCCTCGGCATGCGTCGCCGGGATGATCTGATCCTGCCGGCCCCAAACAATCTGTGCCGGCCGTGCCGGATCGTCGAGCACGTGGCGGAACGAGCCGGCCTGACGGCCCTCGGGCATGTTGGCGGCGGCAATCGCGGTGAGCGCCGCCGCGACGCCGTCGAGCCGCTTGTAGCGCAGCACGCCCTCGATCATTTCGCGGGTGATCAGGCTTTCACCGCCGGCAAAAAGCGTTGCGAGCAGGGCGGCGAGTTCGCGCGGCCGCCGGGCCTTGATGAAGCCCGCGATATAGTCCGCGTTGATCTCCGGCCCGAGCCCCGCCGGCGAGACGAGGGTGAGTGCCGAGACCCGCTCGGGCTCCCGTTCGGCAAGCGCAAGCGCGACCGCGCCGCCCAGCGAGTGGCCGAGCAGATGGGCGAGCTGCATGCCGCGCGCGCTCATCACCGCGCCGACCACCGCTGCAAGCGCGGCGGCGTCGGCTCCCGGCAGTGTCTTGGTCGAGCCGCCATGGCCCGGCAGGTCGAGCGAAAGAGTACGGTAGCAGGCGGCAAGCAGCGGCTGGAGGAGAAAAAAGGTGAGAAAATCGCCACCAAAGCCGTGGATGAGGACGAGCGGCGGCCCCTCCTCCGGGCCGCTTTCCAGCACCTGGATCGGACCGAACTTCGTCTGGACCCGCTCGGGCTCAGGCGCGGCCGGCGCCTCGGCCGCAGACGCGGCCGCAAAACGCTCCCGCCACGCCGCAACGAATGCGTCGATCTCAGCCTCCCCGGCGGCCGGGTCGGCGAGCACGCCGATCAGCGCACCCACCGGCACGGTTTCGCCCGGCTCGACCACCTTGCGCCGCAGCGTCCCTGCCGCCGGGCTCTCATAGGCAGCGGTGATCTTGGGCGTCTCGATGTCCGCGATCTCTTCGCCGGCCACGACCACCTCGCCCTCTTGCCTGTGCCACGCCGCCACCTGGCCCTCGGTCATGGCCAGGCCGAGCTTTGGCATCGTCAGCGCCGCGAGCTCCGCCATCGTTCGTCCTCCCGGCCTCAGGCCGCCCGGGCCTGCACGCGCATTACGGAGCGCACCGCAGCCGCGATCTTCTCGGGCGAGGGCAGAAACTCATCCTCGAGGGAGGGTGAGAACGGCACCGGCACGTGCGGCGGCGAAACCATGCGGATGGGCGCCTTCAGGGCATCGAAGGCCTGCTCGGCAACCTGCGCGGAGATGTCGGTCGCCATGTTGCAGCGGGGGCTCGCCTCGTCAATGACGACCAGCCGTCCGGTCTCGCGCACGCTCTCCAGGATCGAGACGAGATCGAGGGGCGACGTGGTCCGCGGGTCGAGAACCGTGCAATCCACGCCTTCCTTTGCCAGCGAATCCGAGGCCTGAACGGCGAACTTCACCATCCGCCCGAGCGCGACGATGGTCACGTCCTCGCCCTCCCGCAAAAAATTGGCCTCCCCGAAGGGGATCACATAGGGCTCGTCCGGCACCTCCTCCTCGTCATCGTACATCACCTTGTGCTCGAAGAAGATCACGGGATCGTCGTCGCGGATGGCCTGGATCATCAGGCCCTTCGCCTCATAGGGCGAGGACGGGATCGCGACCTTGAGTCCGGGGATATGGGTGAAGATCGGGTAGAGGCACTGGCTGTGCTGGCTGGCGGCGCGAAAGCCGGCGCCGTACATGGTCCGGATCACCAGCGGCGTCGTCGCCTTGCCGCCGAACATGTAACGAAACTTGGCGGCCTGATTGAAGATCTGGTCGAAGCAGACGCCCATGAAATCGACGAACATGAGATCGGCGACGGGGCGCAGCCCGGTCGCGGCGGCGCCCGCGGCGGCGCCGATGAAGGCGGACTCGGTGATCGGCGTATCGAGGACACGCTCGCGCCCGAAGCGCGGCATCAGGCCTTTGGTCACACCGAGCGGCCCGCCCCAGGCATCATCCTCGCCGGGCGCGCCCGCGCCCCCGGCAACGTCCTCGCCCATCAGCACGACCCTCGAGTCTCGTTCCATCTCCTGGCGGAGCGCCTCGTTGATCGCCTGGCGGAAGGATTTTTTTCCCATCTTCTTCCTCCTCAATAGGCGGCGTAAACGTCGGTGAGCAGCTCCGCAGGCGGCGGATAAGGTGCCGCCTTGGCCTCCGCCACCGCGTCTTCGATCAGCTCCGCCGTCTCGCGGTCCACTTCGTCGAGAGCCTCGGCCTCGAGCAGGCCGCCCTCGGTGACGCGGCGACGAAAGAGGAGAAGGCAATCGCGCTCGGCGCGAAGCTTCGCCACCTCGTCGGCCGCGCGATAGGTCATCGCATCGCCCTCGAAATGACCGAAGAAGCGCTCCAGCTTCACGTGCAGGAGCGATGGCCCCTGTCCGGCCCGCGCCCGCTCGATCGCCTCTGCCGCCGCTGCATGCATGGCGAAGAAATCATGCCCGTCCACCCGCACGCCGGGCATCCCATAACCCTCGGCGCGCTTCACCGCATCCCCGCCGACCGACCAGGAGGAGGATGTGGACTCCGCGTAACCGTTATCCTCGATGACGAAGACGGCCGGAAGCTTCCAGACCGAAGCCAGGTTCATGGACTCGGCGGTCGTGCCCTGGTTCGAGCCGCCGTCGCCGCAGAAGGCAATGCCGACGCCGCCGGTCTTGAGCGTTTTCGCGGTCAGGGCGGCGCCGCAGACCAGGGGCGGGCCGCCGCCGACGATGCCGTTGGCGCCAAGCATGCCCTTGGCGATATCGGCGATGTGCATCGAGCCACCCTTGCCCGCGCAAAGCCCGTCCTTGCGGCCGTAAATCTCGTGCATCATCGCCTTCACGTCGCAGCCCTTGGCGATGCAATGGCCATGGCCGCGATGGGTGGAGGCGATCACGTCGCGCTCGGTGAGGTGGAGGCATATGCCCACCGCGGAGGCCTCTTCACCGGCATAGAGGTGGACGAAGCCGGGAATGCCGCCGGCCGCAAACTCGGTATGAACCCGCTCCTCGAAGGCGCGGATGGTACGCATCTGACGATAGGCGCGCAGCATTTCATCGCGGTTGAGTTGCATGGGCGTCTCCTCGCTTCTTCCCGTGGCCGCGTTTGGGCGGAGGATAGACGATCCCGGCCGGCCCACGCCAGCCATGGGCTCCGCCCCGATACCCGGGGCTGGGATCCTGAAACCTCAAACCAGAATTCGTGCCGCGGAGTCCCAGGACGCCGGCGAAAGCAGCCATCATGAGGGCCGTTCTCTTTTGAAAAAGAGAACCAGAAAACTTTTATCCGTTCGCTGATTCCCTCGTTCGGAGTCCCGAGCTGGCGCCGGGTCCGGAAGAATGGGGAAAACGCTGTCCCTGAGAAAACATGCGCCAGGCGCATGAGCGCATGACCGCCGTCACCGCATTCGCCCCGCTCCGGACTCACCATCTGTCGTCGCAGACAGGACATGCGTGATCACACGCCGTGTCGCGAGATTCGAAGGGCAGAACGATGGATACGAGGAGGCGGCTGCGGCGCTGCGCAGCGGTCGTCATGATGTCGCTCGCGCTATCCGGCTGCGCAAATTTTCCGCCGGGCGGCTATGGCGGGATGGACTATGCACCGCTCGATGGATGGTATGGCTGGTATGCCGGTCCCGGCGAATTCGCCGGCCGATACCGGCACAATGGCTGGGGCTGGTACCATGGCTCGGCCGCCGGGCACGCCGGCTTCAGCAGGGGCTTTGGCGGGCGCGGAGGTTTCGGCGGGCATGGCGGCGGCCACGGCGGGCGTTGATTAGGTCCGCCCCCGCGTGCGCGTGCCCGCCAATCATTCCAGGCCTCATGCATTGCCGACAGAAATCCTTCGATCTCATGCATCGAGCGAATGGTCGAATGACGCGCCGCACAATACCAGACGGCATGTCGCTCACCAATCTCCTGATTGACTGAAAGAGCAGGCGTTGTGCCTGTCTCGACAAAGAAGGACTTGTCTCGATGAAAACGTTCTTCGGTGCAGCGCTCAGTGCGCTTCTATTGTCGGCACCAATGGTTGCCTCCGCTGCCACGATCCAGCATCCCGTGCGCCTGGCAGAGTCTGGCGCCGCCGCCGATCCGTCTCCCGCGCCTCTCTCCTTCGCTGTTCGTGCTGCGCCATGGACCAGCACGCTCGACTATCAGGACGGCATCCATCTGCGCCCGAGCGTCGGGCTCAGCACCAATCCGAACATCGTCCCGATGGACAGCACGATGGCGCTGGTCAACCAGACCGGCGGCGAGCGCTGAATTGATAGCTCCGACGAACCAGAATCAAGTTCACTCGTCGCATCACCTGTAAGGGCAGCGAAGCGCGGGCTCAATGCCCGCGCTTCGTGCCTCTTGGCGCGCCCCTCTTGACGCGCCCCTCTTGACACGCCGTACTTTCGCCGCGTCCTTCATTCACCCAAGACTCATCGGACGATGAAATATCCGGCCATATAGCCGTTCTGGCCTGGCCCATAAGGGCTCTCGGACATTGCCCAATGTCCGTTGGAGCCGTCGCACGGAATCGTGCAGTGCCACCGGAAAAGCCCGGTCCGCGTCGGCGTGAACGTCACTTCCGTGATGGTCGGGCGGACACCGTTCTCCGCCTCGTCATCGGCCCCACCCGCGCCGAGCTTCACGCTCGCGTCGGTCGCGACGCGCCGGCCCACACCGCCGCGCAAAGATGCGCTCGGCTCAGCGCGCTATACGAACATGTCGCTTGCATCGCCCGCGGAAGCAGCCACGCTCAGCCGGCATCTCCCCAGACATCATCAGGAAGATTGACGACGATCGGGTCCGGCGTGCTTCGAACGACCACCCAGCGAAACGGCTCCGTCGCCGAAACATTGATCTCCATATGCGGCAGCCACGCCGGCACATGGAGAAAATCACCCACCCGCGCCGTGGCGCTGAACTCCCCATGTTCGCCCCACCGCACCAGACACGCGCCCGCCAGCACATAGGCAATCGTGTCCTGTTCTCCGTGGTGGTGAATGCCGGTTTTCGCCCCGGGCTCGACGACGAACAGCCCGCCCCAGATCGGCGCCTCGATCCCCTGGCTCGCGGAGATCGCAGCCAACCGCTCCGATCCCGGCGTCTGCGAGGTTTCCCGGTCGAATGCGGCCGGCGTGACGATGCTGATGCTGGGGCTGATGCGACTCATGTCGTGGCAAATGGACGGCCTCGTCTGCCGCGCAACCGCCGGCGAACGCCATGCGCCCATGTCTGCGTTCGATGACATCCGCCCTTGTCCGCGTGGCGCACGCGCATGACCGCATCGGCAACGCTCCGATCGGATGCATATCTGCCGTGCCTTCGCCGCCCATATGCGAAACCCGACAGCGATCTACCTCCATGTTGCCGGAAGGTCGCCCGACCCGCCCGGCCGGGAGGCATGTGATGGATGGAACGCAGTTCGTCGGCCCGGCCGGGCCCGACGAAGACATTACCACGCCCGCGCGACGCCGCGTCTGGTCGCTGCGCCGGGTGCTGAGCGCTCTCGCCGCGCTCCTCGTCCTCGCCGGGCTCGTTCTCTACGGCCGCTATTACTGGACCACGGGGCGCTTTCTCGTCACGACCGACGATGCGACCATCCAGGCGCACTCCGTCATCATCAGCCCCAGAGTCTCAGGCTATATCAGCGCCGTTCTCGTGAACGACAACCAGCACGTCTCCGCCGGTGAGGTGCTCGCGCGAATCGACGACCGGCTTCACCGCGCCGCGTTCGCGCAAGCGCGCGCGAACGTAGCCGCCGCGCAGGCCAGCATCGCCAATCTCCGGCAGGAGATCGCCCAGCAAATTCTCGCCGTGGGCGAAGCGCGCGCCGCCGTGGCCGCAGACCGCGCGGCCCTCACCTACTCAGAACAAGAATACGGACGCTACGCCCAGCTGGCGAGCACCGGCGCAGGCCCCCGCGCAGAATCCCAACAATGGCAGGCCAATGTTCGTGAGAGGCAGGCCGCGCTGATGCACGACACGGCGGCCGTCGGCGTCGCCGAAAAGCAGATCGATGTCCTCGGCACCGCGCTCGCCAAGGCGAAAGCAACCCTCGCCGAGCAGCAGGCGATCGCGCAGCAGGCCCGGATCAATCTCGGCTACACCACGATCACGGCACCCGTCAGCGGAACCGTCGGCGACCGCACGCTCCGCCTCGGGGAATATGTGCAGGCCGGCACGCAGCTGATGGCCGTGGTCCCGCTTTCCCGCGTCTACGTCACGGCAAATTACGAGGAGACCCAGCTCACCAACGTCCGTCCCGGCCAGCCCGTCAGCATCTCGGTCGATATGTTTCCCGACGCAACGGTGCATGGCGTCGTCAACAGCATCGCTCCGGCGAGCGGCGAGGAATTCGCCCTCCTTCCACCCGACAACGCCACCGGCAACTACACCAAGATCGTCCAGCGCATCCCGGTGAAAATCACGCTCGACCCTCACGACCCGCTCCTCGGCCGCCTCCTCCCGGGCATGTCGGTCGAGCCCACGATCGACACGCACCATGGCTGACGCCGCCGCGCCCACGCCCGAGCCCCCGATCCCGCTCAAAACCTGGATCGCCGTCGGCGGCGCCATCATCGGCGCCTTCATGGCCGTCCTGAACATCCAGATCACCAACGCCTCGCTGCCCTATATCGAGGGAGGAATCGGCACCGGCGGCATCAACGGCGCCTGGGTCATCACCGCCTATCTCATCGGCGAGATCATCGTCATCCCGATGACCGATTTCCTGAGCCGCGTCTTCTCGCTCCGCCGCTACCTCATCACCAACACAATCCTCTTTCTCTTCTTCTCCGCCGCCTGCGGGGAAGCGCACAGCCTTTCGCAGATGATCGTGCTCCGCGCCCTGCAGGGCTTCACGGGCGGCGTGCTGATCCCGCTCGCCTTCACCATCATCGTCGCCATGCTGCCGCCTTCGAAACGATCGATCGGCCTCGCCGGCTTCGCCGTCACCGCCACCTTCGCCCCGGCGATCGGCCCGACCATCGGCGGCTGGCTCACAGACAATTACGGCTGGCAGACGATTTTCTACATCAACCTCGTGCCGGGCGCGGTCATGGTCCCCGCCCTCATCTACGGATTGCCGCGCTCGCCCATGCAGCTCGGCCTGCTCCGCCGCGGCGACTGGCTCGGCATCGCGCTGATGGCAATCGGGCTCGCATCATTGCAGACAGTGCTCGACGAAGGCGATGTGTACGACTGGTTCAATTCCCCCTTCATCGTCCGCCTCAGCCTGCTCGCCGCCGTCACGCTCGCCGCATTCCTGGCGCTCGAGCTGCGGATCGAGGAACCTCTCATCCGCCTCCGCCTCTTCACCCGTCGCAATTTCGCCTTCGGCACGCTCGGCAATTTCCTTCTCGGCTTCGCGCTCTACGGCTCGGCCTACCTGCTGCCCCAATATCTCTCCGTCGCGCAGGGCCTCGATTCGGAACAGATCGGCAAGGTGATGGCCTGGACCGGCCTGCCGCAGCTCGTCATCATCCCCTTCGTCCCCGCCCTGATGCGGCGGATCGACCCGCGCCTCCTCGTCGGCGTCGGGCTTGCCATTTTCGCCGGCTCCTGCTTCATGAATCTCCGCCTCGATGCCGACTACGCTGCGCCCCAGCTCTTCCTTCCGGACGTGACACGCGCCTTCGGCCAGGCCCTCGTCATGACACCTCTCTCCGCCATCGCCATGGTCGGCGTGCTTCCCGCCGAAGCAGGCGGCGCCTCCGGCCTCTTCAACATGCTCCGCAATCTCGGCGGCGCGATCGGCACCGCCGCGCTCGAAACCTTCTTCACCAAGCGCGAGCAGTTCCACTCCTTCATCATCAATGCCGACGT